>JAFWQP010000086.1 GCA_017509045.1 Bacteroidales bacterium
CCTTCGGCAAAGGGGATGATGGTGCCGACGTAGCCGCTCTTCACGGCATCGTAGCCATATTGGTTCATCAGTGTGTAGGCCTTTTCCATCCAACGTTCGTAGTTGACGGTGGAGGCAGAGCTTTCGTGGTGCATGATGAGGCGGATGCCGCGCTCGTGGGCGTAGCGGTTCAGCGCGGGCAGGTCGAAGTCGGGATAGGGGGTGAGGAAGTCGAAGACAAAGTCCTTTTGTTTGCCATACCAGTCCTCCCAACCGATGTTCCATCCCTCGATGAGGAGGGCGTCGAAGCCGTGCTTGGCAGCGAAGTCGATATAGCGGCGCACGTTGGCATTGTTGGCACCGTGGGTGCCGTTGGGCTTGGCGTGAGCAAAATCTGTGAATTGAGAATTGAGGATTAAGGATTGAGAATTGCTGGGTTCGGGGTTAAGTTTCACACTTGGGAAGTCGTTGGTATAGTTCCAAGTGCTTTTGCCGCTAATCATCTCCCACCATACGCCCATATATTTCACAGGATGAATCCAGCTGACATCGTCGAGGGCGCAGGGGTCGTTGAGGTTAAGTATAAGGCGAGAGCGAAGTGCGTCGGTAGCTTTGTCGCAGACCATGATGGTGCGCCAGGGAGTGTGGCAGGGTGCCTGCATACGTCCTTTATAGCCAGCGGCATCGGGACAAAGCCAGGCACGGAAAGTGAATGTCTTAGGGTCGAGGTTAAGATGCATGGTGGGGTAGTCTAGCGTGGCGGCCTCGTGGATGTTGATATAGAGGCCGTCGTCGGTGCGCATCTGTAGGGCAGTCTGCACGCCGGTGCGTGAGAAGTCGGTCCAAGGCCAGCCACCGTGTTCATGTCCCTTCTCGTAGAGACTGTCGATTTGTGAGAGGCGGCTCTCGGTATAGTTGTATTCTTGAGTGTCGTAGTCGCCCGGAATCCACCACGCAGTGTGGTCGCCTGTTAGGTGGAAACTAGTCAGCTCTTCTTTGAACCAGAAGCAAACCAGTGCGTTGTCGATGCCGTTGTATCGCATAGGGAACTCGTAGCGGAAGCCAAGACCGTCGTCGTAGAGGCGGAAACGTATCTGCATCACGGTAGGCCTCTTTTCGGTCGAGTGGTCCATGCTCTCCACCGAGCCAATGGGCTGTTCCAAAGTTACCAGCATCTCGTTGTAGTGGTTGCGTATGTTGGCTTCTTCGCCCCATACGGGATGCCAAACCTCGTTGAAGGTGCTGCGCTCAACATTCTTGAGCACAAAGGCGTGAGCGAGGTCGTCGCGCCATTCCAGTGTGAAGCCCATCTGCGAGGTCTGTATTACCTGCTTTCCATCGCGTTTCAATTCATAATGCGGCTTACCGTCAAGAAGGCGGAACGTCACTTCCAATCGTCCGTCGGGACTTTTTAGTTTCTCATTCGCTGACTGGCTCTTAGCGGAGAAAACCGTCGCCAGCATTACTGCAAATATAACAACAAACTTTTTCATGTTAAGAACAAATTTCACATTGCAAATATACGAAAGTTTCGTCAAATGGAAGAAAAGGTGTATTTTTGTATCGACAAATTAGAATAGAGATGGTTTTTGTGTGATGCTTTAAATGGTTGCTTACGAATATGTTAATATAAACTAACAATACTGATAAAAGATGATAAAAAAAGTATCGATGTTGGTGCTGATTGTGGCTCTGGGAATAGGGTCGGCAATGGCATGTACCAATTTAATAGTAGGTAAGAAAGCTTCGAAGGATGGCAGTGTGATGTGCAGCTACAATTGTGACGGCTTTGGTTTCTCGGGGTCGCTTTTTTACTCACCTGCTGGTCGACATGCCCAGGGTGAGAAGATTGCTATACATGGCTGGGGGCCACGCCATGAGGGACGATTTGTTGATCAGGTGGAGTATACCTATAATGTGGTTGGGTTGATGAACGAAAGGCAGGTGACGATTGTGGAAACTACCTTCGATGGGCGGCTGGAGTTGGTGAACCAAGATGGATTGCTCGACTATTTCAGCTTGATGCGTTTAGCTTTGCAACGCTCCGCCACAGCCCGCGAGGCAATACGCTGCATGGCAGAGCTGGTGGAGGAGTATGGCTATAATAGTAGCGGCGAGAGCATCACTGTGTGCGACCCCAACGAGGCGTGGATAATGGAGATTATAGGCAAAGGGCCCGACCGAAAAGGGGCTGTGTGGGTGGCGCTGCGCATTCCAGACGACTGCATCTGTGCCCATGCCAACTTGAGTCGTATACGTCAGTTTCCACAGCAGAAGAAACGTTCGTACATTAGCATCAGCAGTCGTAGCCTCAAGGAGATTAACCGCCCAGAGGTGGAGTGTGTCTATGCTGCAGATGTAATTTCTTTCGCTCGCGAAAAAGGCTTTTATAATGGCAGTGATGCCGACTTCTCTTTCCGTGATGCTTATTGCCCGATAGATTTTGAAAATGTGCGTTATGCCGATGCAAGGGTGTGGAGTTTCTTCCGTCATCATGCCAGTCATGCTGAAATGGACAAGTATCTGCCGTATATCAACGGAGAGTTCGACAAGTGCGACCATCTGCCGCTGTGGATTAAGCCCGATGCCCCGCTGTCGTTACGCGATGTGCAGAACGATATGCGCGACCATTTCGAGGGCACTCCGCTGGATATGACGGCCGACATGACCGCAGGGCCGTGGGGAATGCCTGTGCGCCCGCTGCCGATGCATTTTCAGACTTCGGACGGTACGCCCCTTTTCCGCGAACGTGCCATCGCCACACAGCAGTCGGGATTCTCCATGACCTGTCAGATGCGGTCGTGGCTGCCCAACGATGTGGGAGGCGTCACATGGTTCAACTGCGACGATGCCAATATGGTGGCTTACGTGCCGCTCTATTGCTGCATTACGCAAGTGCCTGATCCGTTTCGCCCCGAGAACAACCCGCGCAACGAATTCTCGTACGAGTCGGCCTTTTGGATGAACAATTGGGTGGCGAATATGGTTTACCCCCGTTACTCGTTGATGATTGGCGATTTGCGCGATGCGCAAAGGGAATTGGAAGACTATTATTTTGCCGACCAGGATTCTGTGCTTGCCGCCATTAAAGAATTGACCCCTGCCGACCGACAGAGCTATCTTAACCGCAAGAGCATCGCCTATGCCGACCGCATGATGAAGCGTTGGGACAAGTTGGCAAAGTTTCTCATTGTGCGTTATAACGACCAAGTGGTACGCCCTGCCAAAGATGGCGAAGTGGTGCCTGGACGTTATTCGACTGCGGGCTACGACCAGCCATTCATTGATGCCATTGTCCCCGCTACGGGCAATCGCTACAAATTGAAGGAGGTTATCGAGCGTCGGGAGAGATAATATTTCAAAACGATATGGCTCTAGTTTGATAAAAGACTGATTTTTTAGCAGCCTCGAAGAGGCTGAATCTCAATAACCCCATACTAAGCGACCAACGGGAGCGCAGTGTGGGGATAGCGAAACCCCTACTACTCAGCGTGTCGAAGACACGCCAC
>JAFWQP010000087.1 GCA_017509045.1 Bacteroidales bacterium
CCGCCTTTGTATGCGCCGAGGGCAGCATTGTACTGCACGCGGTAACCGAGGTTGACCTGGGTCTGACCCTTATCGTCAACCCAAACAACGCGGAATTTGAAGATGCGGTCGGGCTCAACAATGCGCTCGACAATCTTGGCAGCCTCAAACTCGGGGTGCTTGTTGTATTCTTCTTCGATAGTCTCCAAGACCTCGCGAACGGCCTGTAAGTACTCGTTTTCGCCCGGATGTTTGGCTTCCAGGTTAGCCATAATTTCGTTTACTTTCATGATATTTAATTAATTATATTAAACATTGAGTTACTTTTGGAATAACAAATATACAACCTTTTTTTGAAATAAAGAATTTATTTTGTTAAATTTTTCTACTTTTAATGCAAGAGGGTAGAATACAATATATTATAATTGCCTCTCCCATATCTTTGCCGTATTAGCCGATGGGGGGTGGCAATGTCTGTAGTAAAAGGGATGGTCTACATATAGCAGGTGCTGACAAAATTTGCCAGACGGGGACGCACGTAGTCGCGTTCTTCGATGTGGGACATGTGGGCCACATTTTCGAGCAGCAATATCTCGGCGTGTTGTGCCTCCATGGCCTGAGCCAAAGCCACCTCAACAGCGATGCGGGGGTCATTCTTGCCATAGATGAAGAGGGTTGGCACTTCCAGTTGCCGTAAGACGTGTAGCCTTGACGGACGCGCAGCCATACCTCGTTGGGCGGCGATGATGCTCTCTGCCTTAGTTTCGAGGCATTGGTCTTGGATGTCCTTAATCTCTTGATTCATCACTTCGCGTTTGGAAATATCGAACAGTGAGGGAATGAAGCTGACGATATAGCTGGCACGGTTTTGACACACTTGTTCGCAGGTGGCCATGCGGTTTTCGACGATGGCTTCGCTATCGGAGAGGGCATGGGAGTGTAGCAGCCCCAGACCTCTGAGTCGATGGGGGAACAAGTCGGCAAACGCAAGGGCAACATAGCCACCCATTGAGTGGCCTACCATCACGCACTGTTCCACATGGGCATCATCCAGCACAGCCTTGACGGCGCGAGCCATGAAGTCCATGGTGTGCACTTCGTAGAAACATTCGCTGTATCCGTGTCCGGGGAGGTCGATAGTGATGACATGCATGGAACGCATAAAGGAAAGGACATAGGAACTCCAGATATCTAGATTCTGAAGATAGCCGTGAAGCAGGACTAATGTCTGTTCGTGCTCTCTGCCCTCATCTCGATAATGCAATGTATGTTCTTCAAAAACAATAGTCTTATGCTGTTCCATTGCAGGTTAATTAATACAACTTACGAATGGCAAAATTACACTTTTTTTTCGAACTAGCAAAAATAATTCTCAAAAAGATGGTAAAAAAGAACTGTTTTGCTTAGGTTCAAAAGAAACGAACCGACACTGGATGTGGCGATTGCCCTTGATTATACGCTACCTTTCCGTAAGCCGAAAGATGGATACGTCCGGCAGTAATGCCGCAGCTGGCTATATAGTTGCGAATGGCTGTGGCTCGTTGTAGCGATAAAGCGTATGCGGCCTTGTCGTCAACACCGTTGGTGTGTACTATCAGCTCAATCTGACACCTAGCATGTTGCTGCATGAAGTTGGCAAGTGCTTTCAGTTCCTCTTTGGCAAGGGGCAGCAACTGGGCAGTATTGTCATAAAACTCCGTTAACGGGAGCGGGACGGGCTCTTTCAACTGCTCGAGTGTGTACCCTTGGAGCGAAAAACTCTTCTGCGAGCCACCCTCAATTACAAATGTGGGGACATAGACCCAGTCTGCCTCAGCAATCAAGGCATACGGCATACCATGATAGAGCGTGAAGCTCTGAAGGGAGTCAATCTGGTTTTCGTCAAGACGGAGGGTCGTGCACTGCTGTCTTGTTTCAACCAATCTGACATTACGCAACACATCGATTATTTCCGACATATCTACTGTCAACCGGTGCCGGCAGTCCGTGGTGTCGTGTTCGGTGGCAAAACTACGGCATCCCATGACATCCGAGCGAGTGCCAGCGAGGTAGTATATACGTTTTTCGCCCTGGCCGAAACTCAGTGACGCCTCGCCAAAGGCACCATTCACTCCTCGTCCCATATTGACAGGCTTAGACCAATGTGTCCAGTCACTAATGTCGGTACGAGTCACTCGGTAGATATCGCCATACCCCAATCCTCTGGCATCGGTGACATAGTAGAGCGTGCGCATATTACGGCTAAGGATGGGACTGTGTTCACAGTAGGGCGTGTTGACGCCATGACCTAAATTGATTGCCTCATATCGCTGTGTACCCGAGAAAGGAACGAAGTAGATATCGAATGCTGGAGCGTGGTCGCCATGATAGTAGCTGCCGGAGTGCTGCACATTCATGCCTCCTGGACGGTCGGAGACGAGAAGTATGCCTGAGTTGTCCTCTAGCACATAGGCATCCTGTTCGATATAGGGCGTATTGATGGGCGAATCGAAGTGCTCGAGCATCCTCCAAAGACTATCCGACACCACCTCTGCCGACCAGATATCCCCATCTATGCCGAGCAACACTTTGCTGCCCTTGTCGTAGAAACTGTATGGCACGACACGTGTGGTACAACCTTCGATATGCACATATCCCGCATGCTGCCATTTGATATTCTTGCCTGTGCCCGTCCTTCTAGCGAATCCGACCGTCGAGTTGCTGTCGACATTATAATAGAGTACTCCTTCAGTAGGATGGGCTACGATGTGCGAGATATTTTTGAGTGCTGATTCGAGGCGTGAAGTAATAGACCCATTGTTGGCAAGCAGTGCCCCCAGTTCGGCATATTCTTCACTGCTGACATCCTCGAAACAGAGGTCATATTTCTGCATACGGCTGCTCGCAGCCTTCCATTCTTTACTGGCAATCTGCTGCTGTAGTATGCGTTGCAGTGCCACGAATGCCGTTTTGCGTCCCATAAGCAGACGTATGTTCGTCTCCATCTGGTCGTAGTCTGTTTCTTTGTAAGGCTGTGTGAGGTCTACCGAGTCGATGATGGCAGCTCGAGCCAAGTCAGAATTCCAAGCCATCTTGTATGGGTAGTTGGGATGTGCCGCCGCAAACGAACGTATGGGGTCGCCATTTCCCTCTTCCGCGTACCATTCGTAATAATGTCTGTATACGTCGGAATACTCCTCATCGAGTGAGAATCGTGAGAGATAAATCTTTGCGGCGCGCTGACTGCGATCCTGCGTGACCATGTTGCGTAGGCGGGCTAGGGCACTGTCGGCCAAAGGGTCGTCAGCATGCCTTTGTGCATAGTCGGCCAACTCTTCGGGCGTGGTAAGCATGCCGTAGTCGTCTCGGCGAAATCGCTGTAGTCGGTTCAATGCTTCCAGATAATAATCCCCACGTGGGTAGCGCTTTAGATATTGCGAATATGCCTCCTCGCTGTCAATACGAGTGGCGGCAAGGTATGCTATGCGGCTCTTCTGCCTCATCCCAGCCAGTTGTAGTGTTGTGCTGGCGGGGTATGCCGAAATGGCTGAGTCGACAGCCTTTTCGCTCTCAAACTGGGATACATATCTTGGTGCCAACCTCGATAGGGCTGCCTCAGCCGAATCAGCCTCAGTCGTATTAGGATAGGTCTGAATGAAGGTATAGTAGCCGTCTATTGTGTTTTCGTCGCACACTTTCGCGTATGTGTCTGCCAGCATCTTGGCTCGCAGTCGCTTCACAATCTCGGTATTGTCGGAGAACGCTTCAATCAAAGTTGTGGCTTCGGCTTCATCAATCTGAGGGATATGCGAGCGAACGTACAGCACGGCCTGTGCATTGATGTCCTTTCTCTTTTGTCGTATCACGGGTATGGTTATGCCCTTGCGAATGAGTTTCTGCACATCGCGGTAGCGGCTCTTGTCCTGCACCCAAGCGGTGTACAGCACCTCGCTGCGTTTGGCATATCCCGCTGCCAGGGAAAGGTTGTAATAAGGATTGTCCTGTTGCGAATAGAACTCTGCCATCTCCATCAGGTTGGCAACATTGTCAGGGGCTTTTGCATATTCCCTGCCCAGCAGTGCATACCGCTCACTATATACTGCCAGCACAGAGTCGCTCTGGCCCATCACCACACCGGCCAGATGGACCACCAACAGCAGCAACAATGCTCTTTTCGTTCTCTTCATGGTCTAGAATTTCAGGCTTTTCAATATGGAGATAAACTCCTTCTCCATCATTTTGTAAGTGGCTCTGGTGGTCTCAAGTCGAAATTCCACCACTGTGTTCTGCACCTTGAAATAGACCATTCTAAACTGGTAGTCCTTTTTGTCTTGCACATTGGTGTAGGCACCCACATAGCCCATGCCGCCTGTTTTGGGAAGCCCCAGTCCCTCGGTGTAATCGCTCAGCGACTGGTAGGGCTCCTTACTATAGCGGTCGAAGACAAAGTCAAACACCGGTGCGGTGAAATTCTTTCGCACTATGATGCGCAAAAAAGGAAGCGTAGTGTCACCTTTTGAAGCCACCACTTTGTCGGTATAATAGTAGAGATACCTCTGTGTGTTGGCATCCACCTTTTCTGTGTTCAAGTATTTCCATTTGCTTGGAAATGTAAACTTCACCTTTGTTCCAGGTATAGAAACTTGTGCCTGTGCCATTCCGCCAAGCACTAATACAAAGAAGACTATGGCAACCAGCCAGCGTAAGCTGCCTGTGCCGGATGTTTTGGAAATAAGACGGTTTCTCATATTCTAATCGTGGTTTAATAACTTGTCATAAAACGTCAGCAATTGCTGTGTCAGTTGTTTGTTGCTATACTGCTCGGTTATCAGGCGGGCTGCATTGCAACCTATCTGTTTGCGAAACTCCGGGTTGTCCACACATCGCTGCAGCTGCTCCACAAACTGCTCGGGTGTATCCGCTATCAGCACATCTTTACCGTCAGTGCAGCCGATACCTTCGGCACCAATCGTGGTAGTCACCACCGCCTTGCCTGCCGACATTGCTTCTATTATCTTTACACGTATGCCGCTGCCGCTAAGCAATGGCACCACATTAATCTGTTTGCTCGTAATGAAGTACGTCGCATCGGGCACTTCGCCCAACACTTTCACCCCATCCATCTCGAGTCGCATCAAATCATCAGGCATTTTGCGCCCTGCTAGATAGAGTGTCAATTGGGGCATTCTCCCGTGAACCGTGGGCCACACCTGTTTCAAAAACCATTTCACCCCCTCCAAGTTAGGCATCCAGTCCATCGAGCCTATGTGGAACAACGAATCAGGCTCCTCTTCCACTCCCGCAACCGTCTCGGGCATGACCCCGAAGGGCATTGCCATCATTGGTTTGCGGCATCCCATCTCGCGCAGTTGTCGCTCGTCGTTGGCGGTGATACACACCACCCCGTCGTAATCGTTCAGATGTTCTCGCTCATACGCACCCAATGTAAGCGACAGGTGTTTCAGATACCACCGCTTGAATGGGTTGCGTTCGCTTTGCGCCACACGCCTCCATATCGTATGCTCCACATTGTGTGCCCTCAGCACCACTTTTGCACAGCTATGCTTACGTATGATAGGCACATACGGGGTCATGAAAATGCTCTCCACATGCACCACATCAAATTGTTCCTCCTCCAGCACTTGTGCCAACTTCTTGGCAAACTCTTTGCTGATAAATCGCTTCACGTGGTACGACTCGCCACATAGCACAGCTACCCCCGCATCCAGCGGGTGAATGCCCAAGTCGATATGCACTGCCTCGAAACGTGTGGCGCGACGGTACTCATCCGTCATCCGGCTTTCCAACACCGGATGTTTGTCGCTGCACAACGACAGCACCCTCACCTCACAGCCCGCTTCCAGCAGTCCCTGTGTGACGCTGTTCATCGCCAGTGTCCCCCCGTCCACCGACGGGTATGGCGGTTTGTTGCAAAGCTGTAGTACCTTCATACTAAAAATAAAAACTAAAAAGTAAAAGTCAAAAAAGGATGATGCACTAGTGCGACCAATGTTAGATGCAGATACTTTTTAGTTTTTTTTGTTTGTACTTTTTTTATTCTTCAACGGGCAGAGCCTTGAACCCTTTGCCCATAATCTCCGAACTCTCTATCACGTTCACGAAAGCAGCCGGGTCAAGACGGCGCAGATTCGAACGCAGTTTCACAAAGTCAGCGCGCTCCATAGTGACGTAAATCATCTTCCGCTCGGTGCCATTGTATAGACCTTCGCCAGTGATGCAGGTGCCTCCGCGGTGCATGTCGTTGAGAATGTACTCCTTCACCTCATCCAGCTTGTCGGTGACAATGAATGCCGTCTTATAGCTCTTGGTGCCTTCCACCACTAGGTCGATAACCTTGCTCTCGATAAAGATGAGTATGATGGAATAGATGGGCAGGCGGATGTCGCCGAAAGCGATAAAGGTGGTGAGGGTGATGCAGCTGTCCACAATCAGCACCAGCGTGCCAAGTGAAATCTTGGTGTATTTATGCAGAATCATGGAGATGATGTCGCTGCCTCCGCTGGTGGCACCCGAACGGAATATCAAGCCAATAGCTACACCGTAGATGAGACCTGCCACCACCGTGTTGAGGAAGTAGTCGGGCTCAAACCAGCCGCCATTGTTAAGTATCTCCACCATGTTCCGTCCCTCTATCGGACTGGCAACGATAGCACCGTCGTGGATAACGGGGTTATATCCCCATATCGACTCGAGCAAAAGGGTGAAAAGAAATATCAATACTGTAGACACAATAGTCTTCACACCGAACTTGGGTCCCAATATCAGCGTGCCAATAATTAGCAGCGGAATATCCATGCAGATAGCGTAGAATGCAATCTTCCACGGCCACACGGTGTTCAACACGTTAGACAAACCGTACGTACCGCCGGGAGCCATCAAATAGGGGTTTACAAACATCACGTCGCCCACAGCAAAGAGCGCACTGCCCAACACTAGCAGCAAATAAGCCACAAACTGTTGCTTAAAATCCTTTTTCTCCATTTTTCAACGTTTCTTTTTTATATACATTACTTTGTCTAGAAACACATTGCATCATTTCTTAGCGCAATGTTAAGAATGCAAAGGTACAAAATAATTTTTATTTACCATCAAGTCAGGCCGAAATAATCAAGCCCACGTCATCGCTACCCTACTTTGCCAATACACACATTCTTTCTCTCAATCCGCGTGCAAAGGTACTCATAATTTTTCTCTCCCTTACCGCATCTTACGGCATCTTACCGATTCTTACCGCATTTTACCGATTTCTACCGATTGGGTACTCGGTATCCGCCCCTTGGAGCGGAAACCGAGCGGATATCGAGCGGAAACCGAGCGGATAATCTCTGGAAGCACTGGGGCTTCACCAATAGTGAAGAAGCCATTTCAATCGGCAGAAATTGATGAATCCAAGAGAGGAATATGCATAAACACATATAAAAAAGCCCAGCGACAAAGTGTCGCTGGGCTGGAATTCTGGACAAATTCTTATGGTTCCTTCTGGTGGAACCTGAACTAACAAGAATTTCCGATTAGAAGGTGTAACGGCAGTGCAGCAACACATTCCAAGTGGAGAGGAAGTTGTTGTAGTTATGCCAGTTGGGCTCGGTGAAGGTGTAGTTGCCATTCTTGTATTGCAGAATGGTCTCGCTGCTGAGCTGTTGGAGGCAACCCCAGTTGCTGTTGATGAGGTTGGCGATGTTGTTGACGTCGGCACCAATCTGGAGGGTGGTCTTGCGACCGCCTACGTTGAAGTAGAACTCTTGGTCAATCTTGAAGCTGATGCGGTTGACCCAGGGGCAAATGGCACCATTGCGCAGGCTGTATTCGCCGCGGTGAGCGCTGAGGTAGCGGTCGCCAGCGATGAATGCGCCAAAGGCGTCGCGGTTAGCCTCTTCGGCAAAAGGCATTGTGGCCAGTTCTTCCTCGGTGGGGATGTAGAGGAGCTGGGCGGTGTTGATGCCGGTGCCCTGGTCGGTGGTCAGCAGGTAGGAGTAACGTGCTTGGTTGTAGCTGCCCACATAGCCCAGATTGTAGCCTTCATAGAAGAGACCGAGCTTGGTGGCGGTGTAAGGACCTTCGTAGATGGAGTAGCTAGCATTGGCAATCAAACGGTTGGGGGTCACATAGTAGGAGTAGCCGAGCTCAGGGCTGTTGTCGCCGTTGCGACGATAGAGCTGGGCGATGTTGTAGACCTGGTCGCCAACACCGTCGGTGACGGACTTGCTGAAGCTGTGAGTGTAAGCAGCCATGAGGTCGAGACCCCAAGCAAAGCTCTTGCTCAACTGGGCGGTGATGGAGTAGTATTGGCCGTGGAGGTCTTTGGCGTTGAAGAGATAGTAGCCGCTCATCTTACCACCAGCGTTGTTGCGGATGTTCTCGCTGGTATAGGTGTGGCGGGTTTCGGGCTCGCCGGGGAGCTGCACTTCGTCACCCAGTTTGTAACCGAGGGTGGTGGCTACGACTTCGTTGAAGTTGTAGGAGTAGATACCTTCGAGGGTTCCCTTGATGCCGAAGGGGAGCTTGGCATCGACAGCAACGGAGGTCTTCCAGCTGGTGGGCATACGGAGGTCCTTAGCCAGAATGGTGGTGCTGGTAGGAGCGGCGAGGTCCTGCTGGTGGAAGGCGTTGCCGGCATAGATGCTGTTGATGATGTCGGTGCGGTCGGCGGCGAAGGGGAACACCTGCTGACCAGTTTGGAGGTTGGCGATGTACTGATACTGGAGCACGTTGGCGTTGCCAGCAGCGCTAACCAGCCAGACGTTGGGGATACGGCCAGTGAAGAGACCGGTACCACCGCGGACAACGACTTTGCGGTCCTTGGTCACATCCCAGTTGAAGCCGATACGGGGCGACACATTGAGGGTGAGGCCGGGGAGGTCGGCAGTGCTAAGACCAGCAAACGAACTCTCGGGGTTGGCAACGGCTATGTCGTTGAACTCCTTGTTGAAGTTGTTGTTGGGGAAATTGACGATGGGCATCTCGATACGCAGACCGGCAGTGAGCTTGAAGTATTTGCTGAACTCCATCTCGTCCTGAGCGTAGAGCGAGGCTTGGTTGTAGTCGAAGGTGGGATAAACAGTGGCGGTAGGATCGTCGAGGTTGGCGTGGGTAATCATCATCGAGAGGGGCAGGCCGCCATTCTTGAAGGTCTCCCACGAGTCGAAGATGTACCAGCCGGCACCACCCTGCATGAAGCCGTTGACAACGCGGTTGGTCTCATACTGTACACCGCCAATGATGTTGTGGATGCCGGTGGCGTAGGTGAGCTCGTCGGTGAAGATGTAGGTGTTGACGCGACGGGTGTTCATGTAGGTGAAGGGGTCGATACCGAAGGTGGTGTAGAAGGCATACTGAGTTTCGCCGTTCTTGTCGGTGTATGGCTCAAGAATATCGACTGTGGGGAAGAGGTTGCCGTCGAACGAACGGGGCTCGTTCTGATACGACCAAGTGGCGCGGAGGGTGTTGGTACCCTTGCCATTGAAGATACGGCTGTTCAACTCGGCTGCCAAGGAGGTGAAGTTCTGCTCCTGATAGTAGCGGGCCGACTTGAAGTAGAGCGAGTACTCAGACTGACGGCCCTGGCTGTTGCGGTTGAAGGTGTATTCGGTGCCGCCGATATTCACGGTGGTGTTGGTACCGCCGATGGGGCTCATCGAAGAGGAGGGCTGGTTGGAGCCGTAGGAGTGGGTGTGGCTGAAACGGAGATTGAAGGTGTTGTTCTTGTTGATGTTCCAGTCCAAACGAGCGAGCACCTTATAGTCGGGAGTGCTCAGCGAGTAGTCCTGATAGGGACCCGGGTCGTAGCCGTAGGTGTCTTTCAGGAAGGTGGCAATCTCGTTCATACGGGCCTCGGTGGGACGGTTGTAGGTGGTGCTGCCACCCCACTCGTCGCTCTCGCTAGCACGAGCACGGCGGGTAGAGCCGGGCACGTCGTCCATCGTATACTCTGCATTGACGAAGAAGAAGAGCTTGTCCTTGATGATGGGGCCGCTGACGGTGAGGCCCATCACATTGTTGAGGAACTGGCTGTTGGGCAGGGTGTCCTCGCCTACGAGGATGCCGCGCATAGCGTCGTTGGTGAAGTAGTCGTACACCGAAGCGTGCCACTCGTTGCTACCGTGCTTGGTAACCACGTTGATGGCACCGCCCTGGAAACCGCTGTGACGCACATCGAAGGGGGTGAGGTTGATGGAAATCTGGTCGATAGCATCAATCGAGATGGGGCTGCCACCGGCGGGGAGGTTGGAACCGATACCGAAGGCATTGTTGAACGAAGCACCGTCGACCGTGACGGTGGAGCCACGATAGTTGCCGCCACCGGCTGCAAAACCGCCACCCACCACAGAGGCCTGCGGGGTGAGCTTCATGATGTCGTTCATGCTACGGCTGGTGGTAGGAATCTTGGCAATGGTGTTGTTGTCAATCAAGGTGTTGGCACCCGAATTTTGGATGTCCATGTTGGTGTTGATACCCTCAGCGACCACTGACACTGCCTCCAGCGTGGTGGCAGAGATATTCAGTATGCAGTTGACCATAATCGTTCCACTCAGAGGAGCGTGCACGTTGGTAACGACATAGGGCTGATGGCCCATCATCTCGACCTTGATGGTGTAGGGACCGCCGGCAACAACATTGTTGATGCGGTAGACGCCATCGCGACCGGAAAAAGCATGATAGGTGATCCCTGTGGGGGTGTAGACCGCAGTAATCACCGCATCTTGGAGACCTCCATTAGCATCGGTAACGTGGCCGGCAATGGAAGCAGTTGTCGACTGGGCGTAGGCCGTTGTGCCCAACAGTACGCCAAAGAGGACAACAAGCAAACTTTTAATTGTCTTACTCATGACTTTGTGTTTTTGATTGATATTAAGGATTAATTAACGTTTTGTTCTATTTATAATTAGGGGTAGGGGAGACTACCGTTTGTTCGTCTCGGGGAATTTCTCGTCTCTAAAGCATAGCGCAAAGAGGATGGCGACCACCAACGCGTAGCCGGCAAAGCAATACCACGCGGCGCTCCAGTTGGGCTCGGCGGCGTTGACGACAAAATGGTTGACAACCATACCGGCAGCCCATGTGCCCAGGGTGGCACCCAGCCCGTTGGTCATCAGCATAAAGAGTCCTTGCGCCGAAGAACGTATATCGTCGGAGGTGGCGTACTCTACATACAGGGAGCCCGAGATGTTGAAAAAGTCAAACGCAACACCATAGACGATGCAGCTGAGAATGAGCATCCACAAACCGCTACCCGTGTCGCCCGCTCCGAATAGTCCGAAGCGCAACACCCATGCCACCATCGAGATGAGCATCACCTTCTTGATACCAAATTTGCGCAAAAAGAGGGGGATGAGCAGTATGCAGAGTGTTTCGGACAGCTGGCTCAACGAGATGAGCGCATTGGCGTTGTTGGCACCCCAGGTGTTTTTAAACTCGTCCACTTCGATGAAATGGGTGATAAAGGTGTTGGCATAGCCGTTGGTAATCTGCAAGGAAGCACCCAACAACATAGAGAATACGAAGAAGATGGCAAATCTCGATTCCTTGAAAAGTCTGAAAGCGCTGAGCCCCGAAGCCTCAGCAAACGAGCGCGAGGGCTTGTCCTTCCCAAGACAGGGGCAGGGGGTCAGCGTGAGGGCATAGATGCAAAGTATCAGGCTCAAAGCGCCCGAAAGCAAGAACTGCTCGTGCGAATGCTGGAACTGAATGCCGTTGCCGTTTCTAAAGAAGTTCACCGCCAACATGCAGCAGATGAAACCGATGGTGCCAAACACACGGATGGGAGGGAAGTGCTTCACCGAATCGAGCCCAGCCTTATCAAGCCCGGTGTATGCAACCGAATTGGCGATGGCGATGGTGGGCATAAAGAAAGCCACACTTACCGTATACAAAGCAAATAGTGGCCCAAACTGGATATTCCCCGTGTTCATCATCGCATATACTCCGGCGCCAAGCATAAAGAGTCCTGCAATACCGTGACAGAGGGAGAGTACCTTCTGGGCTTGAATCCATTTGTCTGCCACTATGCCCATCAGCGCCGGCATGAATATAGACACAATGCCCTGCACTGCATAAAACATCCATATTTTATCCACAAGTCCTGCCCCATACAGGAATCCACCCATCGAGGTGAGGTAGGCTCCCCATACGGCGAACTCGAGAAAGTTCATTATTATCAGACGCAATTTGATATTCATGCCAATAATTGATTGTAATTATTCCTAAATTAAAATGCAAAAGTACAAAAATTATCTAAACTAGCACACCTCTCTTCGACAATAATTGCAAAATTAACATTTTTCTGTTTAGGATTGGCACTACCACCAGCGCCCTATCCCCATTGTGGGAAGGCTATCTAGCTATGATTCTGCCAAGTGGGTGGGCGTACGTGGATGGCTCGATAACGCCATTGAGATGGTCGTGAAGATAGCGTTCTATCGCCTCAACGTACGAGCATATCGCAGGGTTGATCACCTTTGCATCGGGGAAACGGTGCCCGTCGCCTTCTTTTAGCAGCGTATAGTCGCAACCTGCCACACGGTATACCTTTTTGGGGTCAAGAGGTGTCAGCTCCTGAGTGATGGGATTCACGACCATTACATTCTTCACTTTGCGGGCGCCCTCGATACGAATCAATACACCATTCTCGTCGCACACCACAGTGCTCTTCTGCATCGTGTCTATCTCATATTGTAGCCCTGCCACATAAAGAAATTCCCCACTTACCTTGGGCCATTTCCGGCACCCCATCTCCAGCGCATCGAGGATGGACTGCCCGCTCGTCTCAACGACACAGAGCTGGTTGTCGAAAGGGGCGGCGGCATAGAGGTCGCCAAACAATAGTTCGCCCGCCCGAATGTCGTCGCGCATTCCGCCCGCATTCATCAATGCCACATCGGCATGATAGTCCTTCGTCAGCGCCAAGAAAGCATCGCAGAAGTAATTGCCGAGAGGGGAATCGATGCGGTTATCTTCATAATAACCTTTCCGCCATAGGAACACTTGGTTGTAGCCCACCCGACGGCGGGCTATGGAATCGTACGCCTGCTGCACGGCTTGCAATGTGTCGAAGGCGGCATTGATAACGTGGGGTACGGTGACGCTGGGCAACAATTCGCTATGCGGTCTGCCTCCGCGCGGTATGACCAGCCGGCCTATGTTGTGGAACTTGGAGCCTGTGGAGGTCCACAACACCTCTTCCCCTTTGCGATTAAGCAGTTGGGTGTGGGGTATAACGCTATGCGAATGGCCGTCAAGCACCACGTCGATACCCTCTGTGGCAGCCACCAAAGGGGGCAGCTCAAAGTCTCCCAGATGCGACAGCAGCACCACATAGTCTGCCCCTTTTCCGCGCACCTCGTCCACACACCGCTGCACCACCGAATCGAGACTGTTAGGATAGAAGGTATAGAGCCACGCTCCTGCGCTGTCTTGGAAGAACATAGGCGTGCTGGAAGTGGGCACATGAGGTGTGGTCACACCCACGAAAGCCACCTTCACACCGTCAAACTGGCTGATGGCATTGCACAGAAAATAGGATGTCCCATCCACTGAGGCAAAATTGCCACACAGCACCCGTGCGGACAGCTCCGACATGCGTCGCACCAAAGTGTCGATGCCAAAGTCAAACTCATGGTTCCCAAGAGTAACATAGTCATATCCCACAGTGTTCATCATCCTAATCAGATAGCGTCCCCGCGATACCGAGCCAAGCGGCGTACCCGAAAGGAAGTCGCCGCAGGAAACCACCACAACATTGGGCGTGAGGCTCATCATCTGGTCGCGCATAGCAGCCATGAGGGGATAGCCCTCGATAGCCCCGTGCACGTCGTTCTCGTAAAGGATTACTATGTCGTCATACCCTATAGAGGTGGGCTGGGCACCAGCCATAGGCGCCAGCAGCAACCACGAGAGGGCAACTATCAGTCTTGAGAAATATTTCTTCACGGTGCTTCTATTAATTCGTTTGGCTCTAGTTTAATATAAGACTGATTTTTTACAGCCTCGAAGAGGCTGAATTTCAATAACACCGTACAAGCGTAGCGCAGTGCGGTGACAGAATAAACTCACTTCTAGCGTCTCGAAGAGACGCGACATGGATACTATTAGGCAAAAATCAGTCATATGTTGTACTAGAGCGAAATAATAAAAATCTGTTACCTTACATTATGTGCGACGGGAATAAAAAAAAGACGTGTCACTCAAATCGAATGGCACGTCATTATTCTATCGCAGCACGCTGGGTGCTATCTTACAAAGTAAGTCAGCCGCATGTTGATGCTGGCGCGTTTTCTCTTAGAGGTGGTGTTGAAGGTGCCGCCCCAAGAGTATTCCTCATCCGAGGAGTTGGGAGCGGTAATCTGAAACACGCCCATATTGGCTGTCTGCAGTCCGCCCAAGCGTGCCCCAGCGCTCTTGGCGATAGTCTGGGCGCGGTTGCGGGCGTTGTCGGTAGCCTCAGCAAGCATCTCAATCTTAAGGTCGGAGAGTTTGGTGTAATAGTAGGCGAGGCTGTTGTTGTCAATATTGATGCCACGATCAAGCAATTCGACTATCTGGCGCTGCACTTTCTCCACTTTCTCCACATCGTTGCTCTCAATACGCACCCGCTGGGTAAGACGGTAGCCCCGGAACACATTCGTCGATGTATGGGTCTCCCGATTATATACATAGTCGGTCTCCTTATAGTTGGTGACAGCCTGGAAATCCATCTGGTTCTCAGAGATGCCTTGCTCCGTGAGGTATTTCTTTACGGTTTGAGTCATCTCCTTGAGCTCGTTATATCCCTCCTTGATATTCATATTCAGAACATTATAGCTGATGTCCCACACTATAAGGTCGGAATCGAAGTCGCGTTCGGCCATACCTACCACCGAAACGGTCTTCGCATGACCTCTAGCCTTGTTGAGATAATGACCGCCAATCCACACAGCACCAATGATGGCCGCGCTGAAGATGATGGCGACGATAACTTTAGTACGTTTCATGTTTCTTACTGTTGGCATGATGGATAATTAATATAATTGAAAGTTGGAAATGGATTCGCTCCCAAATTAATAGGCGGGGAAAGCTATCTCGCGCTCAATGACCTGATAGGCCACATTGTTGCGGTAGATGGTCTGGCGCACCCAGTTGTCGTCCTCGTCGTACTCGAATACGTAGCTGTGCTTCCAGTTCAGGTGCTCGTCATAGTTGAACGACGAGAGCTCAATCAGGTTGTCGTGGTCGTCGTAGTAATAGGTGGTGAGGGCTACCAAGAAGTCGTCAGCGTCGTAGAAACGCCACTCGATGCGGTTGCCGTGACTGTCGTATTTGTACATATAGCGCTGCATCAGTTCGCCGTCACGGTCGTAAAACTCCATCTCGGTGTTGTTGCCCGATGCGTCGTACAGATACACGCGCTTCTCGGTCAGCGTGCCGTCGGGGGCAAAGCTCTGCTCCTCCACCAAGCGGTTGTTCTCATAGCGCGAGGTCTCTTTCTTGGTCATGTGCTCGCCCATAAATACCGTACGCTCAATGCGGTTGCCGTTCTTGTCGTTCAGATAGGCGGTACGGCCGGTCAGCTCCTTGGCGCGGTTATATTCGTTCCAACCCAGTGCGT
Source organism: Bacteroidales bacterium (assembly GCA_017509045.1). GTDB lineage: Bacteria > Bacteroidota > Bacteroidia > Bacteroidales > P3 > Colimorpha. Next base: position 15,560 of record JAFWQP010000087.1, read on the forward strand.
AGCCGTGCACGTCGAAATAGTACGAATACCAAGTGTACTCACCGTCCTTGGTGCGATATTTGTCCTGAAAATTACCACGCTTGTCGAAGGTGATGGAGTCGATGCACACCAGCTGGCGACCGCCGTTGCGGCCACCGTGAATGTCGTAGGTGTACTCAATCACATACACGGCATTGCCGTTGATGCCCATCTCCTGACGCGACGATTTGCGGGGCTTGTTGCCGGAAAAGGCGGTGCCCGCCACCAGCAGCATCAATGATAAAACGATGTATTTCTTCATCTTAGATAATATTATTCACCATAAAATACGTTGCAAAAATACAACTTTTTCTTTAATAGTAACGAAGTATATACAAAAAAATTGTATCTCAACACAAAAAAGGCTCTCTTCCGCCGCCTATCACTCTTCTGTTCCAGTCTGTTTCTTCGACCAGAGGAAGAACAGCAGCGTCGCTCCAAGTGTGATCACCGCGCCTATGGTGTACCCCAGCCAGTGAGGTATCACCGTACCCAAGCCTTCCTTCTCAGCCACGAACAGGAAACTCCCCGTCACCATAGTCATAAACATAGCGGGCAGCAGCGTGATGATATACGGCTTGTGTCTGCGGCACAGATACACCGTCAGCGTCCACAGCGTCACCGTCGCCAGCACCTGGTTGCTCCATGCAAAGTAACGCCATATCACGTCGAACCCCTTCGCGTCGATAAGCGAATACACCAGCACACCCGCCGTGATGGCGAAGATGGGCAGCGCCACAAACAGGCGGTTCTTGATAGGCTTCTGCTCATAGTGCAGGAAGTCGGCCACTATCAGACGGGCCGAGCGCAACGCCGTATCGCCCGACGTGATGGCTGCCGAGATGACGCCCAGCACGCATATCACCGCTATCACCTTCGGGAACCACGCGTTGGCTATCACGCCCACCATTGCGTTGCCGCCCAGTGTCGCGCCCGTCGCGGGGTTCACGGTCAGCGGCTGCAGCTGCGGGTCGTGGTAAAACACCGTCGCCGCCGCAGCCCATATCAGAGCCACCACGCCTTCGGTTATCATCGCCCCGTAAAACACCGGCCGCGCCTGCTTCTCATTGGTCATACAGCGCGCCATCAAGGGCGACTGTGTGGCGTGGAAACCGCTGATGGCTCCGCACGCTATCGAGATAAACATCATCGGGAATATCGGGTTGTGCGCCGCGTCGGGATGCTGGTTCTGCAATCCGTCCCACACCTCTGGTAGCGCCGGACGCTCCACCACAAACGCTGCCACTATCGCCAGCGCCATACCCAGCAGCAGGAAACCGAAAATCGGGTATATCTTGCCAATCAGTTTGTCTATGGGCAGCAGCGTGGCAATCAGATAGTAGGCAAAGATGATGCCCACCCATACGAACACGTTCCAGTCGGGCGTGAAATTATTGTTCAGCAACACCGCCGGCGTATTCACAAACACCGCGCCCACCAGTATCATCAGCAGCACCGTGAAGTAGCGCATCACCTGCTTGGCGCCGTTGCCCAGATAGGCTCCGTGTATCTCCGGCAGCGACGCGCCGTCGCGCCTTATCGAAATAAAGCCCGCGATAAAGTCGTGCACCGCGCCGGCAAAGATACTGCCGAACACAATCCACAGAAACGACGCCGAGCCAAACTGCGCGCCCATGATGGCGCCGCAGATGGGTCCCACGCCCGCAATGTTCAGAAACTGGATAAGGTAGATTCTCCACGGCTTCATCGGCACATAGTCCACCCCGTCGGGATGTGCCACCGCCGGCGTCGCGCGCTTGGGATCCACTTCGATGATACGTTCTATCACCTTCGAATATATCCAATACCCAAGCACTAACAGCACAATAGCAACAATAAACGTAACCATGATACATTATTTTTTGGGGTGCAAATTTACAAAATAATTTTTGATTAACGCATAGACCCACAAACAAATAATTCATAGTACACAAATTATCACCATTTTACCATTAATAATTCACGAATAATTCATGTTCAACTCATGGTAATTCATGTTCAAATTTCAACTTTCAATTTTCAATTTTCAATTTATTGCGTATCTTTGCACTTTCAAACAATAAAATAATACAAATATGAAGAAACTCTTATCGATTGTAATCATGGCAGTTCTGCTGGCCACCAGCGTCTCTGCGCAGGAAAACAAATGCCAATTCACCCTCAACACCCGCGCCTGGTCAACCAACTATTGGACCACCATCCTCTATGGCATAGCCCAATCCGCAGTGGTTCATTGGGCACTCGACGACAACCCCGTGGCCGAAGCCATCATCCCCGGCGGCGACCTCGTTTTCCCCGTCGGTATAGCCAAGCAGGGCTTTGTCGACCCCTACGACATCTACGGCCCCTATCGTCGTGCCTTAAAAAACCCCTTCAAATATCTCGGCGACTTCGGCATTGGTCTCGATGCCTCCTGCATGACCTCGCTCGTGGGTTTCTATGCCGGAGCCTACTACAAGAGCCAGGAACTCTGCTTCAAGCCCGGCAATGAGAATCTGCGTGGCAACTTCCTCCAGCCCCGTGCCGGCATCATCCTCGGCAAAGACCGCAAAGCCTTCGAAGTGGGTGCCTTCTACGACCATCCCCTCAGCTGCACCGGCTCGTGGCAATACTGGGGCACCCCCGACAAAGAGATGATACAAGGCGGATGGGGTTTAGATTTCTCCTTCTCCCTCACCAACCGCGACAACACCGTCAAGAACATGCTCACCTTCTCCCTCCCCCTCCACAACCTCATCAACGAAAACTACGGTGGCGGCATCCTCCAAGGCCTCAACCGCCGCGTCGGCTACATCATGCTCACCAGCCGCATCGTCCTTTAAATAAAAGTTGATAGTTTACAGTTTAAGGTTTAGAGTTGATAGCGTTTTAAATTGAAAACTTCGAAAATTAAAAATTAAAAGTTAAAAATTAAAATTTGGCTCCCGCCCCGTCCCCTCTTTAGAGGGAATTAAAGCCTCCAGTGGAGGGTTTACCGAAGGCGGGGGGTATGCTACTCCTCTCAAATCCACCATACTATTGCCTCTGCGTGTCGCCCCTCTTTTTACATACCCCGCCACTTCGTGGCACCCCTCTAAAGAGGATTAAGGAAGTCCAGTGGACTTACGTGGCAGTAGCCAAACAATTCTCAATTCTCAATTTTAAAAGTTGATAGTTTAAAGTTGAAAGTTTAGAGTTGTTGAAAGTTTAGAGTTTAATGTTTACGCGTCAGGACGTAAGTCCACTGGACTTCCTTAATCCTCTTTAGAGGAAAGAAAACATCCAGTGAATGTTTTCCAACATCCAGTGAATGTTTGCCGAAGTGGCGGGGTATGTTTAAATTGAAAATATAAAAATGGGAAAAGCACCCGAACCCCGAGTGCCTCCCCCCTTTATTTGAAGTAGGAAGTACGAACTAAGAGCTAAGAAGTTGGTGCGCCAGCCAACTTTCAACTTTCAATTTTCAATTTAAATAGTTTTCAATTTTCACTTTAAAATTCCTCTAGGTGTCCGAGAAAAATCGTATATTTGCAGATGTGTTAGAATGTCCTATATGGAAGTGCTGTAAGGTTAAGTAAATTCATTTACAACAACTAACATCTTTTTGTGTTATGGAGACGATGCAATCAGTTTTGCATAATATTGGTCAATGGTGTGACTCCCATACTCTGCTTATCACAATAATAAGTAGTATTATAGGCATTATAGGCATTTTTGTAACAATAATTTCTATCCTTAGAAGTAAAAAAGTTTCCCCTTCCACCCGCAAATGGAGGGATAGCTATATTCTCGACCATATCCCAACCGATTTTGAAGATTATCTCCCGTCCGCTAGCATCTATATCCAGCCCTATTTTACATTCAAAAACAAAGGATTGAATGTCATCAATATTCCACGAGAACTCCGCTCCTATTTCCTGAAAAAAGTGTTTGTCAAGCATACTGGTGCGGACAAAGTGTATTGCCTCCTAGGAGACACTGGTACAGGGAAGACAGCTGCGCTGGTACACCTTTTTGTCGACTATATCAATAGCCACAAGAAGGAGGATTTGCCCTACGAGATTCGGATTTTCTCTTTGCGAAACAAGGAGGTGTTTGATAATATCAACACTATCAAAAAGGAAGAAAGAGGAAAGTATATCCTGCTGCTCGACGCCATGGATGAAAATCCGATGGCAGCCGACCCCACGCAATATGACGATTTCCGTAAGCAACTAAGCACCATCTGCCAAGAATTTAAGATAGTTGTATTCTCATGTCGCCCACAGTTCTTTATAGACGAAAAAGCTGAAACCATCCGATTCGAAAGAGGCGGAAAGTCCGTTTCTGCAACCCGAATTCAGTTAAGTCCATTTCGCAACAAACAAGTCAGAGCGTATTTGCGCAAAGTGTTTGCTCCTACGGAGACAAAACAGCGTAAGGTGGCAAAGCAATTGGTTAAGAAACATGCTTTCATTGCTATCCGTCCCCTAGTGCTGTCATTCATTCGCGATATCGTCAAAAGCGGCCACAAGATACACAACACATTAGATTTATACGATTCGATAGTGGAGAGTTGGTTTGTCCGAGAGATTGATAAATCCCATGAAGACAATTCGGCCGATGAGGGTAGTTTGAAAGAAAAGATTAATCTCTGGTGGTATGTAACCTCCCAAGTGGCAAGCTATATTTATAAGAACAAAGTAGGGCAGGAACTCTCCCTCACTGTAGACGAATTATGGGAAGCCATCGGGCGCGACGAATGGACCGAATTATTAAATAGCATGGGTATTAAAACCGAAAACGAGCAGCCCGACAGCAAGGATTTGGAGCTCTTTAGAAGCCGTTCCCTGCTTACTCGCATCGACAATAAATACCTCTTCACCCACAAGTCCTTCTACGAATACTTCATGGCATATAGGTTCTTCTTAGATAGGAGAGAGGTCGGCGATATGCGAGGCATGAACTTCGCCCTGAAGTTGGTTGACGACTTGTACGATGCCTATCAAAATCATCGCGCCGTCCGCTTTGCCAACATCGGTGGCATCGAATTAAATGATATAGCAGGAACCTATCATAATTTTGGCTATTGCCTCTATGAAATCAACCATTTCAAGGAGGCAGAAAAAGAATACCAAGAGGCGTTGAAAATCTACCGAGACCTGGCAGCCACGACCCTCGACGCCTACCTGCCGGGTGTGGCTCAGACGCTGAACAACTTGGCAACCCTTCATAGAAATACCAACCAACTGGAACTCGCCGAAAAGGAATACCAAGAGGCATTGATAATCTACCGCGACCTGGCAGCCAAGAGCCCCGACGCCTACCAGCCGTATTTGGCTAGTACGCTGAACAACTTGGCACTCCTTCATGCCAACACCAACCAACTGGAACCCGCCGAAGAGGAATACCAAGAGGCGTTGAAAATCCGCCGAGACCTGGCAGCCGAGAACCCCGTCGCCTACCTGCCGGATGTGGCTGTGACGCTGAACAACTTGGCAATCCTTCATGCCGACACCAACCAACTAGAACCCGCCGAAGAGGAACACCAAGAGGCGTTGAAAATCCGCCGAGAACTGGCAGTCAAAAACCCCGACGCCTACCTGCCGGATTTGGCTATGTCGCTGAACAACTTGGCAAACCTTCTTTCCTACACCAATCAACTGGAACTCGCCGAACAGGAATACCAAGAGGCGTTGAAAATCTACCTAGACCTGGCAGCCAAGAATCCCGATGGCTACCTGCCGGGTGTGGCTGATACGCTGAACAACTTGGCAAACCTCCATAAAAACATCAACCAAATGGAACTCGCCGAAGAGGAATACCAAGAGGCGTTGAAAATCTACAGAAACCTAGCAGCCAAGAACCCCGACGCCTACCTGCCGTATGTGGCTATGACGCTATACAATATAGGGTTATTTTACATTAAAAAAGAAGAGCTCACCACCGCCGAAACTATGGCACAAGAGAGCTTAGAAAAATATAAAATCATGGCAGAATTAAGTCATGCGGCATTTGACCCTTATGTTGAAAAGGCAAAGCAACTGCTGGATTTTATTAGAAAACTGAGAAAAAACAAATCTTGAATGAATGCTTGTGCCTTTGGAAAGTAAAAAGTAAAAACTAAAAACTAAAAGGTGCTGCAGGGCGTTTGTCCACTGGACATCCTTAATCCTCTTTAGTTGGGTGCCGCGAAGCGGGAATGTCTTGTATGATTCTTATTTTGTGGGGGTGATAAGGGTAAAACAAACTGTAGCAACTGTAGCACTGTAGCAGTATGTATATTTTTATCGGGGTGATAAAGGTAAAACAAATTGTAGCAACTGTAGCACTGTAGCAGAATGTCTATTGTGTTACCGTAATACCGTATTAATTAGAGGTCACCTCCAATAATTAATTCTGAACACGAATCTCACTAATCAAACGTTGCTCAAAGCGGGAGCAGAGAGAGCTCACTTTTTCTGCCGACCCCAAGCAATGTCACAGAATGTAACGAATTATTATTCGTGCTATTTGTGTTATTCGTGTTCGTCAAAAAATGAATATTTAGTGGTTGCCTTAAATTAAAATGGGAAAAGCACCCGAACCCCGAGTGCCTTCCCCATTCTCAATTCTCAACTCTCAATTTGATGAGTTCTCAATTCCCCAAATTCGGCGTCAAGAACTCCCCGCTCGTCTTACCCCCGTAGCTGATGATTGCCTCGGTGCGTTTCGCCTCGGTGGTGTAGGCGTCGAGCAGGTCGTTGGTGGCGGTGAAGCGCTGGGTCGACACGCGGGTCTTCTGTCCGTCCTTGCGGCTGTGCACGTAGCAGGCGCCGCCGTTGATTGGGGCATTGAGGCACAGCTTCTGGTCGACGACCGCGAAGCAGGTCGGGTCGTTGTCGATGAGGTCGAGCACCAGCGTCTCGTCGTCCTCCGCCAGCGTA
>JAFWQP010000009.1 GCA_017509045.1 Bacteroidales bacterium
ACCGATTGAAAGCATTGCGGATACCCTCTCACGCCACAGGCACGGCATACTCGCTTGGTACGACTACCGCATCTCCAACGGCAAACTCGAAGGCATCAACAATAAAATCAAAACCATGAAACGGCAGGCCTATGGCTACAGGGACATGCCCTTCTTCAAACTCAAACTCCTCTCCCTACACGACTCCACCTATCCATTTAGCGGATGAACCCAATATGCTCACCTGTAGCAAGAAAAATCAGTCCGACGACGTTGATGACTCATCCCAGCCTCAATCCGAAAAATACATCAACTCACAAATATCTGTACTCTACGACCTCACGTACAAAGGCATCGAGCCAGCCCATTATGTCAAAATCACCGTCGACTTCAAAGCCATCGAAGACTACTGGGACAGCCACTTCAATCTCACTGGCGATTTCACCTATGGTGACGAGGATTCTTCCCAAGAAAAAAATGACAAAAGCAGCAACACCAATAAAGACGGATTCGGCATCTCCATTGCTGCCGATGTGGACATAGAGAATATGTACCGAAAGCTCATCGACGAAGGCAGCATCGTGGTCCAACAAATCGACTTCGCCGGCAACAACACTGGCAACCCCCTCGGTGCAGACGACCCCAATGCCATCAAACTGGTCAAAGATTTACTCTCCGCCGAACTCTTCACAGCTACTCCTCTACCCAAAGAAGATTTCAGCGCATCCAAAGAGATGGAAAAACTAGGGAAGAAAATCGAAGAAAAGAAAACTGAGGAAAAGAAAACTGAGGAAAAGGAAACTGAGGAAAAGAAAACTGAAGAAAAGAAAACTGAAGATCAGCAGCAAGGTCAACAACAAGCCCAACAACAAGGTCAGCAACCCTCCAATTCCTCCAACCTCTCCACAATCATCCAACAAAACATTCAACAAAACATTCAACAAAATATCCAACAAACCACCCAACAAACCACCCAACAGAACACCCAACAGAACACCAACACTTCCAACGAAACCCGCACATACCCCTCATTCATATCAATCGCAGGCGTAGGCAAGCAAATAGACCTTGACGAATGGCTCAAAAAAGACCTTACTGAAGCCGACTTCGAAAAATACTCAACCAAAGAGCAATACGTCAACGAATCAGGATACACAAGATACCTAAAGGACATCGGCTATGACAAAAACGGCTGCCCCATCCGCGAACAAAACAACTGCAACCCTTGCTGCGACCCCTGCGACAACACATCATCTTCATCTTCCTCCTCACAAAAACCAAATAAAAAGAAATTCAGAGAACTTGCTGACAAACACAGCAGAATAACTAAAGATATATGGGAGAAGAAGGTTTCTTCCACCGAAAAGTGGGAAAAATACGCCGTTGTCAAAAAATACATGGAAGAAGAGCAATACAACCTATTCTTAGCCGACAAAAAGAAAGAACAAGAAGCCAAACCCACAGAGAAGCCAAAGGACACCGAACCGCCTGTTATCGAACCACCTATCAAAGATGACAAGAACACCCAACCGACTGTTACCGAACCACCTATCAAAGATGACAAGAACACCCAACCGACTGTCACCGAACCATCTGAAAAAGACATCAAAAACACTACGAGCAAAGAGTCCAGCGAGTCCATTGTCACCAATGTTGACAGCGTTGAATGGAAACTCAATGCCAAGATTGCCTACACCTACAAAAAGCGTAATCTAAGGGAAACCAAGAAACGCACCTACATCTTCAACAGGCAGACCGCCATCAACCAAATCATCCACCCCTGCGGCATGATTACCGTCGATGGCACCGACTTCGACCTCGAACGCCAAGTGATGGTCGGCCGACTGGGCGTGGGCTTCTTCCGCAAACACACCATCAAGCTATACTCATCCCTCGACTTCGACACCTACCACCTCAAGCAAATCAGCATCGACCTCAAACACCCCGAAAGTACTGGACATGTCGTCTCCCTAACCAAAGAGAAACCCGAGGCCGAAATCGAGTTCTACTCTGAAGAATTCTCCACCGCCATACCCACCGATTCCGAACTCAAACGCCAATTCACTGACGAGGAGATAACCAACGAAACCCTCTCCCCAAAACTTCTATACTATAAAGTGACCCTGGTCTTCGACTCCCAGAAATGTGTCGGCTTTGACCCCGACCAGTCTTTCCTCTTCCAAACCCTGTGGAAGACAACTACCAACAAAGTCATCGCCATCGGCCCCGACGATATCGCGGGCATCTACGCCCTCAACATCACGGCAGGCAACCTCACCCTAAACCAAGGCCTCAATACCGCCCTGCTCTCACTCCTTCCCGTACACGACAGCACCCTAGGCCCCAGCATATATGACCTCGGCATCACCTCCGACACCAACGACACCATCCTCCTCAACCCAAACAACCACTACAAAGCACAAATCAATTACACCCTCAACGAACCATACAACAACATCCCTATCTCCCAACGCGCACTTACTGTCACCACCGCCTCTCTCGAACGCAAAGAGCTCATAATTCAAAACCCCACCTCCGGTATGATCCTGTTCACCACCGCACAAGGCGAAGACTCCTACCAAAACATCATCAGCATTGACATCCTGCTCCAACAAGGCAACCGCGAACACTCCTTCACACTCACCAAGCGGAAACCCGAATACTACTTCGTAACCAACTACAACGCCGAGAATCCTGAAAAAATAACCGTCAAATCAGTCATCCTCAACCGCAACGACGGCACATCGACAAACTTCACCCCAAACCAAACAGAGTTCTACACCGACAGAACAGAATATGTCCTAAGCATCTAATTAAAAAATAAAAAATCTTACTTTATTAACCACTAATAACACATCATTATGATTACAAATTTCATCCCCTGCCCCGGAGTAGATGGAGCCCCATACATATCCCTCTATCACGACCACCAAGACCCCTACACCATCTACTACATCAACAACCACCCCCGCATCACCGTCAACCCCGAAACCAAAAAGTCCGTCTTCGACTACATGGTCATCGGTCGCGGCATCAAAAAAGAAGGCTCCAATGCCGTTCAAGAAGGCCGACTAGTTCTTTCCGTCAACCTCGCACTCACCGATGATGAGATGCAAAAAATTGAGAACGCTGTGCGGACGATAGATTTCAACAGCCTTATTGCCCAATACTACCCCAAATACGACACCTCCAAGATTATCCCACCAAGCCCCTTGACCCGCATCAAAAAACCACTGTGGAGAACCGCCACCATCAACAACCACAACGTAACCATTCGCCCCGTCGACTTCACCTCTGGCAAGGCAACCATCAACCTCGCCAGCTCCGACGTCGATGGAAAGTTTACCAAAGAGACCAAACCCAGCCTTTTCGGAGACTGCAACGCCACATTTGCTGCCAACTACGATGCCCAAGAGTCGCAAATCCTCTACCAAATCTTTAAGCCCCACGAAAAAGACGACAAGAGTGTCAACCTTAGTGCTGTCATCGAATATGAGCTCAAATACGATGCCTTCATGCCCTTCATTGCTAAGGCGCGTATCAAGTACGACCAAATATACAGTGTATTTAAAAACAAACGCAACTCCCACGCCGGCCTCGACTCCAAATACCGTGGCGAATATATCCTCCCCAAAGAAATAAACAACATGAACCGAAGTGGCAGAGTCTACTGCAACGGCGCCGACCTTTACATCTCCAAAGAAGATCTATACAACTACCTCAACAACAATAACTCTATTACCAAAAACATCGAAATCGAAATCGAAGGCTACAACAAAGACGAAAACAACGACAAATACGAAGAGCTCATCATCAAGTCGCTCGGCGACCAGCTCGCCGACAAAGTGTGCGACATGATGTTCGAGCATGTCCAACCCCTCGACCCCAACGACATTGCCACCCCCCACGACGTGGAAACCGGACAAGTTGAGAACACCTATACCGACAAAGATGGCAAGACCCATACCGACAGTAAGAAGAAAAATGTCGCCTACGACATCGACTACCGCCTGCGCAACATCGAAAATATCGAAGCTCATACCAACTACGACTTCACAATCACCAAAAACAAGGCCGTCGAGTTCGAAGCCAATCCCAACCAGACCCTCGAGCTCCTACTCAAAGGAGTCGACATGAACACCTACGTTCGCGAACTCGATGCCAGCGATATCTACTTCCAAGAGATGGTAGTTCCCGTCCGCGTCGACAACACCAATTTCGAACGCGACATCGCCATCGTCTCTGTCCGCGTCATCTACAAGGATAAGACTGGTGCCACCAAGATGGACCGCGTCTTCAACTTCGACAAAGACAATCCCGACACCAAGACTTTCTCAGTCATCATGAGCCGCGACGACCAAGGCAAACTGATAGACAAATTCTACTATAGCACCATGATACGCTACCGCGGCTACGATGTATACCGCAACATGAGCGAAGACCAAAAGTGGACCCCACTCAAAGAATGTAGCGGCATCGGCAGCGACATATATGTCCCTTATGTCGACATGCGCAACCTCTGCGTAGAGTGCACTGCGGGCGATGTGGCTTGGAACGTCATCCAAAAACTCGATGTCGAATTCAAATACCGCGACGCCCCTGACCAATACGGTGCTACCAAAACCATCACCCTCACCCAGCAGAACCCCATCGACACATGGAACTGCTTCATGTACAAAGGCACCTCTGACTACACCTACCGCATCCACTACTTCTACCTCGACGGCACCGACGATTGGTCACAAGAGTATCATGGCAATGACACAACTAAATCACTTACCATCAACGACAAACTCACCGGTATCTTCACCACCAACTTCGACCTGCTCTTCAAACGCTCCGACATCGACAAGGTACGAGTAATCGTCAAATGCCAAGGCAAGGAGGAGTACAGTCCCTGGTTCGATGATCCCGACATGTGGCAGTGGCAAATTCGTCTCAAAGAAGACCGCGAGAAGACCTACCAATACAAATATCAATACTATGTTGTGGGCAACGACGAGCGTCAAGAGTCCGAATGGTCAGCCCCCGTCGCCATGAGTGCCGACACCTACCAGCAGACCATCGAACTCAAAGTCAGCGTCAACAGAGCCGCCATTCCCCACAGCATGACCATCGACATCGACGGTGGCATGATCGACTGGAAAAAGTGGTTCTGTGTCATCCTACATTTCAAATATGACGACCCCACCAACAACCTCCATTACGGTGACGAAAAGATTAAGCCCATCAAACTCAAAGAAGGGCAATGTGAATGTACCGTCGAAATTCCAGTCCTCGATGACTCCATACGACCCCGCATCATTGCCGAATACGTCCCACCAACGGGCGACGTAATCATCCCCAGTGAGGAAAAGACTGCCAACACCTACGTCATACTGCCAGCCGCCGCACCCCCCACGCAGGACGTTGCCACTCCTGTGACCTCTGGCTCATCCAGTCCCTCCCAGCCAATAGGCAGCAGTAGCACTCCTGCACCTGCACCCGAGCCTGCGCCCGAACCCGTCATTCAAGACCTCAACCTCACATTCAGTCCTGCAGGCATGGACTGGGAGAAATGGTACTTTGTAGCCATCCATATCAAGTATGACGACGATGCAAACGGCATCCACTACAACGACGACAACTGCCCAACCTTCAAAATTAAGCAAAGTAACGAAGACAAGGTGGTTACCATTCAAATTAAGAATCCAGCCATACAGCCCCGCATACTGGCCGAATACGTCACTCTCACGGGCGACACTATCAACAGCGACGAGACCCCCATCTCTGGCACAACCATATCGTTGCCCGATGCAGTACCACCTAAAGCTTGATTATTTGGTGACCCGTGACACAATAGCGCTCGTTTCACAGGTCACCAATCATAGGTCACAGAAAAACACAGGTCACTAAACACCATTCACCAATCACATTATTCACAATCATGGACATTCCCCTTAGCGAAACTCTCAAAACATTCATCAGCAAGATGGTCAGTTCGGAAGAAATCAACTTCCTCTATGGCCCATACGTGCCCGGCACAAAGATAAAGGGCTTAGACAGCAACCTCCAGCCCATGGAGTATGGAGAGCCCAAGCTAGTATTCGAACGGCTCAGTCTCGATGGGACACCCATCCACTTGTACTTCAAAATCGAAAACGACCAGGTCATCATGGACTACAAGTTCACTGTCAATACCGACGTGGCAGATGCCGTGCCCATGATACTGAGGAATCTGAACATCAAGCTCATCTACCCCGACCATACCCAGACTCTAAATTTCTATATGAATCGCAGCCAACGTCCGCAGGAGGCTAGCGGTACAGAGAAGTGGAAGGATATCCAAAACTTCATCGCACTCAAAAAAGCCATCCTCAAGGAGGGGGGGGCCAAAATCGAATGGAGCGGCAAGTTTCTATGGTTCGACATTACCTCACCTGAGTTGCAGGAAAAACTCAAGCAAGAAAACGCTTCCATTGAGCCACAGACCACCACAGTCAGTGGTACTATCGACATCGATGCCCTTGAAGACAGCCATATGTTCGAAGATGTCAAAAACCTCCTCTGTTGGGAAAAGGAAACATTCCTCGACAACGAAGGCCATGCCCACACCGTCTACTTCAAAGACCCCTTCAAGGACGATGCCATCTACTTCTTGCCCCAAGAATACCGCATCAAGGCATTGTCAAACAATGCTCCCGACATCACTACCGAAATTGTCGATGAAGAGGGTGGTCGGAAAATCCTCACCCGCATCCGCATAGCCCCCTATGTCAATCCCAACGCCAAACGTAACGCATACACCGTATTCCTACGAAGGAAAGGCAAAAAATACTGCGAACTTCGCTACGGCGGCTTCAACTGCGCACGCTTTGAATGGGGACAGGAGATGCCTGACGGCAAGCTATATGGCAAAGAGGGCTACTCATCCATCGTCCCCGTAGAAGAAATACAGGCCGGACCCGAGTCCAGCTTCGTCGTCGTGCTCAAAACGCCCTATGACGGTGCTGTCCAACTCTTCCAAGACAAACTCCTAAACGAAGGCATCGCCATCGGTAACGTCTATTTCAAAGTGTACGACGGTATCGATGCCGAAAAGGAACACGAGCTGGGCCCCATCCCTGTGGAACTCAACATGCATAAGCTCACCGGCATCCACCCCGAAGTGAGAACAGACCAATGCACATGGCCCAACTACATGGCCACTATCACTAATCGTGGCCAATACCCCATTAAAATCGGCGGTCTCACACTTTCACTCCTTAAATGGAAAAACAATAAAGTGACCGATGCCGAACACAACCTAATGTACCTGTCCGACAAAGGTCTCCCCGTCACCCTCGATCGCGATGCCAGCGTTTCCGTCAAACTCACCGAAGAACAGGCCGACAAAATAAAACATGCCAAGTTCCTCGGCATGGGTACCAACGAAGACTATTGGAACCAGTTCATCTGCGAACCCTACACCATCCGCCTCAATGACGAAGACCTCAAAGATATTATTACCAAGACCAATGAATCCGCTGCCACTCCGCTCGAAGAATGGACACAGACTATTATAGCCGACTTCAACTGGTCTGACCACCCCGACCTCAAAGTACTACAAATCGGGCTGAGGAACAAATTCGGAATCAACGAGATTGTCTCCATGGTCAACGGCGACGAACAGACTAAGGTCTCCATGACTTCGAACCTCAACGCCGCGCTGCAATCCAAAAATGATGAGAAACGTATATTTGAGTACCGCATCCGGCGAATCCTCAACGACGGACCTACAGATCCGGAATGGACCGCATGGCGGACCAACACGGACATGAACGGAATCCTATTCATCTATGAAGACGACCTCAAAGAGCCGACAGTCCCCGACGAGCCAAATCCCCAAGCATCAGAATCAACGGGCACAACACAACCTGCCGAACCCGAAACGCAGTACCTCACTCTCAACTTCCGAGTCAACTGGACTCCACAGATTGACAAGGCTTTCGTCTATGTCATCTACGACGATGAGCAGAACGAAATACACCTATGCGAAAAAGAAATTACACTGATTCGGGGCGAGATTGAAAACCAGTCAGTCACCCTACGCATCAAGAATCCAGAGATAAAGCCACGTATTATTGTCAAATACAACTACAAACAAGAGAGTGGGAAAAATAGTGCTGCGTTCAGCGATTTGACCACCGTCACCAATACGACAGTAATCCTGCCAGGCGACGCTCCGATATCATTTAAGCCTAGTCCCGAATTCCAACAAGTGTGGAACACTATTCGTCCACCCAAAGAAAGACCATTCAGAAAACCCTTAAAAGACCAAAAATGGTTTAAACCTGCGATTGCACTAGTTTTCATTGTGGCATTCTTATGTATCGTGTTCAATCTCGATCGTTGCAAGAAAGGTTCCAATCTGACATTCCGTATGGCTTGGGATGAAAACGAGTATTTAAAATCGGTAAAGGTTGATGTGAAGTATGACGACGACTCACACGGCATTCACTATGCCAAAACCGACACCATACCCTATCAAGGCTCATTGACATTCACCATCCCAATCAAAAATCCAAAGATTAAGCCTCAGTATAAGGTATACTACACTAATAAAGAAGGCAAGCACATTGTCAGTGAATGGACAACTGCCGACAGCTCGACGGTCTTATTGCCAGTAGTCACTCGGCCAACTTCTCCAAATACAGTCACTCGGCCGGCTTCTTCAAATACAGTCACTCGGCCATCTTCTCCAAATACAGTCACTCGACCGGCTTCCTCAAATACAGTCACTCGGCCATCTTCTCCAAATACAGTCACTCGACCGGCTTCCTCAAATACAGTCACTCGGCCATCTTCTCCAAATACAGTCACTCGGCCGGTTTCTTCTACCACAGTCTCTCGGTCAAAAGATACTACAACCAGTCGACGGCGACCTATTAAAGATGTCAAATTAAAACCTATTAAAACCACTAATTCACAGACCACTACATCCACTCAAACAAAGACTAAAGACATCTCAAGGACTAGGCATGGTGGCAAGAGAAGAAGATAGGGACTGGCTCCCACGTCCATAAATACTGAACATCAAACATTAAACAATATTAAAACCTAAATATTATGATTACATTACCTATTGTTCTTGAGTATAAAGACATCTCAGTATTTCCTGACAGTGTGGATTGCAATTTGTATTATTGTGTTCGAACCACTCCGCAAATACGCGTCAACAATGACGGTGAACCTGTGTTCCGTAGCATCTTCTGGAGCAGCGATAAGGCGTCTGACAAGACTTTTGCCGGTGTGCTAGGCGGGAGAATGAATTTTGACGTGAATCTCGGTGTTAACGAAAACGAGAAAGAAGCTATCAAGCAACTCATCACCAGCCAAGACATTCAGACCAAACGCTATAATGAGATTATTGCCCGTGAGAAGAAGCGGGAGAATCTGATTGCGGCTGTGACGGGTCCTTCTTCTTTGCAAGACAATGAGGAGAAGAAGAACAGCATGTCGGATTTCCTAGAGAGCGAACGTGACGCCGCAAGATCCAAAATTCCCGCAGTGGGTGAGGTTACCTTTGGCGCGGTGAACTACACAAAAGGCTCCTTCGAGTTGAACGAGCAAAACGGTGGAACACTTGTGCAGTGGCACAACGGCACTAAACGCCCCTCTATGCTGGGCGACAACAATAGCGCGGTGGCCGTACAATTCACGCCCGAAGGCGCGGCAGTGGCCTGTAAGGCTATCCAGCAGAGAGCACAAACGGTGAGCGTGCGTTTCGACATGAGTATGCGCATGTGTATGCCTGCCCTGAATATCAGAATCTACGCAGGCTCGGTACAGGCCGCATCCATAGTTCAACATTTCGACAAGGGCGACAGCTGCAAAGGGACGGTGGACTCAAGAAAGATTACTGAAATGCTAACCGACATGGGGTTTATCAATATCGAGGTAGACCGCTATTCGACCGACTTGAGCGACGATGTGGTGAACAATATCCGCCAATCGATGATGGGCATCTTGGAAAAGAAGGTGGAGGAAATCATCAATACGAAGATTATGCCACTCACTCCCGAAGAGAGGGCGAAAAAGGAGGAGATGATTATCGAGGAGGAATTCCGCTCGTTTACGGAGCTGAACTTTAGCGAGAACAGCGTCTTTGAATTCTCCTTCTCGCCGCAGGCCACTATCTGCGACTTCTTTAAAGATTTAACCGACGAGCAGATTGGAAAGATGGTGACGCTGATTGATATGTCGGAAGATATTTTCTCGTTCAAGCATATCACGCTAGGGGTCTACGCCGACTGGAAGGGGAAACCCGAAATCAACTGCGTGAAGGTTGTGTGCGAATACCCCTCGCTACCCGAGGGCCACAAGGAGAGGGTGAGAAGCTTTGTGCTCGACGGCGAGAAGGCTTCAGCCGATTGGGAGTTTATGAGACCCAAGGAAGACAACGGTGTTATCAAGTATACACCCTACGTGTTCCTAAAAGGCAGTAGCGACCCCGACGGAATACAGCTACCGACACAAACTACCGAGGGCGAGTATGTGCTGGTGAACGTGGGAAGAATAGGTCTTATCGACGTGTCCTTCAAGGCGCACCCCAACGCCACCGCACTGCCAAAAGGTTTAAAGCCGACAAACGTGCAGGTGGAAGTGTGGTACGACGATGCCGATGGCAAACGCCTGATGGGGCCCGAACAGTTGTTACTGACTGACCTCAATGAAGAGGTGAAACTGGAGAGAAATCTGGACGTAGTGCTCGACCAACCGTTGCACTATAGGTATACCTACAATTTTGAGGACATCGACCCCATAACCCTACAAGAGAAAACCTTCTATATGGGCGACAACGGGGTTAAAACCATCTATGGCGACTTCCCCTTCGCCAACCGCAAAAGTCTCAAGGTAGAGCTACCGCTGGAACCCGACAAGAGCGTGAAGGAAATCCGCGGCGAGATTTATTACGGCAAATATGCCTTCCCCGTGGAACTAACGAAGGATGACGACTGGGAATCCCAGTCGGTAAAGCTATGCTCGCTGGAGGATGTGGGAGCCGACTACGAATACCAGCTTAAACTTAAGTATAATGGTGACGAGATGGAGTCCGTGTCGTCTGGCCGACTGAAGGGCGACGCAGACTCCAACTTGCTAATGATACCCCTAAAGAAGGTGGAGATGGCGGGTATAGACCTGCTGGGACTTGGTGAGAAGTATTACCGCGCCACGGTGGAAATCGTCCCTTCAGAAGGGTGTGGAAAACCCTTGGTGTTCAAACTGACGAAAAAGGACAAGGACACGGATTCGAAGATGTTTTATCTGTTCTGCCCCGACGATAAGAAGCTGGAACTGAGCTGGACGATGACGCTGTACGACATGGAAGGTCAGGAACAGCCTGCAATCACTGGCAAGACCGACAAGTCGTTCTTTATCCTGACACCGCCAAAAAATAGTGACCAATGAATAGTAACCAGTGAAACAAAATATTAGTGATTCGTGAATAGTGAATCTTGAAATAGTTTGTTTCAATTCACAATTCACACATCACAATTTACACAAAAAAAGGTCACAAACAATCAATCAATATAATACACTCGATTATGCTTAACTTACAACCCCCTTTTCTTGATGTCGGAAATCTTAGAATTTATACCGACGATACCGATAAAGATGTTTTCTACTATGTGAATCAAAAACCTAGGCTGTGCATGAACGGGGAGGGGAAACCTGCTCTGTCAGTGTATGCCGTGGTGCCCGAGTCAGGCGTGAATAAAAACAACGACAGCATTCTAGAGACGTGTTTGAGCGTAGACATAGACCTCTCTGTGACAGATGCAGAGCTGGAGGCGGCACGAGAGGAAATTGCTACGAATTTCAAACGTGAGCCCAAGACGCTGTCACCAGCACCGCTGCACAAGGGCATCGTGAAGCTAATGATGCTACAGAAGAGCGATGCGGAGAAGGATAAGAAATGGTTTGTCAGTTCGGGGTTCAGCCCATCAATGATTGGCACCAACCGTGTGTCGTTGGCCGTTAGGGCAACGGGCGAGGATGCCAAGCAGTTAGTTGCCGCCTTGAGCAGCAACCAGGTGGCAGCCACTGTCTATTACGACCTAGAGGTGGTGGGCATCACCCCCGTCTACAAGGCCTTAATGCGGGTGGACATGAAGCAGGTGTACCA
The DNA here is from genome assembly GCA_017509045.1 of Bacteroidales bacterium. GTDB lineage: Bacteria > Bacteroidota > Bacteroidia > Bacteroidales > P3 > Colimorpha. The sequence goes on from JAFWQP010000009.1 coordinate 12,128, forward strand.
CCATGTGGAGGAAAGGACGAATCTCAACCTTGTGTTATATAACAAGGATATCGAGAAGATTGTGGACGAGTTGGAGGAGAGCCATGCACTGACCATTGAGGTGGAGGAGCAGGATCCCGACATCAAGGCTGAGGCGATGAAGAGTCTAATGAACGAGTTGAAGTCGGAAGTGACCAAATTGTTCTTTACCGAGGAGAAACTACCATCGGACAAGGTGACGGCCGACAGCGTGGCGAGGGGCATCTCAGGTGCCTTTACCAATATGTTTAAATCGATACTGCCAAACTATGCCTACCAACGCAAAGAGGTGGACGAAAGCGTGTTAAAAATCTACGAGATAAATCTGCGGCAGAAAAATGCCAAGACCTTTCCCATCAGCCCGCAGGGACAATTAAAGGAGATGATTGACACTGCAGGTGTGAACATTGACGACTACCTCGATTGGGTGCCGATAGACGATTTGAAGGTAAAGGGGCAGTCGGTGACAGTGCGGCTGGCAGCCAACACTTTCGAGGGGGGCGTTATCAAGTCAGTAGTGACATACTGCCGCGTAGTGGATGCCGACAGTGGGGAGCAGGTAAAGGAGCCTATGACGATTGCTTTCGACGGCGATGGTGTGCTGGCGGGGAACAATAAGGAGGATAAGGACAAGGCGGTGGACATGAAAAAGACGTTCACCTATACACGCTATCGCGACAAGAATTACCGCTACGAGTATTGGTCGGACATATACATCGACGCGGTGCCTGGTCTATTACCCAGCCCACTGAAGACTAAGGTGCGCTCGACCGAGAGCAACTATATCTACATCAATCCTGCCGACTACTACAAGACGTTCCTGATAGACTTGAACATGCCTGACCAGTCGGTGCTCGAACATGCCAACATGATTCTGGCCCAAGTGGACGTGGTGAGCGACGAGCTAGAGGGCAAGACGGTGATGAGCAAGGATTTCAAGTTCGAGAAAAATGATAACGACCACAAGATACTTACAGTTATTACCGAGCGGGATATGGAGTTAGGCTATAAAATGGATTTCACCTACGTGATACCTGGCGAGAAAGATGTGACACTGCATATGGACAAGCCGCAGAGGTCGTCCATCTTCCTTGTACCCAACCCATTTGAGAACAAGTGGGAGGTCGATTTGGACTGCGTAACCGACTGGGACGAGGTGGAGCGTGTAGTGATAGAAACTCGCTTTAAGGATGCAGCAAAGGAGGATATGGTGACCAATCTGTTCACCTTCAAGGAAGACCACATCAGCGATAAGCTGACGGTGGAGTGCAGCATGGAAACGGAGAAAAGGACATTTGAGTACTACTACCACATCTATCGACGCGATGGTAGCAAAGTGGAGGGAGGATGGATACCAGTGGAGAACGAGAGCTATGTGCTCATCGACGTAACCTCGTTGAAACCAGAACGTACCATCAAGGTGAGGATGAAGAATCCTGACGATTTTGGGAAGTATAACCTAAAGGAGGTGAAAGTATTCTTCTACCCACCGAACGAAGAGGATGAAGAGGAGAAAACAGACTATATCGTAAAGGCCGACGGCGTGGTTGCGTTCACCTACCCTTGGAATAAGGGCGACTCGAAGGTGTATACCTACAAGTTCACCGCCAAAGACAAGGACAACGAGAAAGTGTTCCAAGGCAAAAAGACGAAGGACGACAGCGAAGAGTTGCTGTTAGAGCTTAGTGATCAGTGATTGCATTACATCGTGAATGGTGAATGGACAAATGCACATTGATAAAGGTATTGTCAATTCACCATTCACAAAAAACCTCAATTCTCAATTTTAAAACCATGCTGGATTTATCAAAATCATACGGAAGATATGAGGGCTTAACTTTCTTTGGCGACCATCAGGACGACCATATCGTCTATTATCTGCCCGACGAGGTGGCTCTGGCACAGAGCGGAAACGGAGGATACGACTTTTTTATACAACTGTTTCATGACAATAAGATGCAGAATGTATCTGACAACGGCTCGTTGTCGCTGTCAGATAGCTTGGAGAACACGGCGGGGTCAATCTTGCAGCTGAGTGTGAACTGCATGGTCAGCCATGAGCGGTTGGATAAAGCCATGACTGCCCTGAAGAGAGAAGTCACAGACCTGCCCGGTGACGCTGTCGCCACCACGCCATTGTGGAGCGACGGCAGCGTAGACCTGATTACGTTGGACACTAGCGGCAAATCGGAGCAGACCGACCCAAGCGATATGGTAAAGGCAGTCGTCAGCTCGCAGCGACCATCGCTGACGCATGATTTAAAAAGCGTGTTCAATGTCCGCTACGACCGTCTTGGCACAGAATTGATTTTTTCTGCCCTACAGCATGAGAGAAGCATGGTGGCAGCTGTCTATGACCTACAGTTCGCAGCGATACGACCGGCAGTAAATCTGAAGATTACTGCATGGCTGAAACGATGTCAGGAAACAGCAAGGAAAAATATCGACGCCAACTTACACCTGTCATTAGAAGAGGTAAGTGTAGATTTCTCTGCTCAAGTGGAGCGGCTGACCCAAAAGATGAAGGAGAATGGCGACATCGTAGTTGAAGTGACCTCGGAGGTAACTTCGGATGAGGAGAAGAAACAGGTGGAGGAACTGACCAACGAGTTTAGGAATATGGTGTTCCGCGAACTATTTAGCCCCACAGTGGTCAGTAGCGGCTCGTTGTCCATGACGGATGGAGGCAGCGAAGCACTGCTGGCAGAGGCGTTGTCGAAGGCAGTGGATACTATAACTCCGGTGAAGATAGGCCTAAACTACAAGCTGAAAGAGCAGACCTTCAGCGACGACCGCATGTTGCAGGTGGACTACTCCGAGAGGTCGGCAATAGTCCGCCACCACTATCCCCAGGCTGTGCTGTCGGACCATTTCGACACGATAGTCGACCACCTTGATGACTATACGCAAAAGGTAATAGTGGGCAACTTGTGGATGACACAGAGTGTAAATGTCAAGCTCTTCCATGATTTCGCGGCTGAAAATAGCGACCTCCTGTCAGCAGAGGTAATGTTATGGAGGCATAAAGAAGGTGTAGAAGAGATCGTGCCTGATAATCATTTCGCCTTGCCCGTTGGGACAAAGCCTCTAGCTGATTTCGTTTTCTCGGCCATGGAGGAGGAGAAGGAGGGTAATGTGTCGTGGCTGTGCGACGACGACGATGATGGTGGATATTACTACCAGATACGTTTCATCTATTCAGGTAATGCTGTGGATCACTATTCGCCCACGGAGATTGTCTCCCAGCCAATACTGTCGTACGGCAGAACCGTCTGTGTTGCCCCCGACTCCTATATGTTTTACAAAGAAGTGCCGATAATGGCAGGCAGCGTGGATTTCTCCGTCTTTGAGAAGGTAGAGGTTATTGTTGATGTAGAAAATGCCGATGGAGTATCATTAATGACGAATCAGCACTTTCTATTGGACGAACACTGCAAAGAAACGCGGTATGCCGTGCGGGGAAAGGATAAGTCCGAGTTGAGCCTGTGGGTAAGCAAGATATTCTATTTCAAGGACAAGAACAACCCACCGCTAAAATTTCCACGCTACCAGTTGAAGGATTATGCAGTGATTATTGACGACCCGTTGATTGTAAAGGATATTATGCCTATTTTCTTGGGTAGTGCCGACGCTATCACAAAAATAATCCTTTCCTATACCATCACATCTCCCGCACTTAGCCACCCAGTATCCAAAACACTACATCTGAACAGCACGAACGAGAATCCTGTCAGCATCACGATATACACTAATGAAGATATGGTAGCCTATGAGATTACTAAAGTCTTCAGGGGCGATGATGGTAAAATGCAGACACAAAAACTACTGAGCGAAGAGAAACAAGCCACCGAATTAAGCAGTATTTATATCGATTTGGGATAACACAAGGAATCTCTCTAGTACCGATTACTACCGCTTATTACGGCATTTTACCGTTTATTACTGCTCCCTACCTTCTCTACCGATTCATGCCAATTGGAGGATATTTCTTCGCCCATAACGAAAATGAAGCAAAGAAGGAGCTGCTTCGATAGGAAGGCAAGGGTCCTGCATAAACTAGTGAGGAATGAAAAGGTCAAGAAATAATAAAACGCAACATTCAATAGGATGTTGTGCATTCGCTGAGCAATAAAAACCCCGCCACCACGTTAAGCACTACACATGAAAGAACTCATCGTCATACAGGGAGCCGGGCAGGCCGAGGTCGAGCAACTCTTAAATCAAGTGGCGCAGCAGCTCGACCCCGAATCCTCCATCACTTCGCTCGGGCTCTTCGCCACCCGCCGTGGCGACACCTTTGCCGTGCGTCCCAGCCGCCTGTGCGAAGGATGGGACTTCTCCGACCTCTGCCTCCACCTCAAGGCCGCCCTCGCCGACCATAGCGGCATCACCGCGCAGGCGTGGCTCCAGCTCCCTGGCGACACCATGAACGGCCTCCCCGCCCACCAGATGCTCTGCATCGGCTTTGACCGCCCCTCGCCCGACGAACTGACCATCACCGACCCCGACGGCACTGGCTACGAATTCATCCTCTACACCGACGAGGAAAGCGGCGAGGAATTCGTACTAGCCGAGCCTGCCGGCGCTGGCGACTACCACGCCCGCCCCAAACTCCAGCTACAGCCTCTCTGCCGCATCACCGTTGGCAAAAAACGCCCCATCAAGCGGCTCCGCAACCTCTACGACCAGCTTTGGGACAGCGATTCCGACTGGGTGATGGGACTCGCGGCTGTTCTGGGCATCGTCGCCTTCTTCGCCCTCGTCATCATCGCCATATTAGGTGCTTGGGATTTTTCCGAAACCGTGCTCCCCCTCTCCATCCCCGACCTCGCGCCGTTCGTCTGCTTCGCCGCTGTCGGTCTGATTCTCGCCCTGCTCAATGTGACGTTCAAAAAATGGAACTTCTGGGGACGTTTCGTCTACAGCACCATCGCCACAGCCATTGTGACGGGGCTGCTGATGGTCGCCGTTTTTTCCACCAACCGCCTCATACCCGCCGCCGACCCCGTCGTGGGGCAAGGCGTAGTCACTCGGCATATTGAGAACAAAGGCTCTAACAGCTACTACATCGACGTCACCGCCCCCGTCAAAGGCACCATCTACTTCCGCATGCATGGCGACGGCACCCTCCGCATCGGCGACACCGTCAATCTCACCCTCCGTCGAGGCATCTTCGGCATGTATCACACGAAGGGAATTGAGAATTGAAAATTTTGTAATTCGTTAATGTGTGAATTCGTAATTTCGTTAATCAAGGACTCCCACATCAATACATTCCCACATTAACACATTCTCCCATTCCGGAATAGTTCTGCCATGAGTATGGCGCACGCCACCGAGGCGTTGAGCGACTCGGCGGTGCCGCCACGGTTGGGAATGGCCACACGGTGTGTGACGCGCTGCCGCACCTCAGGAGTGATGCCGTGCGCCTCGTTGCCGATCACCAGCACAGCCCCCTCGTCAGGCAGCCGCATGGGGGCACTGCCCGACCAGATATCGTTGCCGTCGAGCAACGCGCCATACACACATCTGTCAGTGCCCGCCAAATAGTCCGACAAGTCGGTATACACAACCTGCGTGCGCAGCAAGCCGCCCATCGTGGCCTGCACCACCTTGGGGTTGAAGCACGACACAGTGCCTTCGGAACAGACAATATGCCTCACCCCAAACCAATCGGCTGTGCGGATAATAGTACCCAAGTTGCCGGGGTCCTGCAGGTGGTCCAGCGCCAGCACCAGCCTATCGGCGGCGGTAGGCATCTGCGCCACGGGGCGTGGCAGCAGCATCCACACCTCGTTGGGGGTGCGCAGGCCGCTCAGCCTGTCGAGCGCAGTGTCGTCGACCTCAATCACTTCCGCGTTTGGCGGTAAGCCTGGGTGCTGCAAGAGCCATGAATTTGTTGCGCACACCACCCTCACGGCGCATTTTGCAGCCAACACTTCATCGCATTGCTTCACCCCTTCTACAACAAATACTGCCTGCTCGTCGCACACCTTTTGTTGCTTATACACAGATAGTTCCTTCAATTTTGCCTTAGATATCATGTGGCAAAGATACAATTTTTTTTGAAATAATTTTTGCTATGTCGGAAAAAGTTAGTAATTTTGCAGCCGATTTTCGAATCAGCACGGTGGGCGTAGTTCAGCTGGTTAGAGCGCCAGATTGTGGATCTGGAGGTCGTGGGTTCGAGCCCCACCTCCCACCCTGAAAAGCAGGTCAATAGGCCTGCTTTTTTTTGTCCCCCTGCCCACTACCCGCCTACCCACTCATGTTTATCATACCTTAGTTATAACGATAGGATAACTTCCGAAGCGAGGGGAGCATTAGGTGCGGTGCTGAGAAGGTTGAGGATGGGTAAAGGGGGGAACAGAAACAGCGATGTGGCGGGAGGGCGAAAGGTGGGGAAAAATGTTCCAAAAAGGCGAAAAAGCGAAAAACATGTTAAATAATCACAAAAAACAGCCTCCAAGTGATAGTTTTGCGTTTTTCGCGGGTTATATAAGTAGAGGGGGGGGTGACAAAGAGACTACCATGCCTTTATTCGACGGCAATGCTACAGCCTCTAAGCAGTATCGGTGTCGCCAACAAGGCTTGAACAGTTAACGACGGAATATGCACGACGACGAAACTATCAAACGGCTGTACTTTGCTTTTGCCAGCAAGCACAAGCGAACCATCAAGATGGTGGCAAGGCGCTACCATCCTCATGGCGACTACCTGTTTGAGTCGATGCTGTGCGACCTTACCACCCACCTATGGGAAATCTATCCCCAGCTGCCGCACAACTTGCCCGACCAGGATGAACGGGTGTGGGTATACACTGCGCTGAACAACAAGGCCCGCAGCATGGTGCGCGACGAGCAGCTGCGCCTCAGTCGAATAGAGTACCGAGACACACTGCCCGATGTGGCGGAGGAGGACGAGGAGACCATGCTCACCCTAAGGCTATACAAGCTTATCGACGCGCTCGATGCCGACGACCAGAAAATCATCGACATGTACTTAGAAGGGAAAACGATGAAAGAGATAGGCCAAGTATTGGGCGGCAGCGACCAACGCGCCATCCGCCGAATAAGAAAAATACGCGAGAAATTATGTGAACTCAATATAAAATTAGACTAGTCATGAAACCGAAAGAGACCCAATCCCAAGAGGATATTCTCGAACAGATGAAGGCAGCATGGCAGGAGCAATGCCGGCGTGCGGACCAGATGCCTTGGCTGAGCGACGAGACGTTGGAACAGCTATACGCCAAATACAGCAAGGAGCACGGCGAGGTGCCGCCCCCCACCGGCTTGCACCACCCCTCTTGGGCCCAGATGCTGACGGCGCTGATAGGCCTGGGCGCGATGGTGTATGGCGTGGTGCTGTGCCACAGGATGTGGGACGACATATACATGCGTTTGCTACTGTGCGGGGTTGCCGCAGCCAGCCTGTTCATCATCGTCCAAAGCCTCTTTCCTGACACCTCCCCCCTCTTCCGACTATACTGCCGCGAGCATCTCGGCACGGCAAGTGCATCCCTGCCTACACCTCGCACAGGCTATGCCCTAAGGCGTTTGCTGCCTTATGGGCTCGCCTCATTGGTCATCCTGCTTATTGCCAGTCGGCTGCCCCTTGGCGACGGCTACTACATAACAATGGAGCATCCCGACCGCCTGTGGGCGGCCTATAACGTCAACTTTATGATAACCAACATAGGATGAAACGTACCGACTACATAACACTGCTGATATGCCTGCTGGCTGTGGGCGTGGCGTTAGTGGTTGTCCGCTGCCCGCGCACAGTGCCATGGGAGCAGTGCAGCGAGGTGTACAAGAAATACAGCCAAATGGATGGCATCAATGCCGCATATATCAAAGACTACCGTATCAACGACACGCTGACGGTGGCGGTGACGCTGCTTGAGGCGACCACAGACTCAGGGTGGGCGGTACTACAGGAGGACTTTAATGTGCCCGTTGTACCGAAAGAATATGAAGAGTTATTTTGTGGGGATAGCAATAAGGTGTCGGTGGAGGGGGTTCCAAAGAAGGTTCCACTTTATTTTGGGGAGGATACAATATACAATGATTTAATTGTAACATCCCGATATAGGCGCACGATAGCCCACTTCGTAATAACGAGTAGAGAGCAGAAGCGATTAATCATAAATAAACATTTAGATGACAAGCTAAAAAATGAAGCAACGAGATAACAATATAGAGTGATATTATGACATACATAATAATTAAATTGTTTACAAGAATGAAGAGAACAATTAACACAATTGCACTACTGACAGTGCTGACAGTGGCGGCTGCTGGCTGCCAAAAGGAAACGAAAACTAGAAAGTGAAAATTGAAAAGTGAAAATTGAAAATTGTCTGCCGACCAACTTCTTAGTTCTTAGTTCATACTTCTTACTTCAAAAAGTTGTCTGCCGCGCCACATATCAACATATCAACAAATCTCTTGTATGGGGAACAGAGGATGTGGGCATAGAGGCTGTAATTATAGATAAAAAATGCAGTTATTAGCAATTTAATACATTACAATCATGAAGAAATTAGTTTTGTTAATGCTGGCTGTGTTCTGTGTGGAGATGGTGGAGGCGCAGCTGAGCGACACGGTAAGGCACCGCAACCGCAATTATTACTATTCGCAATGGTTCGACACATGCAGCTGCTGCTATAACGGGACCGAGAGCGATCCGGCACATCTCTTTCTAAGGGAGATAGGCGGTCTTGCATGGCATGAGGAAGCCTTTTCCGACTATACACCGGAGCCGTTGGAAATACTGGGAGTGGCTCTGATGGTGAAACATGAGGGACTGGACCGAGCATGGAGGTGGGACGACACCAACTACGGGCCGGAATATGTGTACGTGGGGTATTACGACTCGATTAACGACCAGATGCTGTTATTGGATTCTGCGAGGTGGGACACGGTACCGCCCAAGACGATGGAGGTGAGACTGACAGAGACGCCGGAGTACCACAGACCCGTCCTGGGTCCGTACCCCGGGGGGCTGGGCTATTGCTATGTGTACGAGGCGTATTTTGAGAAGCCTGTGGTGGTGGATTCGGTGTTTTATATGATAGGCTCCCTGCATAGCAATAGGCGCAGCCAGTCGGAGCCCTACACCAGCCACTCCGAGCATAGGGAAGTCATATATCAGGAGGTGACATCGGGGTGGTTCTGGTATTGCTCGCCCAATGAGCCGCCGCAGCAATATCGTACAAGGTGGGAACCGGGTGGCGGATGGAGGTATCTTTTTGATGATGGCGTGAACCCACCCCAATATATGCCGAGGGGTTGGGGGCCGTTTATCCCGATAATAAGGCCGCAGAGCCTGCTGGAAGTCCGCTCCGCCGATTCGGCGATGGGGCAAGTGACTGGAGGAGGCATCTATATGGACAGCGTGAACGCACAGATAGAGGCGATACCGGAGTACGGCTACGTGTTCTCGCACTGGAACGACGGGGATACGTCCAATCCGAGGCATGTGACGGTGACGTGCGACACGACGTTCACCGCCTATTTCGCGGAGGCTGCCTACTACAGGCTTGCCGCCAATGCCTATCCCCCGGAGTATGGCACGGTGGTGGGCGGCGGATATTACCCGGAGAACACGGACACGGTCATCGTTGCAGAGCCCTTTGGCGAGCAGTACCGTTTTCTGGAATGGGACGACCACGATACCGCCAACCCGCGACGTGTGAGGGTGGAGCGTGACACAATGTTCACGGCCGTATTCGAGGCGGTGGCGGACACGGGCGGACAGCAGCAGGGCATAGGCGGTGCGGCGATGGCCGGGGGGCAGTTCCGGCTGGTGCCGAACCCGGCGACGGAGGAGGTGCGCTGCCTGACGGCGGGCGAGGAGTTCGACGGCGGAGTGCTCAAGGTGGTGGACGTCGCAGGGCGCGAGGTGCTGCGCAGGGAGCTGCCGAGGCAGACGCAGGCATGCACCTTCCGCGTGGCGGACTACCCGTCGGGCACCTACTTCGTAACCCTCACCACCGCAAAGGGCACCAGCACTCAGAAACTGGTAGTTGA
>JAFWQP010000088.1 GCA_017509045.1 Bacteroidales bacterium
CATTAATTTAGTGTGTTGCGAGAGGCATAATTTGCCGCGCAATATACTAATATGGTTATAATTGCGTTATTGAGTAAAATAAAAATTTATATATGAAAATGATAAAAAAAGGTTTCGTCCTCATGGTTGTGGCCCTACTTTTGGGCAGCACGGCGATGGCTCAAAACAGTGTTGCATCGAAGGCAGATGAGCAGTTCAAGAACAAACAGTACATCCTTGCCTTAGAGAGCTACCAGAAGGCCTACGACCGCGTGTCGAGCAATAGGGCGGAGAAGAATCGTATCTATTTCCAGATTGGCGAATGCTACCGACTGATGTATAACTACCCCAAGGCGGAGCACACCTACCTGCGCCTGATTCAGGCAGGGTACTACAACGTGGAGCCCAAGCTGTATTTCTATATGGCTGAGATGTGCCGCTTCAACGGTAAGTTCGACGAGGCTGACGGCTACTATGACAAGTATTTGGAGTTGGTGCCGGGCGACAAGCTGGGTACCAGCCGCAAGAAGTCGTTGATAGAGGTGACCCGCTGGGCCGCCGACCGTAGCCGCCACGTTATCACCAAACTGGTGGACTGGAGTACGGAATACAACGACTGGGCACCCCATTTCATGGGTACTGACACCAATACCCTGGTGTTCACCTCCAGCCGTTACGGCATGGACGACAATAAGGACGTTGACCTCTGGACGGGTCAGAACTTCTCGTCGCTGTACAAGGTGTACAAAGACCGCAACGAGCGTTGGACCGACGAGCCGGAGTTGTTCGACAATAGTCAAAAAATCAATACCTTAAGTAACGAAGGTGAAGCCTGTTTCTCGCCCGACGGTATGACCATCTATTTCACCCGATGCGAAGTGGTTGAGGGAGAAACACGTGGTTGCGCCATCTTCACTTCGGTGAAGCAGGCTGCCGCCGACAAGAAGAAGAAAGCCGCCAAGAAGGCTACGAAGAAGGACAGCAAGAAAGGAAGCAAGGACGAGAAGACGGAAGAGGATGTGGCTCCCGGCGAGTGGCACGACCCCGTGCGCATCAACTTGGGCGACACCATGTACAACTACCTCTATCCCGCCATCACCAGCGACGGACTGACGCTCTACTTCTGCTCCGATATGCCGGGTGGCGAGGGCGACTACGACCTCTGGAAGGTTCAGCGTGCCTCGTTGGCAGACGACTTTGGCAAGCCCGTCAACATGGGTCCTATAGTCAATACCCCCGGTCGTGAGGCGTTCCCCATTCTGCGTGGCGACTCGACACTTTATTTCTCGTCCAACGGTCTGCCCGGCATCGGCGGCTACGATATCTTTAAGACCAAGATTGGCAAGCGCGTTCCCTCGCGTCCGCAGAACTTGGGTGTGCCTATCAACTCGTCGTACGACGAGATGTCGATTATCTACTATCCCGAGAGCGACGACAACCCCATGTTGGAGCGTGGATATTTCTCCTCGAACCGTCCGTTTGAAGACCCCCTCAACAAGAACACCGACAAGAAGGGCAAGAAGATTCCGCTGCCCAACCTGAACCTCTTCAAGTTTGAGTTGCCCCCGCTGCTGTACACCATAGAGGGTACGGTGCGCGACGAGAAGTCGATGCAGCTCATCAAGGGCGCCAAGGTGAAGATTGTTGGCTCCGATGGTTCTGAGGCTGAGACCTATACCGACAAGAAAGGTCACTATAAGTTCAACACCAGCCAGGTGAAAGGGCAGGTGGTATATAAGATGTACTTCTCCAAGGTTGATTACTTCAGCTTGGAGCAGTCGGAGAGCACCAAGGGCTACAATGTGGACAAGGACATTGTGCACGACTGCCGTATGGAGCCTGTGCCGCAGCAGCCTGTGGTACTGCCCGAGATTCGCTACGACCTCTCCAAGTGGGACATCAAGGAAGAGTTTATGGACTCGCTGATGGACCTCTATTTGGTGATGATGAACAACCCCGGCATCGTGGTTGAGATTCGCGCCCATACCGACTGCCGTCCCTTCCTAGGCCTCACCAACGACACCCTCTCGCAGCGTCGTGCCCAGAGCGTGGTGGACTATCTCGCCAATCGTGGCATCGAGCGCGGCCGTATGGTGGCCAAGGGCTATGCCGAGCGTGTGCCCCGCACTTTGGATCGCGATGTCTATATCGAAGTGGGTGGCAAGCCCTTTATCTTCTCAGCCGGCACCACGCTCGACTGCGACTATATCCACGACCTTCCCACTCCCGAGCATCAGGAGGCTGCCCACCAGCTGAACCGCCGTATCGAGTTCCTCATCCTCCGTTCCGACTATGTCTCCAAGCGTGTGGCTGACAATATGGCTTCTGATACAGCCTTGATTAAGCAGAACGAGGACGGCACCTATATCGACCTGGTCAACGCACCTGTCGACACCAGCTCGCGCGACATCGCCGTCATCGTCCACGACGAAGGCATCATCCCCGTCACCATGATTAATACCCAGAAGGGCGAGGTGCAGGCCATTATCAACGGTGTGCAGATACCGATGCTCATCGACGAGCGTTACAAAGAGCCTATCGCCATCTCGTGGGAGGAGGCTATGAACCTGCTCTATCAACGTCGTATCAACAAGGAAGACTTCCCCGACCGCGATAACGCTTTCGACCCTGAGGGCAATATCCTCGACAAGGCTAAGTTGGTCTTTAAGGAGATGCAGATTGGACAGAAGCACCTCTACAATGTGGAGACCATCGTGGTGAAGGGCATCGACTATAAGTTTATTATCAACCGCGCTGCCTTGGGCGACTTCGGCGAGTACGAGTTCGACAAGCAGCAGGGCAAGCTCTTCTTCTTCGACGATTAAACTACTCACCATAACAGGTCCTACGGCTTGTGGTAAAACAAGTCTCGCCGCCGAACTGGCATACCAGCTCGGCGGTGAGATTATAAGTGCCGACTCACGGCAGGTGTTTCGAGGCATGGACATCGGCACAGGCAAAGACCTCGCCGACTATCATCTTCATGGGGTAGATATTCCCTATCACCTTATCGACATCCACGATGCGGGGTATGAGTATAACGTCTACCAGTTTCAAAACGACTTCATCCGCGCCTTTAACGACATTGTCGGTCGTGGTCGTCAGCCTATCCTCTGCGGGGGAACGGGCATGTATATCGAGGCGGTGGTGAAGGGCTACCAGTTGGCGGATGCCCCTATCGACCCCGAGTTTCGTCAGCGCATGGAGGCATACACCGACGAGGAACTCACCGCGCGGCTCGCCAGCCTCATCAAGCTGCACAACCACACCGACACCGAGACGCGCGACCGTCTGTTGCGTGCCCTCGAAATACAGGAATATCATCTCCAACACCCCGACGAATACCCCCACATGCCCGACATGGAGCATCTGATTATCGGGGTCAGATACCCTCGCGAGAAGGTGATTGAGCGTATCGGCATCCGCCTGCGCCAACGTTTGGAGGAAGGAATGGTGGAAGAGGTGCAGCGGCTGCTCGACAGCGGTGTGCCCGCCGAGCGGCTACTACGCTACGGGTTGGAATACAAACATATCACCCGCTATCTGTGCAACGAGTGCAGCTATGAAGAGATGTACGAGAACCTCTATACCGACATCCGTCGATTCTCCAAGCGTCAGATGACCTGGTTCCGCCGCATGGAGCGGCAGGGCATCCCCATTCATTGGATCGACGGCACCCAACCCATGGAGGCGAAGGTGGAGGATGTGAAGACTCTTTTCAGAGGGTAGTGGCTTTCGTCCCCACCGCAATAAAATAGTGACAATTGCGTTATCGTAGGAAATGTCTGCTTAATGGGACGTCTCAAGCATTTCTTTCATCGTAATCACGACACCTTTTGGTACAAGGTGATGCCGATTGCCAACCTGTTGTTGGTGTTGTTCTGTATTTGGGGTAATAGCGTTACCAATGCGGGCTTCTGTCGGCCGGTGCTATGGGCGGCTGTGGTGCAGGGCTTCAGTTTCGTCAACATCATCACCTTCACATGGCTGGAGCGTACTTGCCTGCGCGGGTTGAATGCTCTGCTGTGTGGCATCAGCACGGGCGTTTACACTTATTGGTGCCTCTTCCTTGGCGGCTGGGTGGTATTGATGCCTGTTCCGTTATGGTTCTTGCTACTCTTGGTGTGGCGCAACTTAATCAGGCCTGTGGCGAAGGGTATTCGCATCAGGTATGTGGTGGGGATGTTGCTGTGTGTCCTTTTAGCCCTTGGCGCGGGAAAGGCATATCGTGCTTCGTGCGATGCGTATGATAGGGGAGAGGTGCCCGACAACAATCCCATGACTGAGCGCATCGCCGGTATGCACTTCCTGTACCATACTAGTTTCTGCATCTATGACGGCTGGCGTCCCCCGCTGCACGACCCCGCCATGGTGCTAGGCGTGAGGCTGAACAAGGGCAGAGACCCACTCGGCGGAATGGAGCTGAAAGAAAGGGTAGCCCTCTATCATAGCATGTATCCCAACAGACAAGTCAAGTCGCGCTGCGCCTGCTGCCGTGAATCTGAGCGCAGCGGCTACTTCACCGATACACTGTGGAAGGTACGATAGGGAACTACCACTGGAGGTTCCAGTTCCGACCGAGCAGACGGTCGAGGAGCGTGCGCTTCGGTACAGGTCTCTGTAGTTCGAATTCGCCAGAGGGATTGACAAATCCATGCGTGTTGCCTATTCTGGCGTAGGCAAGTCCTTCAGAGAAGTAGCCCAACTCGTCGAAACGGATGTCGATGACTAGGTTGCCAGATTTGTCGATGGCACCATGTTTATGGTTCGCCAATACAGAAGCGCGCCCTTCCACGAGGCAGACGACCGTGTCATATTTGTCGCCAAGGATGGCCAGTGTGTTCCCATGTCCGTCCACGAAACGCCATTGCCCATCAATGTGTACTGGCATAACCCCTTCCGAGAAATAGTCGGCATCGTCGTACTGGGCCGGCACCACAAAGTTTCCGCTCTTATCAATAAGGCCACATTTGCCTTCGATTTCAACTTCTGCCAGACCGTCTACGAAAGGACCCGCAAAGTCGAATTGGAGCGGGATGACCACCTTGCCCTCATGGTTGACGTAACCATACTTCCAGTCTATCACTATGGTTGCCAGACCGTCGGAGAAAGGCTCTACATCGGTGATATTATCGGTGAAGGTGACAAGCGTGTGGCCTTGCTTGTCGATGATATGGTGTTTTCCATCAACGAATACGATGGCAACGCCCTCGGTAAAGCTGTTGGCATATTCGAATTGGGGGGCTATGACGAATGTGCCGTTCTTGTCGATATAGCCGTACTTCTCGTTTTTCTCAACCACAGCCAGGCCTTCGGAGAAGCCTTCGGCATCAGTGAATTGAGGGGGTATGACAAAGTAGCCTTCGCGGTCGATATATCCCCACTTGTCTTTTTGTCTTACGGCTGCAAGGCTTTCGGAGAAGGTCCAACAAGCACCAGCTAGAAATGGCTTCATATCTCGATGATTAAGGGTTTGTCAAATAGGGTCGCTAATGTTGGTTCTCGGCGTTGCCGACAAACTGTGCCAGCCAGTCGAAATCGGTGGCGTGGTTGTGGCTGTCTTTGTCTTCCCAGCGGGCAGGGTCGATGTATACCTCCAGCAGCTTGGCGGGGCCTTCGGAGAAGAGCTCCACCGTCTCGGCCGTGGCGGGCAGCAAAACACATTCGCCTTCGTGAATGGGTTCGATGCTGTCCATCGCCTTCACGGCGGCGATGCCGTCGACGCAGAGGTACACTACAAAGCTGTCTAATTTAGAAAAATCTTTCCTCATAGGCTTGGTGAGCGGAATGAGGTTGGTGGTGAAGTAGGGGCATTCAGCCAACGGGGTGGTGCTGTTCTCTTTATAGCTATAGTGCGTCTTGCCGTCGCGTGTGGCACCAAAGTCTATGGCATCCAGTGCCTCGGCGGTGTGCAACTCGCGCAGTTGGCCGTCAGCGTCGGGACGGTTGTAGTCGTAGATGCGGTAGGTGCAGTCGCTGCTCTGCTGTATCTCGGCCAGTAGCAACCCCTTGCCCAGCGCATGCACTCGGCCGGCAGGGATAAAGAAGGTGTCGCCTGCTTCAGGATGCTCGATGTGCAGAAGACTCTCTAAATGCCCAACTTCGAGGAACTTCTGGTACTCTTCGCGAGTTACAGCCTCCTCAAATCCGTCCACTATCTCAGCTCCTTTCTCAGCCTCTATGATATACCACATTTCCGTCTTGCCATTCTCCATGCCGCGTTGCTGCGCCAGCTTGTCGTCGGGATGCACCTGGATTGACAACTTGTCGTTGGCGTCGATAATCTTGAACAGCAGGGGGAACTGGGTGCCGAAATGCTCGAAATTCTTCTCCCCGACCAGCTCGCCCATGTATATCTCCAGCACCTCGCTGAGGTTGTTGTCGGCCAGGAATCCGTTGGTGATGACCGACTCGTTGCCTTCCATCCCCGACAGCGCCCACAGCTCGCCGCAGTTGGGCAGTGGGTCGTAGTTGAATCCGAGAGACTTTATCTTATTTCCGCCCCATACCTTGTTTTTAAACAGGGGCATAAACTTCATTGGGTAGAGCATCTTTTTTTAATTGAAAATTGAAAGGTGAAAATTGAAATTGTTTAATGTTGATATGATGTGCGGCAGCCAATTATCAATTTTCAATTCTCAGTTTTTTCACTTCCCACGCCTGGATGTCGCGTGCCACCACGATACCTTGTTCGTCTACCAATATCATATAAGGAATATGGTTGACCGATAGCTGCTGCAGATAGTGGGCATCCCAGCCGTTGGGGTTATCGTCGATGTTGATGACCAGTGACTGCACCTCCTTGCCGGCCAGTGCTTTCTCAGCCTGTTCGCGCTGCTGCTGGCAGCGGTCGCACCAAGTGGCACTGAACTGCAACAGGGTGTACCCCTCTCGGTTGCGGCTCTCCTCAAAGGTGCGTCGTTGCTTTTGGCTGTCGAGGAAGGCAAAGTCGGGCATCGCACTGCCCTCGCTCACGGCGGGAGTCTGTCGCAACCAGCGGCGCAGCAGGGTGTAGTGATAGGTATGGGTGCCTGAATCGGCCACCTGACCTATCAACTGGCGAAGGGTGCCATCGTCGATGTTCGACATCTGCCTGTATAGCACAAAGGGCAGGAATATCGACCCTGCATTCTCCTTCATCTGTTGGCGCAGAAAAGCGTTGGGGTCGGCCGCGCTGTAGTAGCGTTCCATCAGATAGCGGTATTCACTGTTGGTACGCGACCCTTTGATGATTGAGGCGTCGGGGCGTGATGCATTGACATTGATGCTGATTTCCGACCCTTCGAGGTAGAAGTACAAAGGCTGGTTCATAGTGGGGTGTTCGATGGATGCCAGCACCGGTTTCGCCACATTGCCAGAGAAGAAGAACATCCCCTTGTTGGCCTTATCGGTGTAGGTGTGAGTGGTTGAATCGCCATCGTAAACCGTCAGGGTGAACACCCCCGAAAGGCTGCTCTGTCCGCTAATCTCGTAGTGCTGTCCCATGCACAAGGCCGGCAGCATCAGCAGGGTCAAAAAAAACATCCGCATGGGGTTTGCCTCCCCATGCCCAAATCCCTTACATCCTCTACGCATGTCGCAAGATGTTTAGTACGAACGGTACGTTGAGCCGTTTTTCGCGTTGGTGCCACGGACCGAGATGTTCGACTTCACGGTCTTGCTGGTTTTGTACTTCTTAGTGGGATACATGGTGGCGCTTTTCGACGAGCCACATGCGCCCAATCCACAGCTGGCAATCATCATGCCCGCTACCAAAAAGAGCGAAAAAGCAAGCTTTGAGCCTTTCTTCATATTTTTCATTTTATATTGTTGTTCTTTGATATTCAATTAGTTCTTGTTATTTTGCTGTGCCTTGTGTCGCACTTTTCAACATTACAAAATAACAAAAAATTCTTCAGATAGCCAAATTTTTTTATCCCATCGTCTGTTTTAGGCTCACCTCAGAGTTGCCATGCCTATAGGTTTCATTCGTTTTATTATCGTTCGTTGGTCAATTCTTCTTTGTTTCGGAGAGCGAAAAATGGCTGTATAAGCCCCCTCACCCAGTTGTAGGAAATCTAAGCGCATGGTTTGGGAAGGGGGTGGTCGGCTTGGGATGGTGGGGGGAAGATACTGGGGAGGATTGTTCTGAATTGGGAGAAAGCAAAGGAGTTGTGTGCCAATGAAAGGGCAACTATCAGGACGTGGGGTTGTGGATGTTGGGAAGGCGTGGGGGCATATTTTTTTACTAAGGTATGCGCTAATCAAAATATTTTATGTACATTTGCACTGCGAAAAATGGTTTTACGGCACATTGGATAGTACGCGTATATGGCAGACTGCTAGTGTGTTGTAGGGTTAAATAATATAACGATGGATTACCAAAAAACATTACGAATCTACGAGTGGATTTCCTATATTCTCATCATTGGTGCTACGGTGGTGTACTTTATGCTGCGTGGCCAAGGACCTTGGGCATTGAATCTCACATTGTGTATATTGGTAGTGGCAGTTTTCTGCCGCTTGATGATGGAGCGTACCCGCCGCCAAGCCGCCGATGCCGAGAATGATGAGTTGAAGGCTGACCTGCGCAAACTGACGCAGCTCTATGCCCAGGAGAAGAAGAAAAACAACAGTGCCCAGAACTAGCCAGTGGCTGATTGGGCGAATCATTACATCGAAAATCAAATAATTAAATAATCAAACTTATTCTTATGGCAACAACAGCTGATATCAAGAACGGACTTTGCATTAATTTCAACAACGACATCTACACTATTGTCGAATTCCTCCATGTGAAACCCGGTAAGGGTGCTGCCTTTGTGCGTACGAAGATGCGCAACGTGAAGACGGGCCGTATGCTGGAGAACACCTTCCCCAGCGGTGCCAAAATCGACATCGTGCGCGTGGAGCGTCGTCCTTACACCTACCTCTATAAGGAAGGCGACATGCATGTGTTTATGCACACCGAGACCTACGAGCAGATCTATATCCCCGAGACTATTATCAACGCCCCTCAGTTCCTGAAAGACGGACAGTATGTTGAGATAACTGTGGAAGCTGACACTGAGACTCCGCTGATTTGCGAGCTGCCTCCGTTTATTGAGACTGTTGTCACCTACACCGAACCTGGCTTTGCCGGCAACACTGCCACCAACGCCATGAAGGACGCCACCGTGGAGCCGGGCGTGCAGATCCGCGTCCCCCTCTTCATCAAGGAAGGCGAGCGTATCAAGGTGGATACCCGCACCAACGAATATGCCGAACGCATCAAGTAAGATAAAAAACAACAAATAACCGATAGGTAAAGACCAGATGGTGGTTGGCTGGTATCGGAATTGAGTCCGAAGGCTGCTCACTATGTGGTTTTTACCTTTTATTATTATTACGCAATGCTGTCAAATGTCAACTTTCAATTGAGATGTGGCGTTGCGGTGCTTTTGCTTAGCACCCTTCTCGCCATAGGCTGCAACCGCAAACCCCAGAACGCCCCTTCTGTAGGGACGAGTATAGACTACAGCGCCGTGAAGGTGCCGGTGTTCGATGCCGATAGTGCCTACCAATATGTCGCCGACCAGGTGGCGTGTGGCTACCGCACGCCGGGAAGCGAGGGGCAGAGGCGTTGTGCCGACTATTTGGTGCGCAAGATGGGTCAATGGTGCGATACGGCCTTTGTGCAGAACTTCACCACCAAGTTGTGGGACGGGCGCGAAGTGCAGGGCAAGAATATTATAGCTTCAATCAACAGTCGTGGTGGTGCGGCCGACACAAAGCGGGTGTTGCTTGCCGCCCATTGGGACAGCCGCCTTTGGGCCGACCACGACCCCGACAAGGCGAATCATCGCAAGCCCATCGACGGTGCTAACGATGGCGCTAGTGGCGTGGGCGTGTTGATGGAATTGGCTCGTGCCATTGCTACCCAGCCATTGGATGTGGCGGTAGACTTCATCTTTTTCGATGTTGAAGACCAGGGTGTTCCCGACTGGGCCGACACCTATCAGGAGGATAGTTGGTGCCTCGGTTCGCAGTATTGGAGCCGCAATCCTCATGTACCCTATTACTCAGCTGTGTACGGTGTGCTGCTCGACATGGTGGGCACCCAGCAGCCACGTTACACCAAGGAGCAGATTAGTCGCCAGTATGCAGCAGGCATCATGAACAAGATGTGGACGGTGGCCGACGCCCTCGGTTATGGCAACATCTTTGACGATAGCGAGACCGACCCCATCCTCGACGACCATTATTATGTCAACCGTTTGGCTGGAGTGCCTATGATCGATGTGGTGCAGAACAGCCGTGATGGCAGTTTCTTTAAGTATTGGCATACGCTGGGCGACAACATGGAGCATGTGGACCCCAAGAGCCTCAAGAGCATGGGCGAGGTGCTGCTGAAGATGCTTTACGGCGACTATGGAAGTGAGAACTAAGAGTTTATTTTGCTTTGAGATGGGACATCACATGTCTGTTTTTGAAGTGAGCCTCCATATTATTTAATCCGGATGAAAGCGACCCAATATACCTTACTGCTATTGACTCTCATTTTGCTTTACTCCTGCGGCAAGGAGAATCGGTGCAATGTTCCTATAGGAGATGCCACGTGTCAGATTGACCCCAATTCTCCCATCTACGCGGGCATTAATAATTGCGATGGATATGAATATTTGGTGGGCGGCTTCCAAGGGATTGTGGTGGTGCGGACCAGTTGGAACGACTTTGCCGCCTACGAGCGTACCTGCCCTGCCGATAGTGGCAGGCTAGAGATGGCGTCGGGCTATGGCAACATTATCTTAGAGTGCCCTATCTGCCACTCACAATTTAATACATTTGACGACGGAGCCCCCCTCTCGAACAGTCATACCTATTGTTACCTCTATAAATACGGCACCCATTACGACGGCCGTACCCTTTATATAAGCAACTACTGATTAACCCCCAATAATCGTTGGGTTAGAGAATCAGTTCGGCGCAGGACGACTCAGTCTCGTAGAGCTTGAGGGAGTGAAGTGTTGTGCCTGACGGGAAGGCTCCTTCGAGGAGGTGGGCGAAGTGAAGGAGCAGGTTCTCGGTGGTAGGGGTGAAGTCTACCCAGATGATTTTGGCAGCGAAAACGCCCAGTTGGGTGTCGGACGGATTGTCGCCCGCAGCCTGACGTGGTAGTACTAAGGCATGGTCGAAGGGCTCGACTATTCGCTGGTTGACTATTTCTTTGATACGCCCAAAGTCGATAAGCATACCGTCGGGGGCATCCCCTGCTTGCTGGCAGGGGGTGCCTTGGACGGTGACAAATAGTTTGTACGAGTGGCCATGAATATTGTGGCACTTGCCGGGATAGGTAGGCAGTGCGTGTGCCATCTCGAAGGTGAACCTCTTAGTTAGCTTTAACATCATGGCTCAAAGATTGGGGTTAATGTGAGAGGAATTCTTATCTCTTCATTCCCACGGGATGGGCGAGCATGGCGCGTCCATTCTTGATGTCAAGTAATTTGTGGATGACATCACGGTTGATGCCGCCACATGCCACAGTGGCAAGTTGGGCCGAAGAGCAGAAGAGGTAGATGTTCTGGCTGATGTAGCCGGCATCGACGGCGGCATAGAAGTCGCGGTCCTCAGTGGTCTTGAAGACTTGCATACGGTCGTAATTGGCAACCATGACGATGGAGATAGGGGCGATAGCAAAGAACTTCTGACTGCTGATTTCCTTGCGGAAGTCGCCTTTCTTTGTAAGAAGGATGGCGTTCTTCTCGGCGTTGTAGAGGTAAATACCCTCTTTGGTGAAAAGATAGATGTCGTATTCCTGTACGTTGACAGCCGAGGGTGCAACACGCTTATGGCTTTCAGGACGGTTAAAGCCATAGGCACTCCACAGAAGACTGGATATGAGGTCCATGGGAATCTCCTCCTCTGTCATTTCGCGGGTGGTGCATCTTAATTTCAATGCTTCCATAAGGGGAGCATCGAGCCCGATGAAGGATTCGGGAAGCTCAATGGTCTCGAGGGGGGTGACTTTGACGGTGCCGTCGGCTTCGGTGCCCAAGGCAGTGGGTACACGGTTGTTGACGGTGTTCTTGTTGGTGTTCTTTTTCTGTGCCTGGACGGAGCAGAGGGCAAAGCCCAAGGCAAGGGTGAAGATGATGACTTTTTTCATTTTAATGAATTGTTTATATTTGACTTGTTGATTTTTTCCAAGACGAGTTTCTTGGTGATGCGCACCTGCTTTTTGCGCGATAGTTGGGGCAGGTCGAACATGAGGTCGGTCATTACGTTCTCCATGATAGAGCGGAGTCCGCGAGCGCCCAGTTTGTATGTGACGGCCGTGTCGACTATGGTGTCGAGCGCCTCTTTGTCGAAGACCAGCTCCACTCCGTCCATCTGAAAGAGGGCTTGGTACTGCTTAGTGAGGGCATTCTTGGGCTCGGAGAGTATGCGCCGTAGGGCATCGTGGTCGAGAGGGTTGAGATAGGTGAGGCGGGGGAAACGGCCCACAAGTTCGGGAATCAGACCGAAGTGTTTGAGGTCCATGGGAAGGACATATCGCAGCATGTTCTCGCGGTCGATATTCTCACGGGTGCGTGTGCCGCTGTATCCGATCACGTTGGATTTGAGACGGGAGGCAATGTTGCGGTCAATGCCGTCGAAAGCACCGCCGGCGATGAAGAGGATATTGCGAGTGTTGACCTGAATCATCTGCTGCTCGGGATGTTTGCGGCCTCCGTTGGGTGGCACGTTGACAACGGCTCCTTCGAGTAGTTTGAGCAGTGCCTGCTGGACCCCTTCGCCCGACACGTCGCGTGTGATGGAGGGGTTGTCGCCCTTACGGGCTATCTTGTCAATCTCGTCGATGAAGACGATGCCTCGTTCGGCGGCGGGTACATCGTAGTCGGCAGCCTGGAGCAGGCGGACGAGGACGTTCTCCACGTCGTCGCCCACATAGCCAGCCTCGGTGAGTGTGGTGGCATCGGCTATGCAGAAGGGTACGTCGAGCATCCGGGCAATGGTGCGGGCCAGAAGGGTCTTGCCGGTGCCTGTCTCGCCTACGATGATGATGTTGGACTTCTCGATTTCGACATCGTTCATGTCATCGTGTTCGGCAGAGTATTTCAGACGTTTATAGTGGTTGTACACAGCCACAGAAAGCACACGTTTGGCATCCTCCTGTCCGATGACATACTGGTCGAGATAGTCTTTTATCTGCTGAGGCATGGGTATGGGGAGGTCGAACTTTGGTTTCTGGCTGGCAGCTGTATGCAGATGTTCGTTGACTATCTGGTTGGCTTGGTCTACGCAGGAATCGCAGATGAATGCGTTGATGCCGGTGAGCATCAGTTTGACCTGCGACTCGGGGCGGCCGCAGAAGCTGCAATGGTTTTCGGGAGTAGGTCTTTTAGGCATTATTGGTTACGATAAATGAGTGTGTTTTTATATCAAGGCGTTGCGGTCGGCATCCTGCCGAATGAATATGAACAGCAGCATAGTGAAGGCGATAAGCGACGACCCTCCATAGCTGAAGAAGGGTAGGGGAATGCCGATAACTGGCACAAGCCCCAACACCATGCCGATGTTGATAAAGAAGTGGAAGAACAGTATGGATGCCACCGAGTAGCCGTAGAAGCGGGCAAAGGTGGATCGTTGTCGTTCGGCCAT
The DNA here is from genome assembly GCA_017509045.1 of Bacteroidales bacterium. Lineage (GTDB taxonomy): Bacteria > Bacteroidota > Bacteroidia > Bacteroidales > P3 > Colimorpha. The sequence goes on from JAFWQP010000088.1 coordinate 13,600, forward strand.
GGTAACTAGGTGGATTAGTAGCAGCACGTAGGCAGCTACCACAATGATGCTTCCGAGGAAGCCCCACTCTTCGCCTACGGTACAGAAGATAAAGTCGGTCTCCTGTTCGGGGACAAAGTCGGCTTTAGTGATAGTTCCGTTCAGGAACCCCTTGCCTACCAGTCCGCCCGACCCGATGGCAATCTTGGCCTGGTCTACATTGTAGCCCACCCCTTGGGGGTCTTCCACCTTGCCTAGCAGCACGTAGATGCGGTCGCGTTGGTGCGACTCTAGGATGTGGTCGAAGGTGAAGTCGACAGAGAAGATAAAGAGGCAGCAGGCTAGGAAAAACCATAGTGTGTGCCAATAGTTCTTGGCGGTGCGTTTCGATAGCCACACGAACAGGTAGAGGAGGCATATTGCCAGCATGATGCCCATGAGGACATATTGGTTTACCAGCAGGGCGGCGACAAAGAGGGCAATTGCCAACACTCCGATAAGGAGGATGTATTGCGACAGCCCTTCGCGGAAGAACGCCAACAAGAAGGCAAGGAACACCAATGCCGAACCCGTATCATGCTGCAGCAGGATGAGTCCGGCAGGCACGGCAGTCATCAATAGCAGCGTTACTTTGGTGCGTAGCAAAGTGAGGTCTAGGTCGATGGCGCTGATATATTTGGCTAGCACTAGCGCAGTGGAGAACTTGGCAAATTCTGAAGGCTGCAGCTTGAAGGCTCCAAAGTCAATCCACGACTGCCCTCCATTGGTCACGGTGCCGATAAACAGTGTGGCAATCAGCAGGAGAAGCACGATGCCGTATATGATGTAGGACGCGTTGGAGAAAAACCGTGGCTGGATAAAGAGTATGCAGATGGCGACGAGGAAGGCAATGCCTATCCACAGCAGCTGCTTGCCGTGTTGCACCGTAAAGTCAAAGATGCCCGGGTGCATGTCGTTGTAGCAGGCGGCGTAGATGTTTACCCATCCAAACAGTACCAGCCCTAGGTAGAGGCCTATGGCGAGCCAGTCAAACCGTTTCTTTTCACTTGTTGCTAATGTTGCCACTATTCTATTTTTATAATTAAGTCAGTTTGTCAAGTAAGCCTAGCGTGCGTAGTTATCTTCTTCTGGGTTTCTTCACTCGGTGGGTGAGGGGCAGTTTCTGACAGGGGTTCACGTCGATGTAGTACTTCTCAAACTCCTTGCGTTTCACCTCCCCGTTGATATACTTCTCAATGATCAGGCTGGCGATAGGTGCAGCCCATGTGCCGCCGCCGCCCTGTGCGTTCTCCACATACACTGCCACGGCAATCTTGGGATTGTCGCGCGGGGCAAAGGCAATGAATACTGAATGGTCGTTGCCGTAGTTCTCAGCAGTGCCGGTCTTGCCGCACACGTCCAGCCCCGGCACGTCGGCCTTGTGGGCCGTGCCACCGGCTCCATGCACCACGTCGTACATGCCGCGGGCTGCAATGTCGAAATACTGGCGCTCGATGCCTGTCTCGTGCTTCTCGTAGAAAGCGGGATTCTTGGTCGAGTCGGGCCCGTAGTAGCGTACCAGATGAGGTGTGTAGAAGTAGCCACGATTGGCTACGATACATGCCAGGTTGGCCATCTGTAGCGGCACCACCTCCACCTCACCTTGTCCGATGCTGTTGGAGTAGATGGTGATAAACGACCATCGGTTCTTGCCATACCATCGGTTGTAGAATGCCGTATCAGGTATGTTGCCCGCCTTCACGTTCGGTAGGTCTATTCCCAACCGCTGGCCGAAGCCAAAACGCAACATATAGTCGTGCCACACGGTTAGGCCGTACTGGCTGTCCTTGGCGGCGTTCTTATACTTGCCTTGCTGTATCACGCGGCGGTAGGTGTAGTAGAAATAAGGGTTGCACGACATCTTGATAGCCTCCTGCACACTGCGTGCGCTGGGGTGTCCGTGGCAGCCGATTATCTTGTCGCACACGAAGCCCGTCGTAGGGGTGATGACTCCCAGATGCAGGGCAATCATGGCCTGCGCCACCTTGAATATTGAGCCCGGAGGGTATTTTGCCTGCAGTGCTCGGTTGAACAGAGGCTTGGAGATATCGCTGCTCAATCGGGCAAAATTCTCGCCTCTGATGCGGCCTACCAACAAGTTGGGGTCGTAGCAGGGTGCTGAAAGCAGCGTCAGCACCTCGCCCGTCGATGGCTCAATGGCCACTATGCATCCCCTCTTGTTTGCCATCACCATCTCGGCATACTCCTGGAGTTCGGCGTCGAGGGTGGTGTAGAGGTTCATCCCCTCCCGCGGCAGGGTGTCCATCTGTCCGTGCATATAGGGGCCAATCTCACGGTTGTGGACATCTACATGCATGATCTTCTTCCCTTTGATGCCGCGCAGCTCCTTCTCATACGATGCTTCCAGACCGCTCTTGCCTATATAGTCGCCTTGCTTGTAGTAGCGGTCCTCCTTTATCTCCTGGTCGTTCACCTCACCCACATAGCCCAGCACATGGGCGGCAATAGGCTTCCCGTAGAGGCGCAGTGTGCGCTTTGATACATAGAACCCCTTGAACCGATACAGCAGGTTTTCCCATCGGCCAAAATCCTCTTTCGATATTTGCTTCATGAATATCGAAGCCGAGTAAGGCGAAAACTTGTAGGCTTTCTCCATACGTTCATTGAACGACTGGCGTGTGATCCCTACAGCATGGCAGAAATAGTCTGTGTCCAAGTCCTTCACCATCCGCGGTATCACCATCAGGTCATACACTGCCTCGTTGTACACCAGCAGCTCCCCGTTGCGGTCGTACATCAACCCGCGGGCGGGGTATTGGGTCACGTTGCGTAGCGACTGGTTCTCAGCCTTCACTTTATATTCCTTGTCAAACAGTTGCAGCATTGACAATCGAAGCACAAACAGCACTCCGATGGCGAGAAAGATAACTTTCACTATTCCACTACGATTGCTATACTGATTGGACATTTTCTATCTATAGAATCAAACTGCAAAGATACAACTTTTTCTCCGATTGCAATATTTCATTTTTTTGTTTTCTTGCAGGTGCTGTCCTCCCCTTACATGAATAACCCCAAATCGGCTGGGGTTAACTTCGTTGGCGTTGCTCTGGCTAGGCCTAGCAAGCGAGCTTTCTCTGCTCTCGCTTCACGCAACCTCCGCTAGCGATGTGACC
>JAFWQP010000010.1 GCA_017509045.1 Bacteroidales bacterium
ACCGATTGAAAGCATTGCGGATACCCTCTCACGCCACAGGCACGGCATACTCGCTTGGTACGACTACCGCATCTCCAACGGCAAACTCGAAGGCATCAACAATAAAATCAAAACCATGAAACGGCAGGCCTATGGCTACAGAGACATGCCCTTCTTCAAACTCAAACTCCTCTCCCTACACGACTCCACCTATCCATTTAGCGGATGAACCAAATAAACTAGGGCAGTGCTGCCTATTATCGGTTTTCTACCGATTTGGGGTTTGGACGTCGAGAAGAAGGAGGGTATGGCTTTCGAGGGTGCCGACAAGGTGGTCGCCTTGATGTATGGGACCGACACCGGCAGGGGTGCCGGTGTAGATGAGATCGCCGGCGTTGAGGGTGATGTATTGCGAGAGGTAGGCGATAAGGCGGTCGGGGGTGAATAGCATATCATGGCTGTTGCCTTGCTGCACAGTCTTACCATTGATTTGTAAGGAGAAGGAGAGACTGTCGATGGGTTTGCCAATTTCTTCGAGTGTGACGAATGGGCTGATGACGGCACTGTTGTCGAAACCTTTGGAGAGTAGCCACGGCATGCTGTTCTCTTTGGCTTTGCGCTGAAGGTCGCGGGCGGTGAGGTCGATGCCAAGGGCTACGGAATGGTAGTATTGGTGAGCTTCGGAGAGGGGTATGTTTTTACCGCTATGCTCGATGCGGACGACTAGCTCCAGCTCGTGCTGTAGGTCGTGAGTGAAGTCGGGGTAGCGTAATGTGGCAGGGGCGGCAAGCAGCGCGGTGTGGGGTTTAATGAAGAAGGTGGGCTCGGTGGGAAGCACCGATTTCATTTCGGCCGCATGGGGGGCATAGTTGCGGACTACGCAGAAGAGGTTCATGGAAAATTAAAAATTAAGAATTAAAAATTAAAACGTAACAAATTAAAAATTAAGAATTAAAATTTGGCTATCAAAGTTTAGAGTTTATTGTTTTTGCGGCAGCTAAATATCAATTTTCAATTTGTGAGGTAGCCTACGATGTCGATACGGCGGTCGCGGGCGGCTTCGAGGCTGTAGACTGAGCGTACGCTCTTGGGGTCGCGACGTGGGTCGGTGGGTGCCACGGTGTTGGTGTCGGCGGCACCATGTGCGACTGTCTCGAGTTTGAGGCTGCCATTGTTGAGGAAGGGACGCAGGGCTTGGTTGTTCCAGCGGAGGAGGGTGTTGCGGAAGCAGTCGATGCGGCGCTTGGAGATATTGATGTTGTAAAGGTCTTCGAAGAGGGGGCTGGCGAAACCGTCGATGGTGAGGACGATGTGGTGTCCCGCCTTGAGGTCTTGGTATAGGAATTGCAGCAGTTGCAGCATGTCGGCATGACTTTGCTGGAGGTCGTGGAGGAAGAAGTTGTCTACGGCTTTCTGTACCGAGTCGCGTTTGCGCCAGTCGGCGGGATTGGATTGTGCGCCACGGTATTCGTCGATGCGCTGCAGGTAGTGGTGCCATGTGGCAGAGTAGTCGAGTGTGGTGGTGGTGTCGAGGGTATGGGGATTGGGTTCGTCGTTGTGGAAGTAGAGGCTGAGGGGCAGGAGGTCGAGCACGCTCGAGTTGTGTACAACCACAGGTGGGATGGGAGTGGACAGGGTGCGCAGCCGCCGCCAGCGGAAGAGGTCGTTGCAGCAGTTGGAGTCGGTGGTGAAAAGCGAGCCGGGACGATTGGAGGCGAGGAATCCGCAGGCTTCGAGATGACGGGTGGTGTCGGCAGTGTCGTTGATGCAGCGGCAACGGCAGGGTTGGAAGGTGAAGAAGAGGTCGTCGTAGGGGCTGTTCACTTCGGGACCTAGGTTGTGGGGTGTCTGCCAGCTGTTGCGCCAGCCGGTGGAGCTGTAGATGTCGTAATGGCCTTGTCCGCCATCGCGGTTGCTGGAGAAGTAGAGTGTGCCCTCTTCGTTGCAGTAGAAGGGGGTGACGTCGTTGCTGTCGCTGTTGACGGGTGTGCCTAGGTTGGTGCAGTTGCCGGGTTTGCCTTCGGATATGAGGATGACGTACCAGATGTCCATGCCGCCTAGTCCGCCAGGTCGGTTGGAGCTGAAATAGAGTATGGTTTTGCCGTCGGGCAGGTAGCCCACGGAGGGATGGGTGCTAGTGTAGCCCTTGAGGTTTACGTTGCCGCCCATGGGTTGGGGTTTGCTCCAGCGGTTGTGGATGCGCTTGGTGTAGTAGATGTGTTGGATGCCTTCGTCTTTGGTGTTGCCGCGAGTGAAGTAGATGATGCCGTTGCGAGGGTCGTATGCCACATTGCCGCAGTTGGTGCCGCTGCTGTTGAGTCCCCAATTGTTGGGTGTTCCTTCTTCGAGTGTGCCGTCAGCATTGAGGGGGGCTTGGTTGATGGTGGTGAGGATGGGGTTGAAGTCGATAAGGTAGAGTCGGCTGCTTTCTTCTCCCAGCATGGTGGTGTAGAGCAGCAGGCTGTCGTCGACCACCACAGCGGCGGTTTCGCTACCTGTGGTGTTGATGCCTTTGTCGAGATGGGTGACTTCGTAATGCACCTGACTTTGCGCAAATAGGTTTGCAAAGGTAAGTAGGATGAGTGGGATGATTCGTTTCATAATGGAGCGTATGGAATATGGGGGTTAATAGGGTGTACATTTGAGCGCTTTGGTCTTTTTGCTGCTTTTGGACAGGCGGTAGACGATGCCTAGCTCGAAGGCACCGATGGTGCGAGAGGCTGCCGCCAGACCGGAGATGTTGGCGTCGTAGCAGAAGTTGAACAGGAAGGCGTCGTATTCGATAAGCAGGTTGGCGATGAGGGCATCGGCCTGACGGTAGGCCAGCCCGGCACGGAGGCCGAATTGGTGGTGTCCGTTTTCGACGAGGTACCATTTGATGTCGGCACCGTAGACCAGCTCGCGGTATTCGCCCTGCATTTGGAATAGCACTACAGGCATGAACGACCATGTTTGCCAGTGGCGGTATTCGGCTCGTGCAAAGAGGCTGTAGCGTCGTAGCAGGCGGGTGTTGTCAGCCCCCAGATAGGTGATGTTGGGCTGGTTGATGTTGCGGATGGAGAGTCCCACCTTGGTGTGGAGGTCGCCACTGGGTTGGTAGTACCATGCTGCGCCGGCGGCGAGAAGGGGGTAGCTGACCTGCTGGGTGAGAAAGAGCTCGTTGGGGTCGTCCATCACGGCCAGGGTGGGGTCGAACCCCGATTGGGCATAGCCTCCTTCGAGTCCGAGGGAGATGAAGTTGTTGCGTTGGCGGTTGAGCGCAAGGTAGTAGGCGAACGAGAGGTGTGCCGAGGTGGTGCCGTAGTGCAGGGTGCCGGCGTGGTCGGAGAAGACGGAGGCTCCGATGCTGAAGCCCTGGGTGGCTGTGTTGTTGCGCCATAGTGCCATCTCGCCGGTGATGGCAAAGGTTTGGAAGGGTGTGCTGACACTTGCCCATTGGTTGCGATAGATGACTCCGAAACGTCCGGCACCGTCGTAGAAGCCCGCATAGGCTGGGTTGAGCAGCAGGGGGTTGGCGTCCACTTGGGAGAAATGGATGTCCTGCGCACGAGCGGTGGCGAGTGCGGTGAGCAGTAGGAGTATGGTAAGCGGCTTGGGCATGAGTGGAAATTGAGAATTGAGAATTGAGAAGTTGATTTCTTGAATGTGTTAACGTGTTAATGTGTTAGTCCTTGGCGCATCAAAGATTTACGAATTTACAAATTAACGTTGTACAAGGTGAGAGCAGAGAGAGCTTGCTCGCTATGCCGAGCCAAACAACGTCACGAAGTAACGAATTTACGAATTCAATGTTTTCATTTTTCACTATTATCGTGCGTAGGGTGGGAGGGAGATGTCGGCTAGGTCGCCGTGGAGGTATTTGTAGTAGCCGGCTATGCCTACCATGGCGGCATTGTCGGTGCAGAATTGGAACTGGGGGATGAACACCTGCCAGCGGTGCCGCTGGCCGAGACGTTGCAGCTCGCTTCGCAGCAGGCTGTTGGCAGACACTCCCCCTGCTATTGCCACTTGGCGTACGCCGCTCTGTTTGACGGCTGTCTCCAACTTCTTGACGAGGAAACCGACGATGCACTGCTGTATGGATGCGCAGAGGTCGGCTTTGTGCTGCTGGATATAGTCGGGATTCTCAGCCAGGCGGTCGCGCAGGAAGTAGAGGAAGGAGGTCTTGATGCCGCTGAAGCTGTAGTCGTTGCCGGGTATGTGCGGTGTGGCGAAATGGTAGGCGTCGGGGTTGCCTTCTTTTGCCAGGCGGTCGATGATGGGGCCGCCGGGGTAGCCTAGTTCCATGATTTTGGCGGCTTTGTCGATGGCTTCGCCAGCGGCATCGTCGATGGTCTGCCCCAACACTTGGATGTCGAAATAGTCGCGCAGCAGCAGTATCTGCGTGTGCCCTCCCGACACAAGGAGGCACACAAAGGGGAACTGGGGCACCGCGCTATTGTCGTCGGCCTTGATGAAGTGCGACAGCACGTGCGCCTGTAGGTGGTTCACCTCCACCAGCGGGATGTTGAGGGCTTGGGCGAAGCTTTTGGCAAACGACACGCCCACCATGAGCGACCCGAGCAGTCCGGGACCACGGGTGAATGCCACAGCGTCTAGTTCCGATTTGTCGATGCCTGCATTGGCGATGGCAGCGTCGACAACGGGGACGATGTTCTGCTGATGGGCGCGGGAGGCGAGCTCGGGCACCACACCGCCGTATTGCTCATGCACTTTTTGCGAGGCGATGACGTTGGAGAGGATGCGGTCGCCACGTAGCACGGCGGCAGAGGTGTCGTCGCACGACGACTCTATTGACAATATGGTGGCTTTGGGGTTAATGGGTTGCACTTATAAAATTAAAAATTAGGCTCTTATGATATATCTGACTGATTTTTTAACAGCCTCGAAGAGGCTGAATCTCAATAACACCGTACAAACAATGTACGGTGTCGCGACCAAAGGGAGCAACATCGTATATTGCTTGTGCGGTGACAGAACATACTCCCTATCAGCGTCTCGAAGAGACGCGACACGGATACTATTTGGCAAAAATCAGTCATACGTTGCATAAGAGCGAAAAATTAAAAACGTAACAAATTAAAAATTAAGAATTAAAAATTAAAAATTGGCTATCAAAGTTTAGAGTTTATTTTTTTTGCGGCAGCTAAATTTCAATTTTCAATTTTCACTTTAGTAACTTCTTACTTCTTTTTCGTGTCGACTCCGATGTCGTGAGGATCGAGGATGGGGTCGTCCATTTCGTTGCAGACGCGGTAGCTGTTGTTGAGCTGGTTGCAACGGGTGCCAGCGGCAGTGACGGTGGTGTTAGGGCCAGTCCAACGGCTGCCTACCAGTTCGTAGCAGCGGCACGATTTGCTGTCGCATGAAGTTAGGGCTATTGCGCCCAAAGTAAGGAGAAGGAGGATGGTGAGTTTTGTTTTCATTGTGGTAATTTTTTTATTCTTCAGTGTTAGTTGATTCTGATGTTTGACTGCCAAAGGCATTGATGAAGGTGGGCATATATGAGCCTATCTCTATTTCGTCGCAGAAGAGCCAAGCCTGCTCGCCTGCGCTGATGTGCCAGTCGGGCATCTTGCCGTAGTTGGTGGCCTTGATGCGCACATAGCGGGCGGTGGTGTAGGCTCCGCGACAGGTGAAGGTGTGCTGCACGCTCTCTTCCTGACGGTCGCGCACGGCGGGAAACTCGGTGTTCTCTACCGTCGCCCAATGGATGTAGTTTTTGCCGTCGTTCGACAGGCTGACGTCGATTTTGGTGGGGAAGAATATCCAGCTGCGCATGTTGTCTAGGCAGTCTACGCCTACGCTCACTAGCGACTTGGGTTGCAGCAGGTCTATCACCACTTCCATGTCGCCTGTCCATCCCTGCCAGCCGCCGATGCGGTAGTTGCTGACGCCGTAGAGGCGGTCGATGAGTCCTTCGGCACCATTTTCGGCGTATTGCGGCTCGGGGTGGGTGATGTAGGTGAGTTTCTTGTCGGCTATGAAACGTTGGCGTGTCTGCTCCACCACTTGGCTGTAGCCGCCTGCGGGACTGTATGCCACCGCCTTGATGGTGATGTCGCCTTTGATGTAGAATGGCTGGGTGTAGAGGATGGCGTGGGTGTCGGGTGTGCTGCCGTTGAGGGTGTAGTAGATGCGGGTCTTGGTGTCGGCGGGTAGGGTGCGCGTGGCGAGCGACACCTGTGTCGAGTCGGTGAAGCTGATTTGCCAGTCGTTGAAGTAGGGTGCCGATGTGGCTCGCAGTTCGGTGGGGAAGGGGATTTGGCTCTGGTCGTAGAACTGGTGGGTGTCCCAGAATCTGCCCGACTGCCAGCCCGAGCGGGTGATGACTAAGTCGTCTTTCTTTGGGCGGTGGAGGGTGACGCGGTCGAACAGCGGGGTGACGGTGACATACTCGCCGCTGCCCGGACAAACGGGATAGAATCCCATGGCGCTCATCACATACCATGCGCTCATCTGTCCGCAGTCCTCGTTGCCGCAGAGGCCGTCGGGCTGGGGGGTGTAGAGCTCGTGCAGGATGCGGTGCACCACTTGGTCGAGTTTGTCGGGGGCACCCACGTAGGCATAGAGGTAGGCGGCATGGTGCGACGGCTCGTTGCCGTGGGCGTACTGGCCAATCATGCCGGTGATGTCGCTTTGCTCGCGACCGCTGGTCTCGCTGCTGGTGTTGAACAGCGAGTCGAGGAACATCTCAGCCTTTTCCACTCCGCCCATCTGCGCCATCCATCCCGCCACATCGTGCGGCACGTAGGAGCTGTACTGCCAGCTGTTCGCCTCGGTGAAGTGGTTGTTGACCTCGGTGGGGTTGAAGGGGGTGACGAAGCCTCCGTTGCGGCGGGCGTGCATGAAGCCGTCGGGGTCCATGATGTTCTGCCACGATTGCGCACGGCGCATATAGGTGTCGTAGACCTGTTGCAGACGGCCCGAGGTGTCGGCGGCGCTGCGGTGCATCTCGTTGAGCGCGTAGCGGGCTATGCACCAGTCGTCGTAAGCATATTCGAGGGTCTTGGACACGGTCTCGTTGTCCAGCTTGCTGTCCAAATAGCCTTGTGCGGCGTAGGCTTGGTGTGTTTCGCTGCGGTTAGAGGTGGCAATCATCGCCTCCAGCAGGTCCATGCGGCGGCGGGGGCTCCAGCTGTCGAGTATGCCGTTTTGCTGTGCTGCCAGTATCACGGGACAGGCGTGGTAGCCTATCATGCAGTGGGTTTCGTATGCCGCCAGCTCCCACATGGTCAGCTCGCCGCCTGTCTCAAAGTGGTTGAGCATAGTGTTAATCCAGTCCTCGGTGATTTCGGGTTCGATGATGGCCATCAGGGGGTGCAGCGTCCGGTAGGTGTCCCACAGCGAGAATACGGTGTAGATGGGTTTCTCGGTGGTGTATACGGTGTCGTTCATGGCGCGGTAGCGTCCGTCCACGTCGCTCCACAGGTAGGGCGAGGTGTAGCAGTGGTAGAGGGCGGTGTAGAAGTTCTGCTTCTCCTGTCGGCTGCCACCTTCCACTTCAATCTTCTTCAGTGCCTCCTCCCAACGCTGGTGCGACTCGGACTGTATGGCGTCGAAATCCTTTGTTTCCCTAGTGGCGAGGTTTTTGGCAGCACCCTCGCAGTCCACGCCCGAAATGGCCACATACACCTCCGCCTGCTTGCAGTCGTCGTCCAGCACCACCAGGGCCTTCATCCCGCCGTCGTAGTAGCGCACCTCTTTCACGGGCTGGCTGCACTGGAGGGCGAAATAGCATTTCTGATGCGGGTTCCAGGCGTCGCTCTCGCGCCAGCCGCAGACGATGCCGTCCGTCGGATGCTTCTCGAAACCTGCGTTCAGCACCTTGTCGCGGTGGCGCAAGTCTATCACGAAACCTTTCTTCCCATTGCGGGGAAACGAATATCGGTGTGCCGCCACCCGTTGGTTGGCGGTCAGCTCCACCATCACGCGGTTGCGGTCCAGCACCACGCGGTAATAGCCCGGTGTGGCTTTCTCGCTGCGGTGCGAGAACTTGGAACGGAACTCCCATTGTGGCATATCCTTCGTGAAGTGCCAGTCCTCGCCCTCTGCCATTACGGGCATCAGCAGCACATCGCCGTAGTCCTCGCAGCCGGTGCCGTTCAAGTGGGTGTGGCTGAAACCGTATACGGTGTCGTCGCTATAGTGGTAGGCGCTGCAGCCGTCCCAACCCTCCAGCCGAGTGTCGGGGCTGGGCTGTATCTGCCCAAAGGGAGCGATGGCTCCCGGGTAGGTGTGACCATGAAAGTCGGTGCCCACCAGCGGATTCACATAGCGGGTCAGTCCGCTGCCGCACGAGGCCAATAGAAGCAATGCAGTAGCGCATAGTGCAATCAGAAAATGTCTCATACTTCTTACTTCTTAGTTCTTAGTTCTTAGTTCTTACTTCTTACTTCTTACTTCTCAGTTCTACCAGTGCTGCCGCTCCCAGTATAGCCACCTCGTTGGCTTTCAGCTGCGACATATATATGGCGCAATGCCCCTTGTATATGTTCAGCAGGTTTGCCTCGAACGACCTCTTCAGCGGCTCCAGCAGCGGTGCGCCCACCTTGGTGGGGCCGCCCATCAGGAATATCGCCTGAGGTGCCGAGAAAGTGCAGGCGTTGGCACATGCCAGTCCCAGCCAGTCGCCCACCTGTGCGTAGGTCTCCTTTGCCAGCGGGTCGCCAGCGTTGGCGGCATCGCCAATCATCTTGCTGGTGATATCCTTGTCGGCCACCTCCGCGCCAATCCAGTCGCCATGGTTTATGGCCTCGGCGGGCGTGCCCTTTGCTTGGCGCAGCTCCACGTAGGTCTGCACGATGCCGCGAGCCGAGGTATACGCCTCCAAACAGCCCTTGCGGCCACAGCTGCACTGTCGGCCATTCGGAATCAGTATGTTGTGTCCCAGCTCGCCCGCCGTGCCGGTAAATCCGTGCACCAGCTTGCCGTCCACCACTATGCCGCTGCCCACGCCGGTGCCGAGGGTGATCATCACAAAGTGGTCCATCCCCTTCGCGCCGCCATACACATACTCGCCGTATGCCGCCGCGTTGGCATCGTTGCTCAGCACCACCGGACAGTCCACATACTTGTGAAACTCCTCCTCAAAATTCAGCAGCCCCTTAATCGTCAGATTGGGTGCCCACTCCACGCAGCCGGTGTAGAAATTGCCGTTCGGTGCGCCGATGCCTATGCCCGTCAGGTCGGCGAGGGCTATTGCTCCCGTGCCCTTCTCCTTGTCGCCCTCTGCCACCATCTCCTCAATCTGCTCCATGATGTCGCGCACGTAGGGCTCCAGTTGGGTGTAAATGCTCGTAGGGATGCTGCGCCGTGCCACAATGGTGGCATCGTCTCTCACCAGTCCCATATCCGTGTTGGTACCTCCAACATCAATTCCAATTGCGTAGCTGTTTTGCATAACTAATAATTATCTATATTTATGATTCGATATTAATTTTTAATTTTTAATTTTAAATTTTCAACATCATAGCGCACTTCGGCAGCTGCCCGACGTGCACCTTCCACGACTACAAAAATACGCACTTTTTTTTGATTATCGCGTTATAATTTCAATTTTTAATTTTTAATTTTCAATTTTTAATTTTTATTGTGTATTTTTGCACCATGGAAGAACCGATAACAGAGAAAATTTTCTCGCTCGAAGAGATTGATTACACACGTTTTTGGGGCGACAACGACAAGATTCTCGACTTTGTCCGAATCCTCTTCCCCAAGCTCAAATTCATTGCTCGGGGCGAGATGCTCAAGGTCGTGGGCAGCACCGAGGATATCGACCATTTCGACGGCAAGTTGCAGGCCATGATCACCTACTACGACAAAGTAGGCCGCCTCAACGAGAACGTCATCATGCAGATATTCGAAAACGGCGGCTCCACCCCCGAGGCGGAAACCAACGACGAGATACTGGTGCATGGCCGCAACGGCCTGCTTGTCAAGGCGCGCACCCCCAATCAGAAACGGCTCGTAGAGGCCGTGAAGGAAAACGACATGGTCTTCGCCATCGGTCCTGCCGGCACAGGCAAGACCTACACTGCCGTCGCCCTTGCCGTCCGTGCCCTCAAGAACAAGGAGATACGCCGCATCATCCTCACCCGTCCCGCTGTCGAGGCGGGCGAGAACCTCGGCTTCCTCCCCGGCGACCTGCGCGACAAACTCGACCCCTACCTGCAGCCCCTCTACGATGCCCTGCGCGACATGATACCCCAGCAGAAACTGCTCAGCTACTGGGAGGACAACACCATCGAGATAGCCCCCCTCGCCTTCATGCGCGGGCGCACCCTCGACAACGCCTTCGTCATCCTCGACGAAGCTCAGAACGCCACCTCCGCCCAGCTCAAGATGTTCCTCACCCGCATGGGCCGCAACGCCAAGTTCGTCATCACGGGCGACATCACCCAGATCGACCTCCCCCGCCACCAGCAGTCGGGACTCGTGCACGCCACCCGCATCCTCGACGGCATCAAAGGCATCAGCATCATCCAGCTCGACAACACCGACGTCATCCGCCACAAACTAGTCACCAAGATAATCCGCGCCTACGAGCGCAATATCGACAATCCACCGCAAGCCACAACCTCCCCACTCCATGAAGACAACGCCCAACTGCAAGATTAACCTCGGCCTGCATGTTGTGGGTCGCCGCCCTGACGGCTACCACAACCTGGAGACCCTCTTCCTGCCCGTCCACGACCTCTGCGACGAGCTGGAGATAAACCCCTCCACCGCGTCCAGCACCACCATCCATCAGGAAGGCATCCTCCTCGACAACGCCCCCGCCGACAACCTCTGCATGAAAGCCTACCGCCTGCTGCACGACGAGTTCCATATTCCGCCCGTGGAGATACTCCTGCGCAAGCACATCCCCTTCGGGGCTGGCCTCGGTGGCGGCAGCAGCGATGCCGCCTTCACCCTCAAGATGCTCAACGAGATGTTCTCGTTAGGTCTTACGTCCACAGACCTTGAGAGGCGGGCTGCACAGCTGGGTGCCGACTGCGCCTTCTTTATCCAAAACCGTCCCGCCTACGCCACCGGCATTGGCGACCAATTGGAACTCATTGACCTCCACCTGTCCGCCTACCGCATGGCCATCGAGATACCGCCCGACGAGCATGTCAGCACCCGCGAAGCCTACGCGGGTCTGCATCTGCAAGGCGGCAGCCGTCCCGACTTGCGGCAGGCGGTGCGCCAACCTATAGAGCAGTGGCGTGAAACTATCGTCAACGACTTCGAGGCCTCCGTATTCCCAGCCCACCCCGCCATCGCCGCGCTAAAAGACGATATGTACCGCCGCGGTGCCCTCTACGCCTCCATGACCGGCAGCGGCGCCGCTGTCTTCGGACTCTTCCCTGCATAGTTTTTTTCTCTACCTACTGTCAGATTTTGCCATCCAAAGGGGTATTGTAATATCAGAATGGACAACAACGAGATATTCAATACCACTCTGAGCACCTACTCCACCCTCATCTGGAGCATGTGCCGCAACGCTGCCTGTGGTGACAGCGAGTTGTGCCGCGACTTGTTTCAAGAAGTATCCATACGGCTGTGGCTGCATATCTCCGAACTGGACATGAATGCCAAACCCTATCAGCAAAAAGCATGGGTCGAATGGCAAGTGAGACATGTGTTGAGCCACAGCCGAAAGCCTCGTGAAATGGAGCACAATATGCCGGAACTACCCGACAACGACGCAGCCGCCGAGGCAGAACGGCGCACTCTTGTCGCCGACCTGATGGCACAGCTGCAAGACGAAGACAGGCAGTTGATGCAGATGCGTCTGGAAGGCTACTCCGCCGACGAAATAGCCAACTCGATGGGCATAAAGCGCGATGCAGTGTATCAACGCATACACCGCATCGTGGCACGTTTGCGCAAGATACTCATTGTTCTGTTGTTTATACTGGCGGCTTCGGCCATTGTCGTGGCTGTGGTGCCACAGTGGCGAAAAGCCGTGTTCCACCGCAGCACTCCTCCGCCAAACCCCGCTTCGGAGGGCAACCAACCCCACCTCCAGCCCACCACCGACAGTGCCGCCACTCCGGCAATCGTGGTCAACTGGGACTATCATGGCAACGACCCCTGGTACACCCACACAAGCACCGGAGGCTCAGGATTCGCCTTCAACCACCTCGACAGCACCATCACCTACTACCGCACCCTCAATGGGCGCACCGTGACGGCGGTGATGCATGTTGACCCAGTCCTCCTATCTCACGACACATTAACATCTGACAGTATGAATACCACAATGAAACAGGCTGCCCTTGCCGCAGCATTAGTGGCTTTGGCCACAGCC
>JAFWQP010000089.1 GCA_017509045.1 Bacteroidales bacterium
ATTTTCACTTTTCACTTTTCACTTTCTCATTTTCCCTTATCTGTTCAGCACGATACGAAACACCGTACCTTGTCCTTCGACGCTGTATTTGACAAAGATGCGTCCTTTGTGGTAGTCGCGGATGATGCGCCGTGCTAGCGACAGCCCCAAGCCCCAGCCGCGCTGCTTGGTGGTGAAACCGCTGTCGAATATCTTTTTCTGAATCGAAGGCGACATTCCTTTGCCGGTATCGGCAAGGTCGATATACACATGACGTGTGTCGGAAGAGACGATTACCGTGAAGGTGCCAGCGCCGTCCATAGCGTCGATGGCGTTCTTGCAGATGTTTTCAATCACCCATTCAAACAGGTATCCGTTCAGTGGCACCACAAGTTCCTCGTCAGGAAAGTTGGTGACAAACTTCACCTTGCGCGAAGCGCGAGTCTGCAAGTAGTTGATGGCGTTCTGTATGGCGGTGCAGACATTCTCTTCTTTCAGTTCGGGCACCGAGCCTATCTTCGAGAATCGGTGGGTGACGGTCTCCAGCCGCTTGAGGTCTTTGTTTATCTCGGCAGAATAGGTGGCATCGAAGGTCTTTCCCTCCAGATATTGTGTCCATGCCAGCAGCGACGAGATAGGCGTGCCCAGCTGGTGAGCGGTCTCCTTCGCCATGCCTACCCATATCTTGTTCTGCTCCATGGTGTGGGCGGTGCGGAAAAGGATGTACGACACAAGCAGCAGCACGCACAGCACAAACAGATACAGCAGCGGAACCCATCGCAATGCCTTCAGCAGCGGGGTGCTTTCGTAAAACAGGTAGGCGCGCTCGCCGTTGGGCAGGCGAAACTCTATGGGGTCGTTCTCTTCCTCCATCTCGCACAGTTTCTCCGACAGCCGGTCGGGGGTGGCAAATTCGCGGGCTGCAATGTTTCCGCTCCCTAGCACAACGCCTTGCAGGCTGTCCACCACCAGCACCGGCACAAACACCGAGTTGTTGGTGATTTCCGAGAGAAACGACTGATTGAACCTGTCCAGCACATCGCGCAAGTCGGTATACACCTTCGACTCCTTGTAGTACAGCGTCATCGGCATTCCCCAGATGCGGTAATGGAAGGGTTCGTTGTGCGAAAACTCCTGTAGCAGCTCCCCCTCCAACTTCTGTCCTGCCAACTCGCTCGGAACGGTTATCACCGAGTCGCGGTTGGTGATGATAATGGCCGTTTCGCAGCTGTCTACGATATATCGCACATAGTCCAAGCTGAAGTCGGCATCCGCACCCATATCCCTTCGGTCGAACGAGCGGAGGATATTGGTGTACATCTCCATTTTGCGGTGCTCGTCGAGGGCAACGCTGGCAAAGAACTGTTCCGAATAGTTCACCAGTTCTGCTTTCTGGCTGATGGCGTTAGCCCACAGTTTCACCTTCTCCTGCTCCGATTTGCGTATTTGGTTGGAGAGGTTGTTGATTTCAAAAAGGGCGAAACCTGCCAGCAGCACAGTCACTGCAATGATTATCCATTTGGCCTTCTTCATCATGTCAGTCGAATTTTATTGTCTTGGCGGGCTCGATATGCGAGATATAGGCGGTGGGAACCAACAGCGCCACCATGCACACCACCAAACTGCCAACACTAATGGCAACATACGTCCAAGGGTTGAGGTCGATAGGCACATTCTCCATCATGTAGCTCGCGCTGTCGAGATGCACCAGGTGGAAACGTGCCTGCAGCCAACACAGCAGCCAAGCCACCACGTCGCCCACCACGATGCCTTTGGCGATGATGGCAGCAGACTTATACAGGAAAATCCTACGCACCGAGCGGTTGTCGGCTCCGAGGGCTTTCAATAGTCCTATGGTGGAAGTTTTCTCAAAAATCATAATCAGCAAGGCGGAGACGATGGCGACGGTGCAAACCATCATCATGATGATGATAATAAGCACGATATTGCTGTCCAGCAGGTTCAGCCAAGCAAAGAGCGCGGGGTTCTGCTCCACCACCGTGTGCATCGTTAGGTCATAGCCCAGCTGAGCAATCACCAAACCTGCCACCTCGTCAAGCTTTCCGAAGTCGTCCACCAGCACCTCGTAGCCGCCTGCCGTCGTGCTGTCCCAGTCGTTCAGCCGCTGCACCTGCCGCAGGTCGCCCACCACATAGTGCTCGTCGAAGTCGGTGAGGTCGGTGTTGTAGATGCCGCACACCTCGAATGCCCTAGCCCTGTAGCTCTCGCCCTGCCAGAAGTAGGTGCGCACCTTGTCGCCCAAGGTTAGGTTCAGTTTGTTGGCGATAGTCTGCGACACAATCACCTCGTTCGAAGCCTTCTCCTTGGGGAAGTCGAACAGCCTGCCCTCCACCATGTTGGCGGCGAAGAAAGAGGTGTCGTAACCGCTGTCCACCCCTTTCAGCACAATGCCGTGAATCTGTTCTTCGGTCTTGATCATCCCTCCCTTGTTGGCAAAGAAGTTCAGATGTCTCACTCCCGGAGTGTGGCGTATACGCTCCACCTCGGGGCGTTCCATGCCGACAGGCATCTCCTCGTAGGTGTTGCCCATATCGTAGCTGGTCACCACCAGATGCGCCCCAAAGCCCACCACCTTCTGGCGTATCTCGCCTTGGAAGCCGCGCAAGATACTCACCGCCATCACCATTACCATCACCCCTAGGGCGATGCTGTAGGTGGCGATACGTACCAAGGGACCCGAAAAACTCTTTCGGTCCCTTGGTAAGAAACGCCGTGCGACAAAACGCTCGAAAAACATGTTTTCAAACTAAAAAGTAAAAACTAAAAACTAAAACTTTTCAATTTTCAATTTTCATCTTATCAAAACGCTTCCGCGATGGCGACAAAGTCGTCAGCCTTCAGCGAGGCGCCGCCAATCAGGCCGCCGTCCACGTCGGGGTTGGCAAACAGCTCTTTGGCGTTCGAAGGCTTGCAGCTGCCGCCGTAGAGAATGCTGGTCTCGTCAGCCACCTCCTTGCCGTATTTCTCGGCAATCAGTCCGCGGATAAAGGCGTGCATCTCCTGTGCCTGCTCGGGAGTGGCGGTCTTGCCGGTGCCGATAGCCCACACGGGTTCGTAGGCAATCACGATGTCGGCAAATTGCTCGGCAGTGAGGTGGAACAAGCCGTCCTCAATCTGTCTTTTCACCACATCAAACTGCTTGCCGGCCTCGCGCTCTTCCAGCACCTCGCCGCAGCACACTATAGGTCTGATATTATGCGCCAGCAGTTGGTTCACCTTGGCGGCAACGATAGCGTCAGTTTCGTGATAGTAGGCGCGACGCTCGCTGTGACCCACTATGCAGTAGTCCAGCTCCATCGACTCCAGCATCTCGGCCGACACCTCGCCCGTGTAGGCACCCTTCTCCTGGTCGCTCACATTCTGTGCGCCCACGGCGAAATAGCTGTCGTCGCCATAGTCGCTCACCATCTCCAAGTAAGGGAACGGCGGGCAGATAATCATACGTGTGTTGGCATCCAGTGTCACCTGTTCCAACTTGTCCATAATGCCGCTGACCAAGTCGTCAGCCTCACTGAAAGTCTTGTTCATCTTCCAGTTTCCTGCTACAATGTGTTTTCTCATAGTCGTAATATTTTAATTGTTATTGTTATAATAAAGTAAAAACTAAAAAGTAAAAACTAAAACTTTCAACTTTCAACTTTCAACTTTTCATTTTCTCAGTTCTTCATATCGTTTCAAGAATGGTAGTATCGACTTTGTGGGCAGCACCTTGTTCATGATAATCCTCCGCTCCTCATTCAAGATAATCATCGTGGGTGCGCCATGCACGTTATAAGCCTCCTGATAGTCGATATTCACGTTGCTGCCGCCCACATTCACAAAGGGCAGACGGTGCTCGCGCACATAGCGTTTCCACTTCTCCACGTCCGCCTCGTAGCCTACGGCATACACCTCGAAAATCTTGTTCCCCGCCGCCGACAGCGAGTCGTACAGCTCCTTCAGTGTCTCAGTCTGTTCCTGACAGTGGTGGCAGTCGGGGTCCCAGAACCAAAGGATAACATATTTCTGTGGGAATCTATGCGACGAAATCCAGTCCTTCGGGTCTGCCGACTGGTTGGTGTCGGCCATCCACAGCTCCGCTCCCCGTGCGCCGATGAGCGACTTCTCCAAAAACTCCGCGCTCTGCCGCTTATTCGTTATCTCGCTCTGCGTTGCCCAGCCGCACTTGCCCGTCAGATAATACTGCCTCACCAAGTAGCACCACACCGCATCCCAGCCTATATTCTTCGTCGACCGGTAATATCTAGGCATAATGTAGTCCATGAAGTAACGCATCATAAGCGTATCTTTCTCAATCTTATGCAGTATATTGTCGGCATACTTGCATATCGTATCCTTATCGGCACGATACAACGCCCCGAAAAAGTAGTAGTTCATCTTATTAAACAGGTCGGGGGTATACACCAAACTGTGGTCCGTCAGATCCACTCCATCCCAGTAATGCTCAAGATAATAGGCCGTTTTGTCGCCCACCTCCTCTGGCACCTCGGGGCCGCTCATCATCTTCGCCAGTTGGATATAGCGATACTGCTTATTCTGCTCAAAATAGGTGTTTTCAAAATCCACCATCTCCTTGGTCAACAGTTTTCTGTCCTGCTCAGCCTCTTCCTTTACTTTAGCATCAGCCGACTTCATCCGCTGCTCGATGTCGCGCATTCTGCGCTTCGCCTCATTCTCCTTGTTGATGCAGGTAAACATCACCTGGTTGGCAGCCGACCCCACCACATTACGCTGCGGGTCGGGCACCTCGTGTTGCGCGGTGAGGTAAATGGTGAACCGCTGGCTCCCGTCGATAGTGAAATCGATGATGCTCTTCTTCGCATCCTTTTGCATCAGGGCATAGATGCCCGTCTCCCATTTGCCTTTGCCCACGAACCTATACGAGTCTTTCACATCCTTGACTGTGCGCCGACACACCTTGGCGCTGTCCATCACTATAAACTGGTCGCGGAAATGCTGCCCGATATACAGCACGCTGTCGGGCTGCCCCTCCTTAGGTATAACAAACGTCATCTCATATTTCTGCGCCTCCACCCGTGGGATAAAGAGGGTAAGAAGCAAAATGATTATCGAAATAGGTTTTATTGTCATAATCAGTTTTTTGTTTGGTTGTATATAAAGTGTTAGTTTACTTATATCGGTCAAGTATAAAATCTGCCACAACTATAATGGCCATATTGTCCGTCATTTCCGGCAGCCGATAGCTGGCAGACTCTGGACATATCTGGTACGCCACCCCAAAGCCCACATCCAGCAATCCCCAGTGTACCAATCGGTCGAAACCTGTGGCAGGCTCCAGCAGCCCCTTGTAGGGCGCTTGGAGCAGAAGGCCGTCCCTCATTATACCTCCTATATCATTTTGCTCTAGCAGGTGGCCCCACATGGCGTTAAGCTGAAGGAAGGGACGAGGCGACGACCACGAACACTCCCACAGCGGCAGCGGCGCAGTGTAGTTCAGGCAGATATGGGCGAAAATGTTGGCGGTAAATGTATTGGGGCGGACAGTGAGAAACGTGTTCTTGAAGAAGTAGGTGGAATACGCCGTGCCCGAAAGGTCGAACATGCGGCTGTAAGGAGCTTCAATGGAGGCAAAACCTGTTTGGCCATAAAGGTGCAGCCCGCTCTGGCCTAGGTCACTGTCGTATTGCGCCAGTACTTGGTAGTAGAGGCGGGTTATTTCTCCGGTCGACCTTCCGGCACGAAGATAAAGGGTGGCGCTCTTTTTCCAATCAAGGCGTGCGTACAGCTCTGTAAATGCTGTCCATTCTTTTTTGATTCCCCCTTCGCGTGCTGGGTAGTAAACTCCTCGACTGTCAAAACGGAGGTCCTCAAAGGTTCGCCGACCACCTATCTGCATCTTTAATCCCCGCAGAGGGGTGAAAAACACATCCAATCCGCCTCCCTTCACGCCCGAATAGCGCGAAGTGACTATACCGTTGTTGAGCGAAGGGGTGAGCATGCGGTATTCGCCCAGCTGCCGCGAGGCAGCGCGCTCCAAGTCGTTGTACGCCCACATTCCCAGCCTCACCGAGTGCTCTCCGGGCAGCCTCAGATATGCGCCCATGCCGTATTTCCAAGCATGGTCGCCCGTACCGTACGCCACGTATGGCGACAACGTCCATTGCCCGAACGCCTTGCGCTGCTGTGCCGCCGTCTGGCTGGGAGAAACCCACAGGACGCCCAGCTCCAAGCGCGACCGCTCGTACATATTAAAGTTATACAGGCGGTCGGCATTCAGATACAGCGCATTGGGCGCGTCGTAGCGCGTCAGCCGTATGCTTTGTGCCCCCAGCTGGAGGGTGGGGAGAAGCAGTAGAGATATGAGCCACCTTTTAGACATAGTAGGTACACACAAATGCAAAATGCAAATATACGCATTTTTTTTTGATTGATACACCGAAATGCGAAAAATAAACCATACCCACCACAATGCCACCATATTAACAATGAAACCCCAGCCCGAAAAAAGTGACAAAACAGACCTCACACACGATATGTGAGGCGAAAAATGAAACCCGTAAAACTCCCCAAATACATCTCCATCCACACCCTTTCACCCACCGATTGAAGTGCAATTTCAGCCTGCCTATTTCAACCATCACTTTTTTACTTATCCTATCGTTATACCTTAGTTATACTTTAGTTATACCTTAGTTATTCTATATATAATAGTATAACTAAGGTATAACTAAAGTATAACTAAGGTATAACTATAAAAGCATATTATGAGGAAAAAGATGGGTTAAAATGCAGTTTTTTAGGGTCGAGGAGGTCGGTGAAAGGTGGTAAATTTCATAAATTTTAATTTTTGTAAGGGTTTGTAGGCGTTATTTCAAAAAAAAAATGTATCTTTGCAAATTGTTATTTGAACAAACGTTAATTATGATTATAATATAATATATACAAATACTGAAAGATATGAACTACGACCTTATCGTTATCGGAAGCGGCCCTGGGGGCTACGTGGCAGCTGTGAAGGCATCGCAGCTGGGAATGAAGACTGCCGTTGTGGAACGTGAGAACTTGGGCGGCATCTGCCTCAACTGGGGCTGCATACCTACCAAGGCACTGCTGAAGAGCGCGCAAGTGTATAACTATATCGGCCATGCCGCCAATTACGGGGTGGGTGCGCAACCCGCTGTCGCTGATTTGTCCGCTATGGTGCAGCGCAGTCGAGGGGTGGCAGAGACGATGAGCAAGGGCGTTCAGTTTCTGCTGAAGAAGAACAACGTGGATGTCATCATGGGCACCGGCAAGGTGCTGCCCGACCACAAGGTGGCAGTGACCGACGCCGAGGGCAACGTGACTGAGTATGAGGCAAAGCACATTATCATCGCCACGGGCGCACGCAGCAAGGTGATGCCCAGTATGCCGCAGGATGGCAAACGAATTATCGGCTACCGTGAGGCTATGACGCTGCCCTTCATGCCTAAGAGCATGGTGGTGTGCGGCAGCGGTGCCATCGGCAGCGAGTTTGCCTTCTTCTATCAGAGCATCGGCGTGCAGGTGACGCTGGTAGAGTTTATGCCACAGATTCTTCCCAACGAGGATGAGGACACCGCCAGCCAGATCAGCCGCAGTTTCCGCAAGATGGGCATGAAGGTGATGGCGAGCGCAAGCGTGGAGAAGGTGGATGTGGATGGTGATATGTGCCATGTGACCATCAAGGATATGAAGAAGAATACTGAGACGGTGGTGGACTGCGACGTGGTGCTGAGTGCCGTGGGTGTGGTGACCAACTTGGAGGGCATAGGCCTCGAAGAGACGGGCATCGCCTTTGAGCGTGGCAAGATTACTGTCGACGATTACTATCAGACCAACGTGCCGGGATATTATGCCATAGGCGACGTGGTGCACGGCCCTGCTCTGGCACATGTGGCTAGCGCTGAGGCCATCTGCTGTGTGGAGCACATTGCAGGCCATGAGCCTAAGAAGGTTAACTATACCAATATTCCTGGCTGCACCTACACGACACCCGAGGTGGCCAGCGTGGGCCTGACCGAGAAGAAGGCTTTGGAGGCCGGCAAAGAGATATTGGTCGGCAAGTTCTTCTTCAAGGCGAGCGGCAAGGCGACGGCGGCAGGCAATACCGACGGCTTTATCAAGATGATAATCGACAAGAATACCGACGAGATATTAGGCTGCCACATGTGTGGTGACAATGTGACGGAGATGATTGCCAGCATCGTGGTGGCACGCGAGAACGGACTTACCGCCAAGCAGGTGGCAGGTGCCATCCATCCCCACCCCACGATGAGCGAAGCTGTGATGGAGGCTATTGAGGCTGCCTACGGTTGCGCCATACATGGTTGATTTTGGATACCTTAATATAATATCAAACTTTAAAGTTTCTTTAAAGAGTAATAATCTAATCAGTTATGAAGATTTTTGAGAGAAGTCGTAAAACTGTTGCCAAGGGTTTGACGGTGTGGGTGTCGAACCACTATTGTCCCACGCTGTTCGGCATCAGAGGTCATTATGAATCGTCGTATAAGTCGGGCCAGTATGTGGAGAGCGGTTCGCCGGGAACGGGGTTCTTTATCCGCACTAGCTCAAGTCATTCGTACAAGAGCTTCTGCAATGCCGAGAAGGCGAAGCTGAAACACAGCTATTGGGATATGGTGAGAGGCAAGGAGTTCTCGTTCGACGCGGAAATTTCGCGTGCCAACGCTGCCTTGCGCGACACCAATGACGAGACAAAGGCCCGCATATTGGAGGCATACGTGAATGTGCTGCCCTTGGCCAAAGAGGCAGAGGAGGGCGAACGCATCATTGCCGGCATCAAGGAACTGGGACACAAACGTCACAGACTGACAACTTATCAGACGCATGTGATGTCGAGCTATAAGTCGAGGATTGCTCGTTTGGGACATGATGTTCGCGACATCCAATTGACGATACCTAAATTGTGCTCAGAGGAGCGATATAACCAGTTTGCCGAAGTGGTGATTGCTTTCACCGAACTGGCGTCGAGCCACCGTATTTGGCATTCGAAGGACACCTACGAGGCGTTGGAGAACGCTTTTGAGCAGGTGTATTTCGACTTGGGTATCTTCGACTTTATCCAGGCTCCGCTGATGACACCCATGATGCGCGACAGCATCGGGCAGTATCATTTCCTCTACCCCGACTTTTGGGTGGTGAGCCGCAGCGCTACCGATTTCGATGTGCATGACTTGAAGAGCCTGACGGTGCTGAGCCGCGAGGTGCCGTATGAGATGATTTCGAACATGGTGCTGAACAGCTATGCCGACATGAAGGAGTCGACAACGGCGATGCACCACCACAAGAACTATGAGCAGTTTGGCAGCGGCCTGTTGGTGAGTCAGGATACGTCGGCGGCAACCGAAATGGAGAAGGAGAACCGCATGCGTGAGCGTGTGGTAGGCGAGCTGTATATTCCCGAGTTGAAACTGCGTTACTATGTTCGCGACGTGAGGGCATTGAAGAAGTTTGCCAGCGCATTGAGCAAATACAAGGATAATTAAGAATTGAAAACTTCGAAAATTAAAAATTAAAAGTTAAAAATTGTCTGCCGTACCCGGATAACAATCAACTTTCAACAATCAACTTTCAACATGCAAACCGCTTTTGGCACTGAAGAAGAAGTATACATACAGGTTTAATCCACATACGCTTTCGTATGAGAAGGTGGAGGTGACATGGGGCGACAGGCTGAAACGGCTGTCGTCGACCGTGGCATTGAGTGTGGTGCTGGCTGTGCTGTTCTCGGTGTTGGCTTTCAGGCTGTTGGATTCGCCTAAGGAGCGATTGCTGAAGGAGGATATAGCCCAGTATAAGCGCGAGTTGGCAACGCTGAATAAGAGTGTGGAGCGTTGCAACAGGGTGCTGGCTGACATTGAGGAGCGCGACAGTGCGGTGTATCGAACCATCTTTGGGGCAGCACCTGTGTCGGAGAGCCAACGTAGGCCTGTGCCGAAGGACTACGGCAGGCTGGATGGGCATGCGGGCGGAAACCTGATAATGCTCACCAGTCAGCGCGTGGACACGCTGGAGAATAGGCTGTATGCGCAGTCGGTGTCGCTGGATGAGATATTCAAGATGGCAGGCACCAAGCAGCAGCGTATGGCGTCGATGCCCACCATTATGCCGATAAGGAAGAACCAATGTAGGCTGGTGTCGGGCTTCGGAATGCGCTACCACCCGATACTGCACTACCGCCGTATGCATACGGGCGTGGATCTGACCGCGCAGAGCGGCACTCCGGTGTATGCTACGGGCGACGGCAGGGTGGAGGTGGCAGGTCGAGGAGCCGGCTATGGCGGCTACGGGGTGTGCATAGTGATTAACCACGGTTTCGGGTTTAAGACGTTGTATGCCCACCTGTCGGACGTGAAGGTGTCGACAGGGCAACGGGTGAGGCGCGGCGAGCTGATAGGCAACGTGGGACGCACGGGATTGGCGCAGGGCTACCACCTACACTACGAGGTGATACAGAACGGCAACAAGGTGAACCCCGTCTATTTCTTCTTCAACGACTTGACACCTGCTGAATACGATGAGGTGATAGATGCCTCGAATTTGGAGAACCAATGCCTCTCGTAAAACTAAAAAGTAAAAACTAAAAACTAAAACTTTCAACTTTCAACTTTTAACTATCAACTTTCAATTGAAGATAACTATTGACGATAATGCGGGCTTTTGTTTCGGTGTGGTGAATGCCATCGGAACTGCTGAGGAGGAGTTGGCGCACGACGGTACGCTCTACTGCTTGGGCGACATTGTGCACAACAGTGCCGAGGTGGAACGACTGCGCCAGCGAGGACTGCGTGTGATTGACCATGCGCAGCTGCAAGGGTTGGCAGGACAGAAGGTTCTGATACGTGCCCATGGGGAGCCACCCTCTACATACGAGGAGGCGAAGAAGCTAGGCATCAGGTTGGTGGACGCTACCTGCCCGATGGTGTTGGCATTGCAACAGCGTATCCGCAAGGGTTTCCTTGAGATGAGCCAGCACAACCCTGTGGGACAGGTGGTCATCTTCGGCAAACCCGGTCATGCCGAGGTGGTGGGGTTGTGCGGGCAGACCGACGGCAGCGCCATTGTTGTGAGCCGTCCGGACGATATGAGGGCGATAGATTTCGCACGACCGATACGCCTCTATTCGCAGACAACACAGAGCAAGGAGGAATATGCGCAGCTGGTGAAGAATATCGAAGAGGCAGTGGTGCGGCATCATGGCAAGTTGCCCGAGGGCTATTTCGTGGCTTACGACACGATATGCAGCCGTGTGGCAAACCGTGCGGTGCAGTTGGAGAACTTTGCCAAAGGAGTGGACGTGGTGCTGTTTGTCAGTGGCAAGGGAAGCTCGAACGGACACTATCTGTATGACTATTGCCGTCGTGTGCAACCCAATACGAAACTGATTGCCGATGCCGACGAGTTGCAGAGCGAATGGTTTGTGGGGGTGAGCCGTGTGGGCATCACAGGTGCCACCAGCACACCTCGGTGGCTGATGGAGGCTGTAGCGGAAGAGGTGGGCCGGCGAGTTTGAATTCGTAAATTCGTAAATCTTAAATTCGTAAATTCGTTTATTTCTAAATTCGTAAATCAAAGATTCACACATTCACACATTCACACGTTAACACATTCAAGAATTCACACATTCACACATTAACACATTCAAGCAATCACTTATCATGTATCTTGCTAACTTGAAATTGAGTAACTTTAAGTCGTATGTGGAGCTGGAGGCGGACTTCTGCCCCAATGTGAATTGTGTGGTGGGTAACAACGGGGTTGGGAAGACGAACTTGCTCGACGCTATATACTACTTATCGTTTTGCAAGAGTTGTTTCTCGTCGGTGGATACGCAGCATATACGTCAGGGGGAGGATTTCTTTGCTATTCATGGTACTTACCATTTCGATGGGGCGGAGGCTACGGTGTCGTGCATTCAGAAGAAGGGACAGCCGAAGCAGATGCGTTGGAACGGGAAGGCATATAGCTCGCTGGGCGAGCATATAGGTAAGGTGCCCCTGGTGATGGTTTCGCCCTACGACCAACAGATTATCCTGGGCGGCAGCGAGGTGAGACGGCGTTTTGTGGACGGGGTGGTGTCGCAGACCGACAGAGGCTATCTCGCTCATCTGCTGCAATACCAGCGGGCGGTGGAGCAACGCAATAGGTTGCTGAAACAGTTCTATGAGGACCGCAACTGGGACGAGGAGGCGATGGCAGTGTGGGAGGACCAGCTGGTGCATCATGGTGAGGTGCTATATCAGGGCAGACGGGCTTTCCTGAATGATTTCAGTCCGTTGTTTGACGAGTATTTCTCGTGGATTACGAATGGCACGGAGGTGGGTTCGCTCGACTATGTGTCGCAGGCGGAGGTGCCGCTAAGGCAGCAGCTGCAGGAGGCTCGTCAGAACGACAAGTATGCGCTCTACACCACCGTGGGGCCACATAAGGACGACATAGAACTGTGTATTGCGGGTATGGCGGCAAAACGCTTCGGGTCACAGGGACAGCAGAAGACGTTTGTGCTGGCATTGAAGCTGGCACAGTTTGAGTATATCTACCAGCATGGCGGCGTGAAGCCGATACTGCTGCTGGACGATGTGTTTGACAAATTGGATATGGAGCGTGTGACGCAGCTGGTGCAGCTGGTGGGGAGCGACCGTTTCGGACAAGTGTTTCTCACCGACACCCAGCCAGGAAGGGTGGAACAGATTTTTGAGGCAATGCCACAAGTGGAACATAGGATTATGAGAATTGAAAGTTGATAGTTGAAAATTGAAAGTTGAAAGTTGAAAAGAACATACCCCGCCGCTTCGCGGCACCCCTCTAAAGAGGGGACGGCTTCCGCCCAACTTCATAGTCTTTAGTTTTTAGTTTTTACTTTAAAATTAAAGGATGTATAGTAACGAACATACTTTGCAGCAGTTGCTGAAACAGGCTTACCACAGGCTGGATATGGACGATACCGCCCGCGAGATGGAGGTGGTGCAGGTGTATGGAGTGGTGGTGGGCGACTTTATCAAACGGCTCACGCAAAGGGTTAGTTTTAGTCAAGGGGTGCTGACGGTGCAGCTGGCGTCGGCGGCATTGAAGCAGGAGTTGGCGTACAGACGCTCGTCGCTGGCGGAGACGATTAATGAGGCGCTGGGATATGTGGCGGTGAAAAAAATAGTGATTATGTGACAAGTTGAAAGTTGAAAGTTGATAGTTGAAAGTTGAAAGTTGAAAAATGGCTCCCGCCCACCTTTTAGTTTTTAGTTTTTACTTTTTAGTTTAAAATTAAACATTGTATGAAACAGTTGCTCAAAGCTCTTGATATGATACGGCGGTGCCACCCATCGTCGTTTTATTGGCGTATCTTTTATGTGGTGGTGCTTAATGTGCTGCCGCTACTGAGCCTTTATATATTGAAGTATATGGTGGACGCGGTGACTACGGGCGTGATGCCTGAGCTGTGGGGCATCAGGTGGAGCACAGTGTCGCTGTTGGGCTTGTTCTGCCTGCTCTTTTTGCTGAATAGGTTGGTGGGAGTGTGCAACGGCGTGAATAACGACGTGATGTCGCAGCGGTTGCAGGATTATATCAGCGATATCATGCAGCGGCAGTCGGCGGCGTTGGATATGGCTTATTTCGACAATCCCGAGTATCACGACACTTACCACCGCGCCCAACAGGAGGCGAGCTACCGTCCGCTGAGGGTGCTGAGCGAGTTTATGGCACTGTTTGGGTCGATTATCACCATCGCCTTTGTGGTGGTGATGCTGTGCAGCGCGTCGCCGTGGATTATTGTGGTGATGGTGGTGGCGGTGATACCGTCGTTTGTGGTGAGGGTGATTAAGGCTAGGCAGATCTACGCCTTCCGTCGCAATAACACGCAGAACTACCGCCGCACGACTTATTATACCGCCTTGCTGGGCGGCAGGGACTATGCCAAGGAGATGCGCACCTTTGGGCTGACGCCTTATTTTAGGGACCGTTTTGTAAGGATAAGAAAGGTATTGGTGAACAACCTGCTACGGATTTCGCGGAGGATAGGTGTGTACGACTCTATCTGTGCAGTGGCGGAGACGTTGGCTATGTTTTTTGTGGTGTTTTTCCTCCTCGCCAGCACCACCAGCGGCGCCATCACGGTGGGTTCGTTTGTGATGCTGTTTGAGGCTTTCCGTCGCGGACAGACTGGGTTGAACAATTTGGTGGGGGGTGTGACGGGACTGTACGACAACCGTCTGTTTGTGGGCAATCTGTTTGAGTTTCTCGACCTTAAGCCTGCCATCGTGAACGCAGAGGACGCTATCCCATTTCCGACGAGGGTGGAGAGTGTGGAGTTTCGCGACATCACGTTCCGCTACCCTAAGATGGAACGCGATGTGCTGAGTCATTTCTCGCTGACGGCACGGGCAGGGGAGGTGACGCAGATAGAGGGTGAGAACGGTTTTGGTAAGACGACGCTGCTGAAGCTGCTGCTGCGCCTGTACGACACCGACCAAGGAGCGGTGCTGATTAACGGGGTGGATGTGCGGAGATACGACCTCAAAGGTCTGCGACACGGTATTGGGGCTATATTCCAAGACTATGTGCGCTTCTATTGCACGGCGGAGGAGAATATCATGTTTGGCGATATAGGACATTACGACCGTGAGCGGGTGCGGAAGGTGGCACACCTGTCGGGTGCGGACAAGTTTATAGAGAAGCTGCCCAAAGGCTATGACACTATGCTAGGACGTATGTTTGACGGCGGCGAGGAACTGAGCATGGGACAGTGGCAGCGCATAGCGCTAGCACGCCAGCTGTATGGCGATGCGCCGGTGCTGGTGTTTGACGAGCCGACAGCATGGATGGATGTGCCCTCGCGCGACCGTTTTTATGAGACTTTGGATGCATTGCAAAAACAAAATAAGGTGATAATATTGATTAAACATGTGTAAAAAAATGAAAAATGAAAAATGAAAATTTGAATTTGTAAATTCGTAAATCAAAGATTCACACATCCACACATTCAAAAAAGACTAACACGTTAACACATTCACACATTAACACATTCCATTTTCAACTATCAACTATCAACTTTCAACTTTTAAATTAAACAATTATAAATCATGAAATACGAATTAGATCATATCAATCCGAAGGAGTATGTGGGCGACTTGGTTTTTCTGTATGGCACCGAGGTGTCGGACAGGAGTCTCCCATTCAGTAAGAAGGAGCTGGACTATCTGAAGGCGAAACGAGAAGAGGGGATGGAGGCTGTGGTGGTGTTCGACCGTTTGCCCCACCATGTGTATATTGTCAATTTCGATAGTGAGAAACCTGCACAGCTGGCACAGGAGAAGCTGCGCCGCGCTGCCGACAAGGTGGTGGCGTTGCTCAAAGCTGCCAAGCAAAGCAAGGTGGCAGTGACTGGCGAAGGGGTGATTACAGAGGAGGTGGTGGCATTTGTGGAGGGTCTGCAGTTTGCAGACTATAGTTTTGACCGCTACAAGGGTAAGAAGCCTGAACATGTGACACAAGTCGTTGTCGATTCTACCTTCCTCACGCAAGAGGAACTGGACCGCAGTGTGAGGCTGTGGAGCCGCATAGAGTGGTGTCGCGATAGGGTGAATATACCTGTGGCGGACCTGAATGCCGAACGGTTTGCGACAGAGTTGGAGCAGGTGGCCGCTGGGCTGGGAGTGAAGTGCACGGTGTTTGATAAGAGGAAGATAGAGTCGTTGCGCATGGGAGGACTGCTGGGGGTGAACAGAGGTAGTGTGGACGAGCCACGCTTTGTGGTGCTGGAGTATGCTCCCGATAATGCCATCAACCAGCAGCCGCTGGCGTTGGTGGGAAAGGGGGTGATGTATGACACGGGTGGACTGAACATCAAGCCCGATGACTATATGCAGGAGATGAAGTCGGACATGGCGGGTGCTGCCACGATGGCGTCGGTGCTGTTTGCAGCGGCTGAGAACGGACTGCCGGTGAAACTGGTGGCGTTGCTGCCGCTCACAGATAACCGTCCGGGTTTCAACGCCTACGCTGCCGACGATGTGCTCACGATGTACGACGGCACCACTGTAGAGGTGGTGAATACCGATGCAGAGGGGCGGCTTATTTTGGCCGATGCGATTGCTTACGCTGTTGCCAACTATCAACCCGAATTGCTTGTGGATGCTGCCACGCTGACGGGTGCCGCAGTGCGCGCTATTGGCACGTATGGCATTGCCGCCATGCAGCAGAATGCCGAGAATCCGTTTAACCTGATGCGTATCATGGGCAACCAGGTGTATGAGCGTATCGCCGAATTTCCATTCTGGGAAGAGTATGACAAGTTGATTGAGTCGGAAGTGGCAGATATAAAGAACTGCGGCATAGCTCAGGCAGGTACTATCACGGCAGGCAAATTCCTAGCCCATTTTGCGAAGCAGACACCCTATATCCATCTGGATATAGCAGGGGTGGCGTTCTTCTCCAAAAAACAGGAGTATTTTGGAGTAGGGGCTTCGGGCTACGGCATACGGATGCTGTACGCTTTTCTGCAAACATACGAGATGCTGAAAAAATAAATGGTGAATAGTGGATTGAGGCTGAGGCACTCATTTGTCAATTCACTATATTTAAGAATATAAACGAATCAAATAATCAAAAATGGAAGAAAAAAACAATAAATCACGTGTCCGTGTTGCCATATCGCAGGGCGACATCAATGGCGTTAGTTACGAGGTGATTCTTAAGACTTTCAGCGATAGCCGCATGTTCGACATCTGCACACCTATACTATATGGTTCTACCAAGGTGGCGTCGTATCATAAGAAACTGCTTGCTTTGCATCAGGATCTTACCTTTAACGGAATACATGATGCTAAGGATGCTGCCGACCGTAAGTTCAATGTGGTCAATCTGACCAACGATGAGATTAAGATAGATGTGGGAAAACTGACCGAGGTGGCTGGCATGCAGTCGCGTATTTCGCTGAATAGGGCTTGCGAAGACCTTAAGAAGGGTGTTGTAGACGTTTTGGTGACCGCTCCTATCAGTAAGAAGAACATCCAGTCGGCCGATTTCGACTTTCCTGGTCATACGGAATACCTTTCGCACCAGTTTGGCTGTAGCAGTTTGATGATGATGGTGTGCGACCGTATCCGTATCGGCATTGTCACCAACCATTTGGCGCTGAAAGATGTGCCCAATGCGTTGACGCATAATCTGCTTCACGACAAACTGATGCTTATGAACGAGTCGCTTAAGCGCGACTTTGGTGTGCCGATGCCCAAGATTGCTGTGTTGGCTCTCGACCCTCATGCCGGCGACAATGGTGTGATTGGCGATTTCGACATTAAGGTGATCAAGCCTGTCGTCGAGGAGGTGCAGAAAAAGAACGTGTTGGCATACGGCCCCTATCCTTCCGACGGTTTCTTCGGTAGCAGCGAGTTCAATAAGTTCGACGGTGTGTTGGCACTATATCACGACCAAGGGCTTATCCCGTTTAAGCTGATGTCGTTTACCGAAGGAGTAAATTTCACAGCCGGTCTGCCATACGTGCGTACATCGCCTGCCCATGGCACCGCCTTTGACATAGCTGGCAAGGATAAGGCCAGCGAACAGTCGTTCCGCAGTGCCGTATATTTGGCATGCAACATACTCCGCAACCGAAAAGAGTACGACGAGCTTACCGCCGACCCACTACCATGATTATAAAGTATTTAGTATGAACTCTTCTCCGAAACCATCCAAGCTGCTGTTGCTCGACGGTATGGCAATAACCTATCGTGCCTATTACGCCCTCAATGGTGCCAGCCGCACCAACTCCAAGGGTATGAACACGGGTGCGGTGCTGGGTTTCACTATGACGCTCTACGACCTTGTGAAAAAGCTACGCCCCACTCACTTGGCGGTTGCTTTCGACTTGCAGAAGCCAACTTTTCGTCATGAGCTGTATGCCGAATACAAGGCCAATCGAGATGCTATGCCGGAAGCCATACAGGTGGGTCTGCCGTATATTCGCCAGATTATTTCAGCCTTCAACATCCCCATCCTTACCTGCGAGGGTTATGAGGCGGACGATGTTATTGGTACTGCTTCTCACTGGGCGGAACAACAGGGGTTCGACGAGGTGCTGATGGTGACACCCGACAAGGATTTTTGTCAGCTGGTGACCGACCATGTGCATATATATCGCTTCGGTCGCATGGGTAAGCCCGACCAGATTATGGGCATCGACGAGGTGAAGGAGAAGTTCGGAATCTGCCGTTGTGAGCAGGTGAAAGACCTGCTTGGACTCTGGGGCGATGCCTCCGACAATATTCCTGGCATACCCGGGGTGGGGGAGAAGACCGCTAAGAAACTGATCGACCAGTTTGGCAGTATTGAGGAGATGGTGGCTCATTCCGACGAGATTAAGAACGACAAGATAAAACGGTTGGTGCAGCAGTATGGCGAACAGGCTCTGTTTAGCAAACAGTTGGCAACCATCGTGCTCGACGCACCAGTGTCGCTCAGTGAGGAAGCTCTGCGTGTTCAGAAACCCGACTATGCAGCTTTGCAGGCTCTATTCTCAGAGCTGGAGTTTCGCAACCTAGCCAAACGTATCTATACCGACCTCTCTGTCTCCGACCCTTCCGAGGCTCAACGTTTTGCCGCTGCCAAACAGCCTACTTCCACTCCCGCTCCCAAGAAACAGCAGCCCCCGGTTGAGCAGCCTACCCTGTTCGATAGTCCCACTAACGGCACACCTCCAACGCTGGAGTTGTCTCCTATTGATGATTTTGCCGACAATGGCGATGTTGCCATCTATGTGTCGGGAGCTACTATCGTGCTGGCATTTAGTGCCGATGAAGTATACTCCTCGTTGGTGGGAGACATCGACGTGTCGAAACTGAGAACCCTCCTACAGCGCACCGACACGCTGAAGCTCTGTTACGACCTTAAGGCTGTCAAGTATATCCTGCGTGAGTTGGATATCCAGTTGGCTGGCGACATCTTCGACGTTCAATTGGCGCACTATCTCATCGATGCCGAAGCACGTCATTCGTTAGAGAATATCACCTTGGGTGTCCTCTCAGCCGAGCCGACAACCCCACAGGAGTCGGCGGCCATGCTTTGGCAGCTATATCCCTTGTTGGCGGCACAGCTGTCAGACATGGGACTCAACCGCCTCTATGCCGAGGTGGAGTTGCCGCTGGTTGATGTGCT
This sequence comes from Bacteroidales bacterium, assembly GCA_017509045.1. Classification (GTDB taxonomy): domain Bacteria; phylum Bacteroidota; class Bacteroidia; order Bacteroidales; family P3; genus Colimorpha. Next base: position 19,150 of record JAFWQP010000089.1, read on the forward strand.
TATCAGTATGGAGGAAGAAGGTGTCCGTATCGATGTGGATGCCCTACGCGAGTATTCCAAACGCTTGGCGGCTGAGCGCGACCAACTGGAGCAGTCTATCTATTTGCTGGCTGGCTCCACTTTCAACATTTCCTCTCCCAAGCAGTTGGGCGAAGTACTCTACGAGCGGCTCAAGGTCACCGACAAACCTCCGCGCACAGCCACCAAGCAGTATTCTACTGCCGAAGATGTGCTGGTGAAGTTGCAGGACAAACACCCCATCATTGGACAGATTCTCGAATATCGCTCCCTCACCAAGCTCATCGGCACTTATCTCGACAGTTTTCCCAAACTTATCAATCCCACCACGCATCGGCTACACACGGTCTATAATCAAACCGTTACAGCCACAGGCCGTCTCTCTAGTAGCAATCCCAACCTACAGAATATCCCCATCCGCACGGAACGTGGTCGCGAGATACGCCGTGCTTTTGTCGCTCGCGATGAGAACTATATCCTCCTTGCCGCCGACTATTCGCAAATCGAGCTCCGCATCATCGCCTCCCTTGCCAACGACCGACACATGATCGATGCCTTCGCCAACCATTACGACATCCATGCCGCCACCGCTGCTAAGATTTATGGCATCCCCATGGAGGAGGTGTCGAAAGACCTCCGTCGCAATGCAAAATCGGTCAATTTCGGCATCATTTACGGCATCAGTGCATTCGGACTCAGCGAACAGCTAGGCATACCTCGCAAAGAGGCATCGGCACTTATTGATGAGTATTTTACCCAATACCCCGACATCAAGCACTATATCGACACCAACATTGCCTTTGCCCGCGAGCATGGCTACGCGCAAACTCTCTTGGGGCGCCGTCGCTACCTTGCCGACATCAACTCGCGCAATGCTGCTGCCCGTAGTTTCGCCGAACGCAACGCTGTCAATATGCCCATACAAGGCACTTCGGCCGACATGATTAAGATAGCCATGATACGCATCTACCGCGAGTTTGAACGTCTGGGTCTGAAGTCGAAGATGATTCTGCAGGTGCACGACGAATTGGTTTTCGACTGTTACAAACCCGAGGAGCAGCAGGTGAGGGCAATTGTTGAAGATGCAATGCTCAACGCTCTGCCGCTCTCCATCCCCATCGAGGTGAGTATCGATGCCGGCCCCGACTGGCTCACCGCCCACTAACCTATAATGTTTTTTTCTAGAAATATTAGGAATACTAGAACTACGAGTCCAAAAGAAATTAATAACACAAAAAAACACTATACAAAATGAAAAAGATAGTCACCCTATTCCTGTTTGCGGCAATGCTTTCCGCAACCCTTTTTGCCCAAACTGACTCCAAACCCGATTTTTCTTCGGTTTGCTCATCTGGTCAGGTCATCTACTATAAAGTTGTTGACTATGGCGAGGTTAATGTGTGGTACAACGACGACTACCCCGAAGTATTGGGTGGTTTCGTCGTCATCCCTCGTTCCGTCAAGCACGATGGTCAGAACTATATGGTTACAGGCATTGCTGACGAGGCTTTTGCCAACTGCATCCGCATACAAGGTATGGAGCTGCCTACCACTATGTTCTTTATAGGTGAGCGTGCTTTCTATCGTTGCACCGACCTCCGTTTTATCTTTATGCCCAAGACACTCACTTACATTGGTGCCAGTGCCTTCGAGGGTTGCACCGCCTTGCTCGATGTGGTGATGCCCAACTCTGTCACCGAGATGGGTGCCTATGCCTTCAAAGATTGCTCCAATGTGCGCCATTTTGTCATATCGCACGGTTTGGAAGAGATACCCGAAGGCGCTTTCCAAAATTGCTCTTCCGTCACCGACTACCTGATTCCTGCCGCTGTCACCACCATAGGCTGCCATGCTTTTGACGGATACAAGAGCCTAAAGAGCGTCACTTTCTTCGGTCCTGTGCCTCCCACACCCGATTGCGAACCCGCCTTCGGTCGTGAGATTCCCATCACCGTTCTCAACAAGCACTTCGCCGCCTACAAGGCTTCTTACATCTGGGGTCAGTACACCATTCAGGCAATGTAATACTCCTTCAATATGAAAAGTATAACACATAGATGCCTCTCCGCGCTGATGATACTGTTGCTATCGTCGGTATTGTTATGTTGTGAAAAAGAGCCCAAACCCCAGAACGACGATGACAACGAAGAGGAAAATCCTATCGGCATAGGCCTATTTTCTGTCAGCGATTCCCTTCAAGTCACTTTTGCACCGGGCAACCTTGCCGAGGATGGATGCAGTTTTGTGCAAGATCAGTTGCATCTAGGTGGATATTTCGGTTGGGGGTCAGGTAACCATCCTGACAACACCTCTATTGATTATCGCGACTATCTTGAATTTCATGATTGGGGAGACAATATTGAGGGCGGATGGCGTACAATGTCCTTAGATGAGTGGAAATATATTGTGTTTAATCGAGAACAGGCTCAAGAAAAATACGCGGCAGCTACAGTTAAAGGAAAAATCGGTTTGGTTCTCTTGCCCGACAATTGGACACTGCCTGAAGGTTGTCAGTTTTGGCCAGGTTTGTATGGTTGGGAGCGCAATCAATATTCTCTGGAACAATGGCAACTCATGGAGAGCGCTGGAGCCGTCTTTCTACTTGCTGGAGGCTATCGTTGGGGGACAGAAATCGTCAGTATCGACCGTTGGGGTTTGACTCACGGCAACTATTGGCTGTCTACCCAATATGACGAGAATGACGCTTACTACCTCTATTTCATCGCCAATCTTGAAAACCAATTGCCAACGCCTATCACCAATCTTGCTGCGGGTATGCAAGTGCGCTTGGTGCGGGATAAGAAATAGTATATACTTGTTCTGTTTTTCAATAAAATAAAAGGCACTTGCCATTTTGGTAAGTGCCTTTCGTTATTTCTTGTATGTGAGTTAATCGACTTTCATCTCTTGCAGGAACTTCACGCTTGCGTGGATGTGCTTGTACATGATTTGGTCGATGTCCACGAAGTTCACGAACTTGCGGTAGTCGGCAACCAACTGCTCGATGAAGGGGCTGCTCTTCAATCCCTCTTGGTGACGGAAGTCGAGTGCCTGTGCTGCGTCGAACAGCTCGATGGCCATCACACGCTCGGTGTTCTCCGCCACGCGGTAGCACTTGGTGGCAGCATTGGCGCCCATGCTCACCAGGTCTTCTTGGTTTTGGCTGCTGGGTATGCTGTCCACGCTGCTGGGCGTGCAGAGCTGTTTGCTCTGGCTCACGATTGAGGCGGCTGCGTACTGCGGAATCATAAAGCCGCTGTTCAGTCCCGGCTTGGCAACGAGGAAGCTCGGCAAACCGCGTTTGGCATCGATCAGCTGATAGGTACGGCGCTCGCTGATGCTGCCCAATTCGGCGATGGCGATGGCCAAGAAATCGAGCACCATAGCAAGAGGCTCACCGTGGAAGTGGCCGCCGCTGATAACCATATCCTCGTCGGGCAGGACGATAGGATTGTCGGTGGTGGAGTTGATTTCGGTCTCAACTACCGAGGCAACGTAGCGTATCGTATCCTTGGCAGCGCCGTGCACCTGTGGGGCGCAACGGAAGCTGTAGGGGTCTTGCACATGCTCCTTGTGGCGGGCAATAATCTGGCTGCCCTCGGTGAAACGACGCACATTCTCGGCAGTCTCCAACTGACCCTTGTGCGGACGCACCATGTGCAGGCTCTCGAAGAAAGGCTCTATGCGGCCATCGAAAGCGTCGAGGCTGAGCGACAGCAACATGTCGGCTTGTAGGCTGAGACGTTGGGCTTTCATGATACACCACACGGCATAGCTACTCATAAACTGAGTGCCGTTCAGCAGTGCCAAACCTTCCTTGCTCTGCAACTCGATGGGCTGCCAACCCTTCTCGGCATACACCTCTTTCACATCGCAGCGACGGCCTTTGTAATACACGTCGCCCATGCCCAAGATTGCGGGCAACATCAGGTTTGCCAAGGGGCAGAGGTCACCGCTGGCACCAAGGCTTCCCTGCTGGTACACCACGGGCAGCACATCCTCGTTGTAGCAGTCAATCAGGCGCTGCACAGTCTGCAGCTGTGCGCCGCTGTAGCCGAAGCAGAAGTTCTGTGCCTTCAGCAGCAACATCAGTTTCACCACATCCTGTGGCACCTCGTCGCCCACGCCGCAGGCGTGGCTCATCACCAGGTTCTTCTGCAGCTGGCTCAGCTGCTCCTTGCTGATAGAGATATTGCACAGCGACCCAAAACCGGTGGTAACGCCATAGATGGGCACCTTCTGGGTTTCCATCTTGCGGTTCAGATAGTCGCGACATTTCTGTATACGGGCCTTTGCCTCGTCGCTGAGTGCAAGGGTCATCTTGCCCTCGACGATTTCCTTCACACGGGCAATCGTCAGACGTTCATTAGGATTGATATAATGAATCATAAGGTTAAATGTTATTTATGAAAGTTGAATGAAGCGATTCTTCAAACACGCAGCCAATTTTCAACTTTCAAATTTCAACTTCCAATTATTTCTCAATATTGGCGTGAGCTTTCTTTGCAATATCGTCGTCCACCAATATGCGGCCGCAATGCTCGCACACGATGACTTTCTTATGCATCTTGATTTCGCTCTGGCGCTGGGGAGGTATCTTGCTGAAGCAGCCGCCGCAGGCGTCGCGGTCGATAGTCACCACAGCAAGGCCGTTGCGGGCCTGCTTGCGGATGCGCTTGTATCCGGTCAGGTAACGCTCGTCGATATACTGTTCCATCTCTTTCGACTTATTCAGCAGGCGCACCTCGTCCTTCTTGGTTTCCTCGATAATGCCGTCCAGCTCCGACTTCTTAGAGTCCAGCTCCAACTGGCGGTTCTTAATCAGCAGTTCGGCAGCTTCGATGTGCTCTTTCAGCTCGGTGATTTTCTTGTTGGCATCGCTGTTGCGACGTTCGCAGAGCTGTATTTCGAGTTTCTGGAACTCAATCTCCTTGTTGATGGCCTCAAACTCGCGGTTGTTGCGCACATTGTCCTGCTGCTTCTCATACTTCTTTATCATCGCCTGGTGGGTCAGGATCTCTTCGTTGCGCTTGCTGATGTTGGCATTCTGCTCGTCAATGCTGCCCTTGAAGTTGTCGATACGGGTCTGCAGACCTGCTATCTCGTCTTCGAGGTCTTGGATGGCTTGCGGCAACTCGCCACGGATGATTTGAATTTTGTCGATTTCCGAATCGACAAGCTGCAGGGTGTACAGGGCTTCCAGACGACGCTCAATGGCGATATCAACATCTAACACAGGGCGGACAGTTTCCACGACAGCCTGCTCTTCGACTTCGGGTGTAGTGACTTTCTTCGGCATATTATAAAAAATCTATCTTTTATTTATGTTTTTATTTGTCAATTAGATATAGTGCACGAAACTCTTTCCTCGCTCACTGATAAAACATGCAAAATTACTAAATTTTTTTGATATAATAGAATAAATTAATTCTTTGCTGAATTGTTCGCTCTCAAAATGCCCTATGTCAACCAGCGTGATGCGCCCTTCGGCACGCTGAAAGTCGTGATATTTCATGTCGCCCGTCAGGTATATGTCGGCATGTTGCCTCACGGCGTCGTCGATAAGAAAGCTGCCAGCCCCACCGCAGATGGCTATGCGGCTGACCGACGGACTGACAATATGGCTTGTGCGCAATATTGGCAGTCCCAGACACACCTTCACCTGCTCCAGAAAAGCCTCTGTAGGCATCGGGAAGGGGAGCATGCCCACCATTCCTGCCCCCACTTCGGGCGAAGGCTGCCCTTCCAGCTGTCGCAATATCTGACAATCTGTCAGCCCCAGCACCTGTGCCAAAATGCCGTTCACACCGTTCTTTAGATTGTCCAAATTGGTATGGGCGGCATAGACTGCAATGTTGTTCTGTATCAGCTTGATGATGTGCCGTCCCGTGGCGTCGGCAGGCGTGATGCGCTTCACTCCGCCAAATATCATCGGGTGGTGCGTGACTATCACGTTGGCACCCCGCTCTACGGCCTCTTCTATCACCTCGTCAGTCACATCCAACGCTACCAACGCTCCCCAGCACTCCTGTTCGGGGTCGCCCAGAAGGAACCCGGCATTGTCATATTTTTCTTGGTACTCCGGATGCAACTCCGCATCCAGATATTCAATCAGCGTAGCTATTGTCATTTCGTCGTTTTTTACTCTTGTTCCGTATAACGTCATACGACTTTCTTTATTGTATGAAAAAGGCTAAAAATACCCATATTTTGATGCTATCAATATGTCTGTCAAAATGATGACCCCATTCAGCATGGTGTCCCCCTATGTCCACTACTTATACTATAGTTATACCTTAGTTATACCTTAGTTTTACTATTATATATAGAATAACTAAGGTATAACTAAAGTATAACTAAGGTATAACGATAGAATAAGTAGTGGATTTAGGGTGGAATCGTGTGGATTGTATGAGGTGTGGAAAAAGGGTAGGGGAGGGAGAATATTGAAACTGACATTTTGTCACGATAGTATGGCAGTCAACCCCCTTTGGCACACAATGTGATAATATAGCCATCGTCAATTTGTATAACAAAAACTAAAAATTATAGAATTATGAACATTCAACCTTTAGCAGACCGCGTTCTGATTGAGCCCGCCGAGGCGGAGCAGAGAACAGCATCAGGTATCATTATCCCCGACACCGCAAAAGAGAAACCCCAAAGAGGCAAAGTGCTTGCCGTCGGCAAGGGCACTAAGGACCACGAAATGACCGTCAAAGTAGGCGACAACGTCCTCTATGGCAAGTACAGCGGCACCGAAATCGACATCGACGGCACCAAGTACATGATTATGAAAGAAAGCGACATTTACGCAATCATCTAAAAATTAATCGTCGGACACGTCCGACCCCAATTATTAAGAAAGGAATAATCAATTATGGCAAAAGAAATAGTTTTCAATAATGACGCTCGCGAACAGCTTCGCAAAGGCGTTGACGCGTTGGCTAACGCAGTGAAGGTGACCCTCGGACCTAAAGGCCGCAATGTGGTTATCGACAAGAAATTTGGTGCTCCCCAGATTACCAAGGACGGTGTTACCGTCGCTAAGGAAATCGAGCTGGAGAACGGCATCGAGAATATGGGTGCACAGATGGTGAAGGAGGTTGCCTCCAAGACCAACGACCAGGCTGGTGATGGTACCACCACCGCCACCGTGCTGGCTCAAGCTATCGTCAACACCGGCTTGAAGAACGTCACCGCAGGTGCCAACCCCATGGATCTCAAACGTGGTATCGACAAGGCTGTTACAGCCATCGTCGAGGACATCAAGGCCCAGTCGGAAGAGGTGGGCGGCGACATCGAGAAGATTCGTCAGGTTGCTACCATCAGCGCTAACAACGACAGCCAGATTGGCGACATCATCGCCGAGGCTATGGAAAAAGTGTCGAAAGACGGCGTCATCACCATCGAGGAGGCTAAGGGCATCGAGACCAGCGTGAAGGTGGTCGAAGGTATGCAGTTCGACCGCGGCTATATCAGCCCCTACTTCGTCACCGACACCGACAAGATGGAGTGCACCTACGACAATCCTCTAGTGCTTATCTATGATAAGAAAATCAGCACCCTGCAGACCCTTCTGCCCATCTTGGAACCCGTTGCCAAGAACGGTCGTCCGCTGCTTATCATTGCCGAGGATGTCGAAACCGAAGCTATGGCAACATTGGTTGTCAACCGTTTGCGTGGCGGCCTCAAGGTGGTTGCCGTGAAGGCTCCTGGCTTTGGCGACCGTCGTAAGGAGATGCTCGAAGACATCGCTATCCTCACTGGTGGCACCGTCATCAGCGAAGAGAAGGGCTACAAGCTCGAGGATGCTACCCTTGATATGCTGGGCACCTGCGAGAAGATTACCATCGACAAGGACAACACCACCATCGTCAACGGTGCTGGCAACAGCGATATGATTAAGAGCCGCGTGCACCAGATCAAGGCTCAGATTGAGAAGACCACCAGCGACTACGACCGCGAGAAACTGCAAGAGCGTCTTGCCAAGTTGTCAGGCGGTGTGGCGGTCATCTACGTTGGCGCTGCCAGCGAGGTGGAGATGAAGGAGAAGAAAGACCGCTTCGACGATGCTCTGCACGCCACTCGCGCAGCTGTCGAAGAGGGTATCATCCCCGGTGGTGGCACCGCCTTTATCCGTGCCGCTGCTAAGCTCGACGCTATCACTCCCGCCAACGAGGACGAGAAACTGGGTGTCGAAATCATCCGTCGCGCCATCGAAGAGCCTCTGCGCATGATTGTTGCTAACGCCGGTCTCGAAGGCAGCGTGGTTGTCAACGAAGTGAAGAACGGCAAGGGCGACTATGGCTACAACGCCCGCACCGAGCATTACGAGAACCTCTTCAAGAGCGGCGTCATCGACCCCGCCAAGGTTGCCCGTGTTGCCCTGCAGAACGCCGCCTCCATCGCCGGCATGCTGCTGACCACTGAGTGCGTCATGTGCGACATCAAGGAACCCGAACCCCCAATGCCCGCCAACCCCGGTATGGGCGGCATGGGCGGAATGTACTAAGCCGCGTGCTCACGGAGAGCAAATAATAAAGAAGGAGCATCCAATCGGGTGCTCCTTTTTTGTTATTTAGCCATCACAAATAATAATTGAAGAGGTGTCCATTTCTCAATGAACAATTACAAAATCTCTAATTCTCAAATTCTTGATAAATATAAACCCCTATAAATTATGATTCGTGGTCGTGATAAGAGCAAAAAACGAACTGTAGCACTGTAGCGCTGTAGCAGTGGGTTGTTTTGATACATTTGCCTACTTTAAGAAATGTTTTTTTCGCGATGTGATAATTATTGTGTATCTTTGCACCATGAAATCACCTAAAGAAATATCGGTTGAGCAGTGGCTGATGAGGCTGACGCAGGAGCTTGTCGACATCACCCCTGAGGTGGACGACCTGCCGCTGCACGTCATTCGCGACCTCATCAATGACAAGGAGATACAAGCCGTGCAGGACTATGCCAACAAGGTCGCCATCACCCGTCTCGGATTTAACGATCACGGTCCTGTTCACATGCGCACGGTGTGCCATAATGCCCTGCGAATGCTCAAACTTTTGTACATCGCCGGCATCCCTACCAGCCTCCAGCGAGAGCAGGTGGGCACGTTCGACGACAGCGTTACTGCCGTTGTCCTCGCCGCTTTCTGTCACGACTTCGGTATGACTATCGGTCGACAGGATCATGAGCTCTACTCGGGCATTCTTGCCTACAATATCATCGACCGCATTCTGCAGAAAAATCTGCCCGACGAGCGCGACTTAATGCGCCGTGTAATCATCCGTTCCACCGCTATGGAGGGCATCCTCGGCCACATGGGCACCCGCAAGATTCATTCGCTGGAGGCAGGCCTCATCCTTATTGCCGACGGCTGCGATATGACCAAAGGACGCGCCCGTGTGCCTATCGAGATACACACTGCCCCCAAGATGGGCGACATCCACAAGTATTCAGCCAACTCTATCGACCGTGTGCTGATTCAAAAAGGCAAGGAACGCCCCATACAGATTGTCGTGCAGATGTCGGCGGAGGTGGGCTTCTTCCAGATAGAGGAGGTGCTGCTGCCCAAAATCAACTCCAGCCCCGCCAAAGAGTATGTGGAACTATACGCCTGCGTCGATGGGGCAGAGCCTAAATGTTATCTGTAATATGCGTGGGTTCTGTTTCTTCCTATTGCTGGCGGTGGCTCTCAGTGTTCGCTCGCAGGAGCCGCTGCCGCTGCTCTCACCGCAGCAGATGCCCAATCCCGTGCGTTTCCTGCCGCCTCCGCCCGATACTGCTTCCGCCGCTTTCGAATACGACAAAGCACAATATCATTGGGGCAAAACGCAACGGCAAGACTCAACAAGACTGGCCATCGCGGTGCGCGATGCCGACTGGAACATCACCTACATCTGTCGTGTGTTTAGCGAGCCGTTTGGCATCACCCTCTCGAAAGAGGCCACTCCGGCAATCTACCAGTTGCTCTATGTGGCGCTTATCTCCACCGACCAGGTGGGCAAGCTGCCCAAAGACTTCTACCATCGCACGCGACCCTACGTCTATTACGGCGAGCCGACCATTTACCCCCAAGACGAGGAGGAACTACGCCACAACGGCTCCTATCCCTCTGGACACACCATTGAGGGGTGGAGTGCGGCGCTACTGCTGACGGAGCTTAATCCCGACCGCGCCGACACGATATTGGCTCGGGGATATATGTATGGTGAGAGCCGTGTGATAGCCGGCTATCATTGGCAGAGCGACGTGGATGCTGGCCGCCTCGCCGCCAGTGCCGCCATCGCCCGCCTACATTCCGACAAACGCTTCCAGCGGCTGATGAAGAAAGCACAAAGAGAATACCGAAGGCTGGCTGGTAAAAGAGGCTGTAAATAGGCGAAAACCCCATGCGTAGTCCTTCCCTTTTTTTGCCCCAAAAGCAGAACAATGTGTTGCATTTTCCTCTTGATTTATGTTAAATCAAGAGTTTTTTGTCACGATTCCAGAAAAAAAGTGTATTTTTGCAAAAAAATAGTACATGGGATTGATAGGTGTTGTAACTGGTGATATCGTTAACTCTACTAATATATCAGTTTCTGATAGGGATAGATTGTTGTCTGTGTTGAACACACTTTTGGCTAATTCTGTGCCGCTCGGAGAGCGTAATACGGCCATTTTTAGAGGCGACAGCTTTCAGATAAAGCTAAGCCAACCGGGACAAGCGGCGCGTGTAGCATTGAGTATTCGAAGTGGTTTGATGCACAATACGCCTGCTGAAGTGAGTGTTCTATGGGATGCCCGTATTTCGGTAGGGGTAGGCGAAGAAGCCTATGTGGGCGATGATGTTGGCAAATCGGATGGTGAGGCATTTCGCCTCTCGGGTCGCCGATTGGATGACATGAAAGAAGCCCGCCTTTCGTTCCTGTCATCGTCGGATTTCGTTAATGAGGAGTTGGCAATAGAAGGCGCTTTTGTTGACGATATCGTGTCTCATTGGTCAAGAAATCAGGCATTTGTCGCGTATCAGTTTTTCCAATCGGAAGTCCCCACACAACAATCTATAGCCCGGAAGATGAGGGTTACTGCCCAGCGGATAAATCAATTATATCATACGGCCAAAATACCCTTAGTCCTCCCATTCCTAGTTCGATTTGAAAATATTGTTACTACCTTGTTGGCATGATAAACTTGTTTCTTCGTCTTTTTGCGGCACACCTTGTCGCTGATTTCTTCCTCCAATTTGATTGTATCAACAAAGGAAAGTATTGCCGGGGTTTTCGTGGTATTTTGTTCCTGTTTCTTCATGGCTTTATTCATGCCATTGTCACATACCTATTGTTGGCACAATGGGACAATTGGTTTATTCCCCTATTCATATTTATAACCCACGTACTCACTGATTATGCAAAGGTCTCTTTCACTAATCGGCTTAATTCCCAACCCAACAATAGCGGAGTGGTACCGTTTCTTCTTGACCAGTTTCTACATGTCTCATTCCTTATTCTCGCTGTATGTTGCTACTATAGGATGTGGGACCAAATTCCCACCTCAGAAGTGTTCTTTGCTACTGACGGTTGTAATAAGTATTGGTTGGTGGCTATTTCCTACCTACTTGTTTTGAAGCCATCAGGTTTGCTTATTGCTATGTTCACCAAGCGATGGCGGGATGCCATACATAAGAATGACGACAGTCAGCAGAAGACAGACATCAGTGCTGATAGTCAGCCAAAGACTGAAGGATCGTTAGCTCAAGCCGGTGCATGGATAGGTTATTGCGAACGTGTTATTGCTCTCTCTTTTATCTTGATGAACAATTTGCAAGGCATAGGTTTCCTTTTGGCTGCCAAGTCTATTTTCCGTTTTGGAGACCTAAAGGAGGGACATGAGACCAAGATGACCGAGTATGTCCTTTTGGGTTCGCTCTTTAGTATGGCAATTGCAACTATTGTGGGTATCGTGACTAATGAATTAATAGTAAATATTTGTTAATTATAGAGTCTATTTGTTGCAAAAAGTACTTGATTTTTGTTAAAACAAGTAGTATTTGAAACAATGTTCATAATGTTAAATATAAACTTAAAATATTAATATAACAACAACAAATGAAAAAAACCGTATTAACAATTATGACTCTCACGCTTTTTGCTGCGACGTCATGTCACAAGGGCCCCGAACTCACCTCTGGGGTCAATCTCGACAATCTTGACACTACTGTCAACCCTGCCGAGGATTTCTATCACTATGCCTGCGGCGGCTGGCTCAAAGCCCACCCGCTGGATGCCGAACACAGCCGTTATGGTGCCTTCGACGTGCTGGCAGAGACCAACCAAGAGCAGCTCCGCACGCTGATCGACTCGCTGGTGAACAACCAAAACCAGCCCGGCAGCTATGGCGACAAGATTGCCACTTTCTACACTGTGGGTATGGACACCGCCACCATCGAGCAGCAGGGTGCTGAACCCATCATGCCCTATCTGAATGAGATTGCCGCCATCAAGAAGGTGGATGAGCTCCAACCCGCAATGCGCCGCCTCCACGCTATCGGCATCAACCCCTTCTTCGCCCTCTTCAACGAGGCCGACGCAGCTGATGCCAACCAGTGCATCGCTTGGCTCTACCAAACCGGCATCGGTATGGGCGAGCGCGACTACTACCTCGAGAGCAAAGGCCGTGAGCCCGAGCTGCGCAAGGCTTATGTCAAATTGATGGAAACCCAGTTTGCCAACGCTGGCTACGACAAGCTCAGCAAAAAGACTCCCGCCCAGCTCGCCAAGATGGTCATGGACCTCGAAACCCGTCTCGCCAAAGCGCAGTACAGCAACGAGGAAAACCGCGACCCCTTCAAGACCTACAACAAGATGAACTTCGACACCGCTGCTGTCCGTGCCGCAGGTCTCGACCTCAAGAACTATTTCGCTGAAATCGGTCTGCCCGAGCTCACCAGCTTCAACATGTGCCAGCCCGAGTATTTCCAAGAGGTGGGTGTTATCCTCAACGAAGCTAAGAGCCTCGAAGCCATCAAGGCCTACTACGCTTGGAACGTCATCAACTCCGCCGCCGGCTACCTCAGCAGCAACTTTGTCAACGCCAACTTCGAGTTCTACGGTCGTACCCTCAGCGGTGCCGAGCAGCTCCGTCCCCGTTGGAAACGCGTCACCGGCACTGTCGACGGTGCTATGGGCGAAGCCCTTGGCAAACTCTATGTCGAGAAGTACTTCCCCGCTGCCGCCAAGCATCGCATGGTCGAGATGGTCAACAACCTGAAGGAGGCTTTCGCACAGCGCATTCACGACGCCACCTGGATGTGCGACGCCACCAAGAAACGTGCTATCGAGAAACTCTCCACCATCATGGTCAAGGTGGGCTACCCCGACAAGTGGCGCGACTATAGTGGTCTCGAAATCAAGAACGACAGCTACTTCGCCAACGTCATCCGTTCCAATCAGTTCGACATCGCCTACATGGTGTCAAAGATTGACAAGCCCGTCGACAAGACCGAGTGGGGCATGACTCCGCAAACCGTCAACGCCTACTACAACCCCACCACCAACGAGATTTGCTTCCCCGCTGGTATCCTTCAGAAACCCTTCTTCGACATGAATGCCGACGATGCTTTCAACTATGGTGCCATCGGTGTGGTCATCGGGCATGAGATGACTCACGGCTTCGACGACCAAGGCCGCCACTACGACAAGGACGGCAACCTCAACGACTGGTGGGAGGACGAGGACACCGCCCGCTTCCAGCAGAATGCCCAGGTGCTGGTCGACTGGTTCAACAAGGTCA
>JAFWQP010000090.1 GCA_017509045.1 Bacteroidales bacterium
ATAAATTCCACGTATGAACAATAAGAGCTTTATTACATACTTTTCTGAGATTTCGGCCTGCTTTTGTCATCTTGCTGACTTTCACTCAGTCATGATGCACCGCATCACTCCTTCATGAAAGCCAACAATCTGCTCAAAACCAGTCTCGAAATCTCTTGAAAGTAATTTATAGAACCCACCTTAAGTGTCAAATGCAAGTTAGGCATATTGTTTCATGCTTAATTTGCAAATTGTTTTTTTGGGGACTCAAATGTCACATATCTCTGCCACAAAGTTGTACTCGTGTTGCCGTTTTCGGTAACAGAAAATACAATCCTTTATTCTACTAGCCTCAGGAGTTTCCAACCCTAGCTATACGACCGTTTTGTCCGCGTTGTCTTTTTGTCATACTAAATCTAAAAAAGAACATTTTTCATTACTTTTTATGCTTTTTCGATACAATTTCGTATTTTTGCAGAGCGAAATAATAAGGATAATTGCCCAATTGTTCAACCTATCAAGCGATATATATGTTAGAAAGCCTATATCAAACCTATCTTAAAAGCCGCCGTGTCACCACCGACTCGCGGCAAATTACCCCTGGTTGTCTCTTTTTCGCATTCAAAGGCGAGACCTTCGATGGCAACGCCTTTGCCCCGCAGGCGTTGGAGCAGGGGGCGGCTCTGTGTGTGATTAACGACCCCCAGTATAAGGTAGACGACCGCTGCATAGTGGTGTCCGACGTGCTTGCCACTTTGCAGGAGCTGGCTCGTCACCACCGTGCCCAGCTCACCTTCCCCATCATCGGCATCACAGGCACCAACGGAAAGACCACTACCAAGGAGCTAGTACACGCAGTCCTGTCTAAACGTTACCGCACGCATGCCACCGCAGGCAATTTCAACAACCACCTCGGTGTGCCGCTGACGCTACTTTCTATCCCAGCTGACACGCAGATAGCCATTGTCGAGATGGGTGCCAACCATCCTGGCGAGATATCCTCATTGTGCCATATCGCCGACCCCGATTTTGGCCTCATTACCAACGTGGGACGGGCGCATTTGGAGGGGTTTGGCAGCTTTGAGGGTGTGATACAGACCAAGACGGAATTGTATCGCCACCTTGCGTCGAAGAAAGGTACCGCCTTTGTAAATGCTGACAACGACATCCTTGTTTCTCAGGCTGCGCTATGCCGGCTGGACACCGTCACCTACGGCTCGTCGGAACAGGCACATGTGCGTGGGCATCTTGTAGGCTCCGACCCCTATATGAAATTCTATATCGAAGACGGTGACTCGGTCTACACCATCCAGTCGCAGCTCTTAGGCAACTATAATTTCGACAATGCAATGGCCGCCGCCGCCGTGGGTCGCTATTTCCATGTCGACCTTTGGGACGTGAAGGAGGCTATAGAACATTATCTGCCTACCAACAACCGCTCGCAATATAAAGAAACGGGACGCAACACGCTTTTCCTCGATTGCTACAACGCCAACCCATCGAGCATGAAGGTGGCGCTCGACAACTTTGAGGCGTTGCCAAAGAATAACAAAGTAGCAATGCTAGGCGGAATGAAAGAGCTGGGCGAAGAAAGCCAGAAGGAGCATGAGGCAATAGTGAATCGTCTGCTTGCCCATCCGGAGATATGCGCCGTACTGATTGGGCCTGAGTTTGCCTTTGCAGAAGAGAATCCTAGTATACAGTATTTCCCCGACGCTGATGTCGCAGTGGCGTACTTTGCCAAACATCCGCTGAGCGGTGCTACGGTGCTGCTCAAGGGCTCTAACGGCACACGTATGTGGAAGCTGGAAGGAGTTCTATAGCCCTTTTCAAAAAAATGCGGCACTGCACAAAGAGCAATGCCGCAGCCGTAGTAATAAGGCGATGTCGTTATTTCAGCATGAAGTTGATAGGTATCTGAAATCTTGACCGCGTAGGTTTGCCCTTGAAGCGGGCGGGTTTCCATTGCGGCATTGCCTTGATGACGCGCAGAGCCTCTTCGTCGCATCCGCCGCCTATTCCGCGTAATAGTGTAACGTCGCCAATGCTGCCGTCAGGCTCGACAATAAATTGCACAAACACTTTGCCTTCAACCTCGTCGGTCCTGGCCTGTTCGGGATAGACAATTGACTTGGCAATATAATCGGCCAACGCCTCAAAGCCTCCGGGAATTTCGGCAAGTTGGATATAGCCATTATCCTCCTCGTTAAACCAATTCAATAGGCTTTCTTCGTCATTCCAAGCCACTTGATACCAATTAACTGAGCTGTCGCTAAGATTCATCATAGCGGTAACCCGACTTGACTTCGCCACAGTTTCATGTATATTGATATTAAAGCGGACAGCCTCGGCAGAATCGGCAAACTCTTTGTGTCCGCCAACAGAGTCGAGGGGGATAATAACCCCCATAAACTCACGCTCCACCAACTTGCCATCACGGTAAGTTTCGGTGAAGGGTTGGACGAGGTAGGTGCCGTCGGGGATGGTGGCCTGCTCTTGAGCAGGCTCCTGATTCTTGCAATTAGCAAACAGCAGCAATGCTGCTACGGGCAAGGCTGACAATGCCTTGACCCAGCCTCTGTGGGATTTAGGTTGTTTCATCATGGTAATACGGTTTTTTATTGTTAAGAAATGGAAACTATTTACTAAAGGACTATATCTTATACCTGTGGCCTGCTTGAAGAGGAGTTGTAAGTAATGTCTGTATGTCACCTCGTCGCCTTGGCGGAGCACCGCCTCATCGGCCAAGTATTCGTGTACGGTGCTCAACTCACGTTCATAAAGCCATACAAATGGGTTGAACCACAGCAGGCAGCGCACCAGTTGTATCAGCAAAGTGTCCCAACTATGGCGTTGCTGTGCGTGCGTCAGTTCGTGGACTAACACTTGCTGCATTTCTTCTTCAGTTAGGTCTCGACTCTTAATCACAATATGGTTGAAAAAGGAGAACGATGAATCTACATTGTCGTCCACCGCCACATGATAGTAGTGCCTTTGGCGGGTGCCGTGATGGGATGACCGTTTCGTGAAAGAAAAGCTATTTAGGTTGCGCCATATTGTGACATAACGGATTGCCAATAAAAAGGCTGACAGCGCAACTCCGAACCAATAGGCTATTGCAATTATCTGCCATGTGTCAATGCTGCGGGTGTTGGGGATGTTGTTGGCCACCTCCACTTGTGTCGAGGAGGGTAGGAACATCGCGTCTCCTTGAATAGATAGCGGAATTAGGTATCCATTACCTGATACGGGATATTGCGTGACATGCACTGTAGGGTGTATGAGGGGAATCGACAGACTTATTGTTAGGGTCGCCAAGAGAAAGAATCTGTTCAACTGTAGGCAATGCTCCTTGCGTAGCAATAGCCTGTACAGCCCCCAAAACAGAGCAGTTCCGATGACGGCAAAAAGCAGGTAGCGTGTCATTTCTCCAATTCTTTAGTTAGTGCCTCAAGGTCTTCGAGCGATACGGCTTTCTTGTCCACCAAGAACGACACCATGTTGCGGAACGACGACCCAAAATAGTTCTTTGCCATCCGCCCGAGCATTTGGCTGGAATAGTCTTCGCGGCTGATGAGCGGGTAATAGCGGTTGGATTTGTTGAAAGTGGTGTGTCCGACATAGCCTTTTTTCTCCAAAATCCTCACCACGGTAAGTATAGTATTATAGGCAGGCTTGGGAGGGTTGATGTCATCTGAGCCATCATTGCTCACATTCGGTCGTGGCGATATTGCTGCAACAATCTCGTTGGCAAATCCTTGCCCGATAGACCAAATGGCCTGCATTACCTGTTCTTCTGCGCGAGTGAGCTCTTTTATCTCTTGTGTTTCCATAGATTATTAATTAATTTTTTAGTTCCATAACGTAATATTTGAATATATAGTGTATCAGTTAGTTATTTTTAATATTTTTTAACAATGTTAGGATGCTATCATATTACCGTTATAAAACCTGTAATTCATTAACTTATCACCCATTTTCTCCCTCAAATGTATCCCAACCCTCTCTCCACCTTTTCTTTTATACTTATCCTATCGTTATACCTTAGTTATACTTTAGTTATACCTTAGTTATTCTATATATAATAGTATAACTAAGGTATAACTAAAGTATAACTAAGGTATAACGATAGGATAACTAAAGAATGAGTAGGGGATTGTATAGTGAGAATGTGGGGTTGATTTGGGTAGGACAATAGGTCGGGCGGAAACGGCTTATTGGTAGAGGGAGATGGGGCATCGACATGGAAAAATCATCATTTTTAGGTATTGGGTGAATGGAATGGTTGCTTTATCTTTGCAAACGATAATTAAGATTAGTAGATATGTACAAAGAAATCTGCAAAACATTCATTTTTGCTATTTTACTAGGAGGCGTCGGGCTGACTGCAGCGGCGCAAAATGACACTACGACAAAGCCGCAACGGCTCACTATTGGTGGGTATGGCGAGGCTGTGTATAACTACAATTTTTATAGCGATAACGTTTTTCGCTATTCTCATGCCGACCGATATACCGAAAGTAAGGGACATGGGAGGGTGGACATCCCCCATGCCGTGATAATGCTGGGCTACGACATGGGTCGGGGCTGGAGTGTGGGTACTGAGGTGGAGTTTGAGCATGGCGGCACCGAGGTGGCTGTGGAGAAGGAGACCGAAGAGACGGGAGAGTTTGAACAGGAGGTGGAGCGAGGTGGCGAGGTGGCGCTGGAGCAGTTCTGGGTGCAGAAGAGTTTCAACCGCCATTTGAATCTGAGAATGGGGCATATCGTGGTGCCGGTGGGCATGACTAATAATAACCATACGCCCGATCACTTTTTTTCGGTGTACCGTCCCGAGGGTGAGAATACCATAATGCCTTGCACGTGGCACGAAACGGGTGTGAGTCTGTGGGGTAGGGCAGGGGCATGGCGCTATGAGGTGCAGCTGCTGCCGGCGTTGAACAGCAACCTCTTCAATGAGGCTGGCTGGGTTCACAACGGCTCGGCATCGCCCTACGAGTTCCGTCCTGCCAATAGTTTGGCGGGAGCGGCAAGGTTGGACTATACTGGAGTGCCTAACTTGCGATTGAGCTTGAGTGGATATGTGGGTAACTCGTTCAATAATGACATTACCACGACAGTTTATACCGAGTCATCGCGCTATTATGGGGCATTAGGTACGGTGCTGATAGGGGCATTTGATTTTGACTACCACAATCGCTGGTTGGTGGTGCGTGGCAATGTGGACTATGGCTATTTGGGCGACGCAGGTTTGATTTCGACCCGCAACAAGAACCAGACCACCATGACGGGCAATCCTTATCCGCACACGGCTGTGGGTAAGGGAGCCTACGATGGCTCTATAGAGGCAGGCGTGGACTTGCTGTCGTTTGCCAACTACCGCATGGGAGACAGGCATTTGTATCTATTTGGCCGCTACGACTGCTACGACAGCTATATTCCCGCGTCGGGCTTCGACAATATAGGTTGGACCGAGCGGCAGGTGATTTCGGCAGGTGTGAACTATTATCCGCTGAAACATATAGCAGTGAAAGCGGAGGCAGGCGTGCGCAAGTTTAACGGTAACTACAACGACGAACCATTCTTTGCGCTTGGCATTACATGGACCAATTTTAATTTTGCACATTAACACAGTAATTTCTAAAATAATCTACCTATGAAGAAAACACGTATCAAAACTATGCTGCTGGCAGCTGCAATGCTGACCTCAGTGAGTTTCGTCTCATGTCGAGATGAAAACGACGGAACTGTTGATGATGAACTTGCTGCCCAGGTGGCAGAACAATTTGTGGACCACACGGTGGCTCCGACCTACACAGCCCTTGCTGCTAAGACAGAGCAGCTGGCAGAGCAGCTGGCTGCATTGCGTCAGAACGCCACGGACGCAGGAATTGAGGCTGCTTGCCAGACTTTCCTTGATGCTCGTGAGCAGTGGGAAAAGAGCGAGGCTTTCCTGTTTGGTGCCGCTGGCGACTTTGGCATCGACCCCCACATCGACTCGTGGCCTTTGGACGAGGATGCTTTCCGTACACTGATGTATGAAAGTCCTGCCATGATTGCCGCCCTTGATGGCGAGGATGGCGACGTGGTGGCTGGCGAGCGTTTGGGCAACGCTTTGCTGGGATTCCATGGGCTGGAGTATATCCTGTTTGCCGACGGCAGAGCCAAGAAGGCTGCCGACATTACCGAGAATGAGTGGATCTATGCCGCAGCTGTGGCGGGCGACCTGCGCAACCGCTGCTATCAGCTGGAGGTGGGCTGGTTGGGGAGCAAGGCTCCTGAGAGCCATGTCGCCAAACTCGACGAACTGGAAATGGCATACACTGTGGCAGGTGGCAATTACAGCTATGGTGAGAACATGAAGAACGCGGGCAAGCCCGGCAGCACGTATGCAAGCCGTATTGCCGCATTGATGGCTATTGTGCAAGGCTGCTCAGATATTGCCGACGAGGTGGGCAGCTCGAAGATTTATGCCGCATGGCACGGCGAGGACATCACTTACATTGAGTCGCCTTATAGTCAGAAATCTATTATCGACTTCTACAACAACATCCTCAGTATCCGCAATGCCTATATGGGCGGTGTGGAAGGTTCGAGAGATGAGGGTAAGTCGCTGCATGGCTTTGTGAAAGGCCACGATGCTTCGATTGACGGTCATGTAATCAGTGCTATTGATAATGCCATTGCAAAGATTAACGCAATGCCAGCACCGTTTGTGCTACATTATGCCGAGGCTGCCAATGGTGCCGCTGTGGAGGCTTGCGCTGAGCTGAGCGACGCACTGGCTGAAATCAACAATATGCTAAGAGAACTATAAATAACTACTACAATATGAAAAAGAAAACAATTATAATGGCTGTTGTGACGTTTGTCACAGCATCCTTTCTAACAAGCTGCCAGCCTGACGATGTGACACCAGGCCTGTCGGACGAGTTGGCGGAAGAAACCTACGCAGGAGGTCGGCTGGGCACCACGTTCAACCAGTCGGCATCTGCATTTGAAGACCCTACACCTGCAGTGGAGAATGCCGGCATGGTGAATGCCTTTAAGTATGGTGAGTTCTTCTTTGAACATACCATGACACAGAACAACCCGCCGTTCAACGGTTTGGGACCGCTTTATGTACGTTCTTCGTGTGAGGCATGTCATCCAGGCTACGGCCATGGTCGTCGTATGGAGCGTTATCGTGCCGACGATTGGGCCAACGGCTATCTGCTGGTGGTATACAATAGGACGACCGATGCTTACGAGACTTCGGTGGCAGGAATGCCTCAGACCAAAGCAGTGCCGCCCTTCAAACCGTCGATAGATGAGAGCAAAATCAACATCGCATGGCTCGGATACACCGACGAATGGGGCAACCGTTTCCCCGATGGCGAGACATACAGCCTAATCTACCCTGAAGTGACAATTCCAGAGGATGCTTTCTATGCTCCCCTGTCAGCTCCCTATAGCCAGATGGAGTTCCGTTTGGAGAGTACTATCGGTATCTATGGTACGGGTTTGTTGGATGCCATTCCCGATGACTCGCTAAAGGCGCAGTATCAAAAGGAATATGATGCGGGTGCCGATCTCAATCCGGCTATTTGGGCTGGTCACGACTGGGCATCGCTCTATGGTCGCACCAACCATCCCAAACGCTTCACATACGCCCTTAGCCGCGGTCCTTTGCAGGACGCTGCCGGAGCCAATGCCATTTGGAATATACCCAATGTGACGCGTAGTGACCGCAGAAGTCACTACCTCAGTCTAAACAAGAGCATCTATGCTACTACTGCTTCGGAAGACCCAGAGGTGCAGGCTCAGTTCTATCATTACTTCCCCCAGTGGAATAAGACGGGCGACCCTCGTACCGACATCTACAACTACCTGATGTGCGACACCCTGCCCATCGAGATGAGCGACCAAGACTATGTAAACTTTATGGTATGGCACCGCGGTTTGGCAGTACCCGCCGCACGTAATCTGGCAGACACTACGGTGCAACGGGGTCGCAAGTTGTTCCGCGACATGGGGTGTGCTACCTGCCACCGTCCTAGCTGGAAGACAGGCCCCGATATCTATACCGATCCCAATGGTTTCTTTGCCGACGGCGACGCACGCCTGCCTCGCTATCCCTATCAGACTATCTGGCCGTATACTGACATGGTGCAACACCGCCTACACATGGTCAACGACATTCGTACAGGCTGGTGCCGCACTACTCCGCTGTGGGGCCGCGGACTGTCGCCCATTTGTAGTGGACACAGCGACCGCCTGCACGACTGCCGAGCCCGCAATGTGGTGGAGGCCATCATGTGGCACGGCTGTCCGGGCAGCGATGCCCGCTGGACTGTGGAGAAATTCCGTCAACTGTCGAAGAGCGACCGCGATGCAGTTGTGAAGTTTATTAATGCAATTTAACTAGTTGTACTAGTATCCCTAGTATTACTAGTCATACTGGAAATGAAAAAAAACAGTGTTTTGCTTATGGTGCTGGTGGTGGTAGTACTCGCTGCCGGCACCATTGTTGAAAAGTTGTCCGGCACAGAAGTTGCGTCGTCGGCAGTGTATAACTCGTGGTGGTTTATCCTACTATTGGCATTAGTGGGGGTAAGTGCCATTGTTGCCATTGTGCGCCACAAAATGTGGCACACTCCTTACCAACTGTTGCTTTATGGGTCGGTGGTGGTCATCCTGTTGGGTGGAGGACTCTCCACTTGGACGGGCAGTCGTGGCAGTATGACGCTACAGAAAGGTGTACCGAACAATGTATTTGCAAATGAGAACGGCAAGGAATATAGGCTGCCTTTCACTGTCACGCTAGAACGGTTTGAAGTGGTCACGTATCCGGGTTCGCATGCTCCGATGGACTTTGTGAGCCATATTTCAGCCGGAGGCGAAAGGGCCGTCATCTCAATGAACAACATCTATAAGCGGAGAGGTTACCGCTTTTATCAAGAAGACTATGATGCCGAGGGCAACTCTACGCTTAGTGTTTCGCACGACCCACTAGGCATCGCTGTCACATACTCGGGGTTCCTGCTGCTGATTGTGGGATGTATACTTATGTTCCTTTCGCCCCGGTCGCACTTCCGTAAACTGCTTAGAGGACTGCCGCTGCTACTCCTGCTTATGGGGGCAACGTCGGTGTTCGCCACTCCATCCACCTTACCACGCCATACTGCTGACCAGATGGGACGCATTCAGGTACTCTACAATGGGCGAGTGTGTCCGTTGCAAACCCTTGCCAAAGACTTTACCACAAAACTCTATGGCAATGCCACATATCAGGGGCTTTCATCCGAACAGGTGCTCAGCGGTTGGATATTCTATTATGGCGAATGGTGCGAAGAGCCTGTCATCAAGATTAAAGGCGACCATACACGTCGACAACTAGGCATGGAGGGACGTTACACCTCATTGAATAACCTATTGGCTCACCAATCCATCTTCGAGGGTAAACCTTACTCCAAGGAAATGGCGGCAGTGAATGAAAAGGTGAGTTTGGTGCAAATGGTTGCAAATAGTAAACTGCTCAAAATCTATCCCCTTACCGACACTTTGGGCACTCTGGGCTGGTATTCGCAAAACGATGCACTACCACTTAGTGTCGATGACGATGCCTATATGTTTGTTCGCAAACAATTGGGCTATTGTCAAGAACTGGTGGTGAAGGGCGACTTTGAGACGCTCGAAATGGTTTTCGACAAGACCTGCCAGTATCAGCAGAAGCAGGCAGCCGCAGTCATCCCATCGGCTGCGCGCATAGGAGCAGAACGGCTCTATAATGCCCTTACTACCGGACGTTGGCTTGCTATGTTGGTGATGGCGCTAGGCATTCTGTTTTTTGCACTCAATGTTTTTGATAAATCGAGAACAGAGGTCATGTCACACAGTGATTGCACTATGCCGAGGCGACAAAACGTCTGTTACGAAGAAACGAACCTTTATGCCATAGGAAACGGTGGCAAGAAGATAGTTCATCAACGTATAGCTATCGTGTTAGTTGCCTTGCTTACCCTCTTTGTGTTGCTTGTCATCGCATTACGCTGGATTGCAGGTGGTCATGTTCCTATGGCTGGCGGTTTCGATAGTATGAACCTCATGACGGTGATGTTGGGCATAGTGGCTCTTTGTGCCTCCTGGCGTCATCCTGCTGCGCCCTCCGTCAGCTTGTTGGCGATGGGATTCTGTCAGTTGGTAGCGATGATGAACGGCTCCAATCCTCCCGTTACGCACCTGATGCCAGTCCTTAACTCACCGTTGCTGTCACTGCATGTCACCATCATCATGATTGCTTATGCGCTGTTCCTATTTGTGATGCTGAGCAGTGTGGCTGCACTCATTCTGCCCACACAGCGTGTGCTGCTCGAGCGCACCAACCTCTTGTTGCTATATCCTGCGGTGACGTTGTTGTCGATAGGTATCATTATCGGTGCCGTTTGGGCGAACGTGTCGTGGGGTAACTACTGGTCGTGGGATCCTAAGGAGGTCTGGGCACTCATAACCCTTATTGTCTATCTCTATCCTCTTTATATGGCACGCAAAGAGAGGCATTCCCATACACTGTTTCATTTCTATTGCGCAGTGGCATTCCTCAGTGTTGTGATAACCTATTTTGGGGTAAACCTCATCCTAGGAGGTGTGCATGCTTACAACTAGCGGATGGTTCTGCGCCTGAGGTGGATTTGTTGTATAGACAAAAGAAACGGGGTCTAAAAAGTGGTGCTTTTTAGACCCCGATATTGTATAAGAGTTTTGTTAGAGAGTGAAGCGGATGCCGAATTCGTGAATCATGTTGCCGCTACCTTTCGTATAGGTGGGGAGGAGATTGAAGTAGACCTCGGTGCCGGGGGCGAAGATGAGCCAGCGGTTCTGGGTGCCGATAGCAAGGTCGAGGCGGACGCGATTCATGTTGTATACGGGTTTGCTAATCATGAAGCCAGGAATGGCACCAATATACCAGCCGTGTTCGTTGTCCTTGTTGATATGGCTGAGCTTGATGGGGAGGACGATGGTGCTGGTGGGAGTGGTCTGTTCCTTGACGTTGTAGGAGGCAGCAGTAATGTCGTCGCCAGTGATGCCTAGATGGCTATAGCAGTAGATGGTGTAGCGGTAGCCGAGACCGATATTGAAGTCCCAACGGCGGGCGATGGGACGATGATAGTCGAAGGTGACACCAAGGTTGGCACCGATGCTGTTGTAGTAGTTGTTTTGGCCGTAGATGCGGCGGTCGGTGAGCATGCTGACGGAGGGGTCAGCGGTGAAACTGGGTTTGCGTCCCCAAGCGGCATAGTGTTCTTGACGCTTGCGTTCCTTTTCGGCTTTCTTCTGCTGCTGACGGATTTTCTGTTCGGCCTTGGCCTGTTCGCGTTTTTGGCGGTCTTGTTCTTTTTTCAGGGCTTTCTCCTGCTCTTTTTGCTGCTCTTTGATGAGCTTTTCCTGCTCTTTGGCGCGCTCTTGCTGTGCCTTCTCAGCGGCTTTCTGCTGCTCGCGCATCAGACGCTCCTGCTCTTTCTGCTGTTGTTTGAGGAGTTCTTCCTGTTCCTTCTGTTGTTGTTTCAATAAGGCCTCTTGCTGTTTGGCGCGTTCGATAGAATCGTTGCTCTGAGCATAGGCTGTGCCGGCGGTAAGTGCCAGGGCGATTAAGAGAATGTAAAATTTCTTCATATTAATAGATTTTAGTTGTTTTCGAGGATAACGCAGTTGTTGTAGTTTTATTGTATAGGGCATAAAAAAAAGGAGTTCTGCAACTCCTTTCTTCGTGTCGGGGCGAAAAGACTCGAACTTTCGACCCCTTGCACCCCATGCAAGTGCGCTAGCCAACTGCGCCACGCCCCGAACGTTGTTTTCTATTAGGTTTCTCTTGAAAACGGTTGCAAAAGTACTACTTTTTTTGGAATTGAACAAATTTTTTTTCTTTTTTCTAAAGATTTATAGAAGTAAATAGCGTTTAATTTGCTGTATATTATGTTTGTATGCTATTTGCTAAAAGTGATAAAAATGAAGTTGGCACCTGTGTCTGAGGGGTCAATTTGTTCAGTAATATTGCCGTTGATAATGGAAAATTGAGTGTCGGAAGGTAGGTATGAATGTAGGTGTTGGTGTAAGGTATTGATACGGTGTTCGATAAGCATATTATTAAATGCTTCTTCATTGGTTTGGTCACAGTAAACAGATATGGTTGCTTTGACTAGTGGGTTGTCACGTAGGAAGATAATGGCGGGTTTCAGTGCGTTGATGCCATTGGGTGAGAGTTGGATATCGCTGCCTTGACTGAATATGTCTTGGAGAAGAATAGGGCGGTTGAGCGGGAGAGAGGTGAGTTGGATGTTTTGTGGAAATGATGATATGAGTATCCGCTCGGTGGTACGGATGACGGGTAGTGTTTGTTCGTAGTTGAAGTAGCCGCTTAGCGAGGCTTGTAGGACGTAGTCGTCGTTAGGTAGGACAAGTAGTTGGTAATGTCCATTGCCGTCAGCGGTGGTACTAGCGACGATTCTGTTATTGAGCATCATTTTAATGGTGGCTTGTGGCAGGGGTCGGCGATGAATATCGGTGACGATACCGGAAACCATTACTGCGTCGAGTTGTCCGGTAAATGAGAAGAGCTCTTTTTGCCCTGACCTTGTGGAGACCCACCATCCTTGTGAGGTTGGATGGTGGAAAGCAATGTTCATATCGTTGCCGTTGCCGTTGATGGGGTAGGGGAGTGGCTGAACGGTGTAGGAGTCGAAAATGATTTCGTCGATGGAGGAGGCTTCGCGAAGGAAGAAGGCGTAGAGGTGTTTGCCCGGTTGGCTGTTAGGGATGCTGTCAGAGGTGAAGATAAGGAAGTTGTTGTAGAATACAGGGTTGGTTTCGTTGCCGGGCGTATTGATAGTGTTGCCAAGGTTGATGGGTCGTGTCCAGCGGTGTCCGTTCCAAAGGGAGCACCAAAGATCATAGCCACCGAGACCTACCTTGCCCATGGAAGTGAATATCATCATTTTGCCATTGGCAGAAAAGGTGGGATGACAGATGTCTCGTTGCCAACCGTTGATATTGATGCGGTGTATTTTGCGGAAGGATTGTGGGGTGTAGGTGTAGAGATTGGTTGTGCCGTCAGGGTCGCGTCGGGTGAAGTAGAGTGTGCTATCGTGGGGATTGCGTACGATGTAATCAGCATCGGGGATGATGTTGGCCCACAGGGTGTCGGGTTGGAGCGGAGGAAGTGGGTGTTGTGATATAGGAGTGCTTACAAGCATGTGGTTGTAAGCGTAGAGGTGGTTGTCGGTGGAGGATAGGTTATCGAGTCCTTGGGGTAGGTGTATGTTGCGTTGAGAACTAATGGAGAAGGGTGTTTGGGCATTGAGCACAAGCGGTAGCAGTAGGGAGAGAATTAGGAAAGCTCTTATCATGGCGGAACGGTTTAGCTTTGGAATGCGATGGGGAGAGCGTCCTTCATTTCGGATATGTAGTGGAAGGTGAGTCCATTGAGGTAATGCGCAGGGATTTCTTCAATGTCGCGACGGTTGTCGTTGCATAGGATGATGTCGGTGATGTTGGCACGTTTAGCTGCAAGGACTTTTTCTTTGATGCCCCCAACAGCAGTGACAGCACCGCGGAGGGTGATTTCACCAGTCATGGCAATGGTAGGGATGACTTTCTGCTGAGTGAGGGCAGAGACCATCGCGACGAAGATGGTGATGCCAGCCGAAGGACCGTCCTTGGGGGTGGCACCTTCAGGGACATGTATATGGATATTACTGTTTTCGAGTTTGTCGGGACTGATGTTAAATTGGTCGGCATTGGCCTTGATGTATTCGAAGGCCAAAGTAGCTGATTCTTTCATCACGTCGCCAAGATTTCCCGTCATGGTGAGTGTGCCTTTGCCTTTGCTGATGCTGGACTCGATAAAGAGTATTTCGCCTCCAACCTGAGTCCATGCGAGCCCGGTTACGACACCTACTTTGGGTTCGTTGCCCCGATGTTCACTGTTGTGTATGGGGAGACCGAGGATTTCTTTGAGTTCATCTGTGTGGATGGTGGGGTCGTAGTCTATGGCTTCGGACTTTTTTACTGCATGGTGGCGAACTATTTTAGCAATGGTCTTTTCGAGCTGGCGGACACCGCTTTCGCGTGTATAGTCGTTGATGATATGGGTGAGTAGGGCGTTGCTGAATTTCAGTTCCTTTTTGGAAAAACCGTGTTCTTCTAGTTGTCGGGGAATGAGGTGTCGTTTGGCAATTTCCAGTTTTTCTTCTAATATGTAGCCGCTGAGATCAATTACTTCCATTCGGTCGAGCAAAGCTGGCTGGATGGTGCTGAGGGTGTTAGCGGTGGCGATGAATAGTACGTGCGATAGGTCGTAGTCTAGTTCGAGGTAATTGTCGTGGAAAGCATTGTTCTGCTCGGGGTCGAGCACTTCAAGAAGTGCCGACGTAGGGTCGCCATTGTGGCTCATGCCTTGGACCTTGTCAATTTCGTCAAGTACAAATACAGGATTGCTAACGCCAGCCTTCTTTATATTCTGGATGATGCGTCCGGGCATGGCGCCAACGTATGTCTTGCGGTGCCCGCGGATTTCGGCTTCATCGTGCAGGCCGCCAAGCGCCATGCGGACATATTTGCGCTTCATGGCAGTAGCGATGCTTTTGCCCAAGGAGGTCTTGCCGGTGCCTGGAGGACCAACGAGGCAGAGTATCGGGCTTTTCATGTCACCTTTGAGGCTTAGTACGGCGATGTATTCTAGGATACGTTCCTTGACTTTCTCCAGGCCGTAATGATCGCGGTCGAGTACTTTCCGTGCGTGAGAGGTGCGGAGGTCGTCTTTACTGTATTCGTTCCAAGGGAGGGATAGGAGTAGCTCGGCATAGTTTAGTTCGACGGTGTAATCGGGAGTTTGTGGTGGGGTGCGGCGCAGTTTCTCAATGCTGTGATTGAAGGCTTCGTTGACAGCTTTGGACCAGTGCTTTTTGGATGCACGTTCTTGCAAGTGTTGCAGCTCTTGGTCGGACGAGGAGCCTCCTAGTTCGTCTTGGATGACCCGCATCTGTTGATTGAGGAAGTACTCGCGTTGTTGGCGGTCCATCTCTTGGCGAGTTTTGTCTTGTATATCGTCGCGAATGCGGAGATATTCGTGTTCGTTTTCAATGAACTCGGCAACTAATTCGGCGCGGAATTCGTAATCGGGAGCGTTGAGAAGTTGCTGCTTGTCGGCAGCAGATATGTCGAGGTGGGCTGATATGTAGTTGATAAGAATTCGGTCGCTGCCGATGTTGGAAAGGGAACTGATAATGTCTTTGGAATTAAAACCGCTGCCGTTGTTCTTCTTCTGCTGTAGTTCGGCATAGCGGCGCCGTATTGCCAATACTCTATTGTGGAATAGGCGTGGGTGGCTAGGCTTTGTGTTCTCGTTGACGAGAGTGGCTTCGCCACGATAAAAGGGAGTGGTCTGAGAGATGCTGCGGAGGGTGCATTTCATGGTTCCCTGCAGTATCGCCATGGTATTGTCGTGGGGAAGGTCAATTACACGCAACACACGTGCAATTACACCAATCTTGTTCAAGTCGTCAAACGAGGGCTCCTCTGTATCGTTTTTCTGTGCTACAACAATAATACGTAGGCTCTTGCGCTCGGCAAGACGGAGTAGCTGCAAAGAGGATTTGCGTCCAACCGTGACGGGCATTACCACACCCGGAAAGAGTACGTTGTCGCGCAGAGGAAGCAGCGGCATATCGTCGGGGATATCCTCTTCATAAAGGAGAAATGATTCGTCTTCTTTGGTGACTAATGGAATAATCTCCGCACGCGATACCATCCCATCGGCATCGACTCCAGCAGTGAGCAGATTATCAAATTCCAAATCCATCTATAACGGTTCTTCTAATTGTTAGTTTGCTTTTAATTTGGTTTGCAAGGCTGTTGCTTGCATCGTTTGGTAGTTATAGTTTTACGTAAAAAGGGTAAAATTGTTTCATTTCCTTAGAAAAGAAACTACGATTCTGTATTGTCGTTATTGTTTTTGTCTTGGTACTTCTTTTCTACACGGATTTCAAGGTTCTTGATTATCCAGTTGATGAATACAATGACGGCGACGGAGATGGCCGCATACCGCCACATGCCGTAGCCGCACAAGCATCCGACAGCAGCACTACACCAGATGGTAGCAGCACTGTTCAACCCATGGATGGTAAGTCCATTCTTCATGATGACACCGGCTCCAAGGAAGCCAATGCCAGTGACCACTTGTGACAGAACACGCAGATTGTCGTTGTTCACAGGTCCTCCATTTTGAATGGATGCCGTGATGACACTTTCGGAGGTGAGGATAAAGATACAAGCTCCTACTGCCACCAACGCGTTAACGGCAAGCCCCGCATTGCGTTTGCGCAATTGGCGCTCCAATCCGATGATTATGCCTCCTACCAAGGCACATATTAGTCGGTTGAGAAAGACATCTAATGGCATACGTTATTATCTTAATCGTTCGTTTTTTCGCAACAGACGTTTTCTCGCCTCAAGTTAGTGCAACCATTGAGTGATTTGCCCTCTGCTCTCGGCTTATCGAAAACGTTGGTTCCTGCCAACACTACTACAATTTCGCCTTTTACATCGCAATTGGCAAAGTGCTGATGAACTTGGTGTAAAGGCCCTCTAACTGTTTCAGCGTGCAACTTGCTTATTTCGCGCGATACACTCACTTCCCTTTCTTCTCCGACAACGTCTCTCAGATCTTCTAATAGTTTGACCAGTCGGAAAGGCGATTCGTATATGACCATCGTCCTTGTTTCTTGTTCTAATTGGCGGATGGCGGTCTGGCGGCCTTTTTTATGGGGAAGGAATCCTAAGAACACAAATCTGTCGCAGGGTATCCCGCTGTCGACTAATGCTGGCACAAATGCTGTTGCCCCAGGCAGTGTCTCGACGGGTATGTCGTTCTTGACAGCTTCGCGTATCAGCAGAAACCCGGGGTCGCTAATGCCGGGTGTGCCAGCATCAGTAACCAATGCAATAGTCATCCCGCCCAGCAGGCGGTCAATGATATTATGTAGTGTCTGGTGTTCGTTGTGAATGTGGTACGACTGCATGGGAGTGGTTATGCCATAGTGTTGCATCACCACTCTCGACGTGCGTGTATCTTCGGCAAGTATCAGGTCTGCTCCTTTCAGCACCTCGACGGCACGATAGGTCATGTCGCCGAGGTTGCCTACAGGGGTGGGTACAAGGAATAGTTTCATTACTCCTCTTCGAAGTCGTCGGGTATTTCCATGTCGTGGAAGACATTGGTGACATCGTCGTCCTCTTCCAGCAGGTTGATGACTTTGAGAACTTTGCGCATCGAGTCTTCGTCAATGACGCGGGTGGTGTTGGGAATACGCTGAAGTTCGGCACTTTCGCACTCAATCTTCATTTCTTCCAGCATTTTGACCATGTTGCCAAAGTCTTCGTAAGCGGTATAGAGGGTGAGGTAGTCGTCGTCAACCTCCATCTCTTCCAAGCCACCGTCGATAAGCGTCATTTCCAGCTCCTCAATATCCATGTCGGGTTTGCGAGGAATGACGAAAACACCCTTGCGGGTAAAGAGGAAGCTAAGGCTGCCGTTGGTCTCCATGGTGCCGCCGTTTTTGTTCATGATGCTGCGGATGTTGGCAACGGTGCGCATATTGTTGTCAGAGAGACACTCGATAAACAGGGCGATACCATGGTTCACATGGCACTCGAAGGTGATTTCCTGTAGCACGGCAGCATCCTTATCGCTAGCCTTGTTGATGGCACGCATCAGAGTGTCCTTGGGCATGTTGCATCCACGGGCGTTCTGCACTAGCAGACGCAGGCGGGGGTTGCTGTCGGGATCAGGGCCGCTTTCGCGAACGGCAACGGCTACTTCTTTCAGAATTTTCGAATACTGTTTTGAGCGTTTGGCATCAGCTGCGCCTTTTGCTCTCTTAATCTTTGACCATTTGTTGTGTCCTGACATAAAATTAGATTTTATATATTATACATTAAATTAATTCGTTTAGCTAGTTGATATAAAATTTCAAGTATGTGATAGGCATTCCTTGTTCTAGGAACATGCGCTCGTAGAATGTCTGTGTCATCTGTGCCTCCGTCAAGCAGGCTATTTCGCTATGCTCGGCGGCGGCAAGGACGTACAGGTCGTTGGTGGCATATTCCACGCGGTAGCCTCCTGCGGGGATAACCTCGTTCAGCGTGTATTCATACAGATCCTGCGAGTCGGTCTTAAGGTGTATGGGTGACCCTTGTTGCAAGAAGTTCTTGTAGTATCCCAAGAAACGTTCACAAGTCAGTCGCTTATTCTCTTTCTTGGGCTGGGGGTCGGGGAAGGTAATCCAAATCTCCGACACCTCGTCGGGTGCAAAGAATTGTTCTATCAGTTCAATCCTTGTACGCACAAACGCCACGTTTTGCATCTTCTCTTCGTTGCTGGTCTTAGCACCACGCCATAGCCGTGCGCCCTTGATGTCAACCCCAATGTAGTTTCGTTCGGGGTGTATGCGGGCAAGGCTTACCGTATAGTCTCCCTTGCCGCATCCCAGCTCAAGTGTGATGGGGTTGTTGTTGGCAAAGAAACCGTTCCAACGACCCCGCAGGGCAAACCCTTCTTGTTGCAGCATCTCATACGACACCTGAAACAGGTTCGGGAAGGTCAGGTTCTCTGCAAAACGTTCCAGCTTGTGATGACCCATGCGCTCTTGCTCTACTCGTTGAAGTTCTTGATGGTTACGTCGCTCTTATACCACGACTTGATGTGTTTCTCCATTGCCTGTGCTGCCGTGTAGGTGGGAGCAGATCCCATGCTCACATAGTAGCCGCCCGACTTGCTGATGATATAGGCATCACTGCCCAATGCTTTCAGCTGGTTTGCACATTTGTTGGCCGATTTCTTCGATGTAAAGAATCCGGCAACAATGTCGAAGCCCTGTTTGCTGTTCTTGAATGTCGGAGCCTCAGGCACCACCTCTACGTATGGCTGGTCGTTCTTCTTGGCATTGGCGTTGGCATTGCCTCTACCACCGCCAGCACCGGCCCCGTAGCCGTTCAGGCCATATCCATCGGCGTGCAAACCTAGGCCCACAATGATGTCATCAAGCAGTCCGTCCAGGAAGTCGAGGTTCATTAGCTCACCCTGAACTTTGCAGCGGTAGTAGTTGGCACCTACCTCTTTGTATTCAGTATAGTTGCGTTTCAGCCAGAAGTCCTCGTAGGGGAAAAAGCGTTTCACGCAATAGCCCTCCACCATCAGTTCATGCAGACGGCTGTTGGCATATTGGTCCACCTGGTTCATCACAGGGGCGAAGGCATTGCCGTAATGGCGGGCAAGCAGGAATTGGTGCACATAGTCAGCCATAAAGTTATGCACCAATATAGTGCTCCGTTCAATGTCCTTTTCCTCAAATTTGAGTAGGTTGCGGTCTTCCGTAAACTGGTCTTTGTACGACAGCTCCACCTCTCGAGCGCAACTCTCGCCTTTGGGCGTGTGCATCCGAGTGAAATAGTAGTAGGCACCAAATCCCAGTAGCAACAGCAGTAACAGTAGCAGCAACCATATCCATGCGCGCCCCTTTTTCTTCTCATCCTTCTGTTCGTGTTTCTTGGCTTTTGCGGCTTGTTTCTCTTGCTCTTTTGCAGCTTTTGTTTGCTCCTTGGCAGCTTTTGCCTGTTCTTTGGCGGCTCTCTCTTTGTCTTTTAGTGCCATTTCAGCCTTACGGGCAGCAGCTTTTTCTGCCTCTTCAGCGGCCTTTCTAGCCTCTTTTTCTGCTTTGGCGGCGGCTTTCTCTGCCATACGTCTTGCCTTTGCATCCTTGGGTGACGAGGGTATCTCGTCCAGCATGCGCTTTACCTCCGACAGATGGTCAGCATTGCTTGTCGACTTGGGCGTAGCCTCGATGGGAGGGACTACCACGGGTGTCGGCTTAGGCTCGGGTTCGGGTTTCGGAGCTGGAGTCGGTTCGGGTTTCGGAGCTGGAGCCGGCTCTGGTTCAGGCTCGGGGTTGGGAGTAGGAGATACAGGTTTGTCAAAGGCGGCAAACGGGTCTTCCACTGCCTTGGGCGTATATGTGGCAACATTCTCCAACGGCTGCTCGTGTCGCTTGCTAGCGTCGAGATCTAGGTCGGGAAGTGCGTCAAACGTAACGTTCGTTCCCTTCATTCGCATCGTGCCCAGTCCTGGAAACTCGTGTCCCGATGCCGTGCGGCGCAACTTGTCCTCCAATGCTGCTATGTAGTTGTTCCACATCTGTTCCGCAATATCGTTGGTCACGCACTCCTTCTCGGCGATATGGCGTATGATTGCCTTGTTACCTGCTAGGCTGTTGTTCATCACAACCGTGCGGCGGGCAGGATAATAGGTGCCTGTGGCGGTGTCATGGTATGCGTTCACATGGGTGCCAGTCAACGTCCCCATCCCAGGAAATTCAACAAGATTGCCCTGTTTGACAAATTCTACGATTAGTTCTGTTATATTCATACGTTATTAAATTATCTTGTGGTCATGTATCATTTCTGTCAAATACTGTTCTGCTGTAGCTAGATCTTCGGGTGTGTCTATGCCCATGTTGCCGGCCTCGGTCTGGCATACTCTTATGCTGTATCCGTTCTCCAACCAGCGCAGCTGTTCTAGGCTTTCTCCTAGTTCTAGTGGCGACTGTGGTAGGCGCACCAACTCCTTCAGCGTGTTAGCTCGGAAAGCATATATACCCACATGCTTGTAGTAGTTGTGGTTTTGTAGCCACTCTTCCATCGCCACACCCCGCAGATAGGGAATGGGCTGTCTGCTGAAGTAAAGGGCGCGGTCTTGTAGGTCGCACACCACCTTCACATTGTTAGGCGAAAGCAGCTCCTCGCTCTCGGTAATGGTGGTCTTAAGGGTGGCTATTTGTGTGTCGCTGTTTGCAAAGCAGGCTATCAGGCTGTCCAATTGCTCGCGTTTCACAAACGGCTCGTCGCCCTGCACGTTCAGCACCACATCGTATTCTTCTCCTATTGCCTCCAATCGTTTCAGCACCTCTCCGCAACGGTCTGTGCCGCTGCGGTGGCTGCCCGATGTCAGCATGGCTTTGCCGTCAAATGCCGTCACCGCCTTGGCTATGCGCCCGTCGTCGGTGGCAATTACGGCTTTGCTCAGGGTTGTCAGCGATGCCACGCGCTCCCACACCCATTCTATCATAGGCTTGCCGCCAAGCAGGGCGAGAGGCTTGCCCGGGAACCGGGTCGAGGCGTAACGTGCGGGTATGACTGCTAACACTCTCATCATGCTTCAGTAAATAGTGAGTTAATATCGGCATCAATCATGTTGTACACTGCACCCAGGTCTTCCTCCTTTGCCACAAAGTCCAACTTATTCAGGTCTACCACGATGATTTTGCCTTTGTTGTAATTCTCCACCCAGTCCTCGTAGCGTCTGTTGAGGCCTGTCAGATAGTCCAGGCGGATGCTGTTCTCATATTCTCTCCCGCGCGACTGTATGTTGCGTATCAGCGTCGGCACATCAGCACGCAGATATATCAGCAGGTCTGGCGGCTGCAAAAACGACGACACCAACTCGAACGTGTGTTGGTAGTTGTCAAAGTCGCGTGTGTTCATTAGCCCCATTGCGTGCAGGTTGGGTGTGAAGATATAGGCATCCTCATACAGTGTACGGTCCTGGATGATGTTTTTGCTCTCCTTGTGTGCGTCCAGCAATTGGCGTGTACGGGTGTGGAGATAGTAGATCTGGATGTTGAACGACCAACGGCGCATATCCTCATAAAAACTGTTGATATAAGGATTCGTCTCCGTCGACTCATATATGGGTCTATACCCATAATGACGCGCCAACATCTTCGTCAATGTGGTCTTACCCGAACCGATATTCCCTGCAATAGCAATGTGCATAACAGCCTTAATTTTGCCTATCCTTTTGTGCAACAAAAGAATAGGCATTTTATTATTCTTATATTTAAAAAGCAAAGATACGAAAAAAAATGAAAATGAAAATCGAAAATAGAAATTATTACACAATGACGTCCCAATTTAGGATTTCCGATTGTTTATTCCCACCTTTCGGTAAGGATATGTCTCACCTTCCCTTGGAACAATACGTGGATGATTTGTGGTGTTTTTTTTAGGTGGGTTCTATAAATTGCTTTCAAGAGATTTCGAGACTGGTTTTGAGCAGATTGTTGGCTTTCATGAAGGAATGATGCGGTGCATCATGACTGAATGAAAGTCAGCAAGATGACAAAAACAGGCCGAAATCTCAGAAAAGTATGTAATAAAGCTTTTATTGTTCATACGTGGAATTTATAGAACCCACCTTTAGAGTACGGGGAAATCTCCGTCACTCCACCGCCAGCTTTGCCGATGCCGAGCCCTGCGGGGTAGTGAGAGTGACGAAGTAGACACCCGCAGGCAGGGCGGCGATGTCCACCTGTTGGCTGTCTGACTTCAGCGGCTCGCTTATTACCCGCCTGCCAGCGGCATCGGTGATGGAGATTGTGCCACCGCCTGCCGCTCGCAAGCCCTCCGTCATGATGGTGACGATTCCCCGTGCGGGATTAGGCACAACGGCTATGCGAAGCACCATCTGTGCCTCGTTTACGCCCACTCCGCCTGTGTTGGGGTTCTCAAGGGTGAACTGTACCGGATGCCCCCACCTGCCCCACAGCAATGTGTCGTGCAGGGGACAGAGATGGTGGCACTGGGCGCGCAGCATCACCGTGTACAGTATGCTGTCCGTAAGGCCGGTCAGGTCGTAGGGGTTGCTGGTAGGACGCAGATATATGGCAGCAGTGTCGTCGCGTCGCACATACAGCTGGAAGTCCGTCTGTCCCGGCACGGTGTCCCATGCCAGCCTCACTCCGTGGGGCAG
Source organism: Bacteroidales bacterium (assembly GCA_017509045.1). Classification (GTDB taxonomy): domain Bacteria; phylum Bacteroidota; class Bacteroidia; order Bacteroidales; family P3; genus Colimorpha. The sequence continues at coordinate 22,817 of JAFWQP010000090.1, forward strand.
TAGGCTGTCGATGTGCAGTCCCTCTGTCATGGGGCATCTCATCACGTCGTTTGCCGCGATGCGCACGCTGTCAGGCATGCCGTACTGCTTCATCGTGGGGCAGTAGGCACTGACAAAGTAGGTGTACACCATGTCCGGGTCGATGCCGCTGATGCAGTACGACGTGCCGCTGATACTGTCCACCTCCACCACAGCTCCCCTGCTGTACACGCCGCAGCCGTACTTAAACCCGTTGGGGCCGTACTCCAGGTGGTAGTGTGTCGCCGAGTCCACCGGCGGCCACGAAATCCACACCCGCGTGCCGTCCACGCTGTCCACCCGCAGCCCTTCCACCTTAGGACACGCCCTGTTTCGGATGGGGAATATTGGTCCCGGTTGGGTAGTGGAATGGTCGTAAGTGTACACACATTCCCATATGTCTCGGGTATACGCCCTGTTGCCAGGCCAGATTACATGGATGTAGCATTCCCAGCAGTCTCTTGAGTCATATTCATTGCTTGGTGAGGGAAGCCAACCGTAAGTTACGAATACAGAGTCGTCGGGCCCGAACACATGCTCGCGCGAGAACAGCCTTTCAAACACCGGCACTGTGTCGTGTATATATAAATTGGGTGTGAAAGTCGTATCTACTGCGTGGTACACAAATTGTTTGTAGGGCATTGCGCAGTCCACTATAATAGAGTCTATAAGGATTGGCTCATTGGTGCCTCGCGGCACATTATAGAGATACAGCCCTGCGGGTATCGATTTGTCCCTAGCAATTCCTGACTTATGTCTGACCACAGAATCGGCAGTGAATGCTATTCCGTAAATGTGTTCTATTGAATCCACGGCGAAAATCTTTCCATATTGAATGCAAGGTCGTAGTCTGGCAAAGATGAATGCGGAACAAATGGATGAACCCATGTAGCCTAAGGTTGTCCTCGGCGGATTTGGGTCATATATCATTGCCATATAGTTCGAGTCACCATAGTTGACTACTTGCCCGTACGTTGGTACCAGAATACCAAAAAAGGCTGTAAACAGTAAAAAGTATTTTTTCATAAAACATTATTTGAAGGGTTTGTTTTTGTTTATATTCCGTAATCCAAATTGGCTGGTTAATGTTTTTTTTTGATGATTGACGAACATCATCGTTGAACCCACAAATGACGTTGCAAATATACGATTTTTTTTTGAATCACACATTTTTTTTTGAATAATAATGTGTAAAACGCGTATTACCATATATTTGCCCATGAGTGATTCATGACCAATTTGTGATAATTCACGTTTCTCCTAAAGAAATGTACTAGTATTCCACCTTCAATCCTCCACATCCTGCACCAGCCGCACCGAGCAGCGGGTCAGCCGCTCCAGCGGCATGAGGAAGGCGCTCCTGCCCACGGCAAAGCACATCCCGATAGCGTTCCGTTTGTCGTTGTGGATGGTTGTCCAATAGTAGCCTACCTGTTCTTTGCCTTCCATCGGAGGGGCGTAGTTGCTTTTTGTGGCAAAATCATTTTCTGCCCCAGTTGCCACGTCGTCGTCGCCATGCCCATTCGTGAAATCGGTAGTGCAATTTGCCACCTTTGCCATGGTGCTTACGCTCTCGTGCACCATGGGTATCTGTGTCCCATAGCCCACGTTGTATCCCTCTATGGGGGCACTATTCTTGATGGGGTTGGAGGCATACGCCAACGCTGCCACATAATTCATCATCTTGCACATGCCCGCGGCAGGCAGAAACACAGCTCCGGCGCGCTCCATGACCTGCCATTGCTCGGGTGTGAAGAGGTAGATGGTGCTGAAGTGCAGGGTGTCGAACCCTCGTTTCAGCCAGTTGTCGGGCAGCACCACCAATCCCTGCACACCGTTCACCTGCCCCATGGTGCGTAGCAGCCACGCGTCGGGGCGCCCTGTCAGCAGGTAGTCCCACTCATACACGCTCAGTGTGCGCCACATCCCCTCACGATTGCCCCCGTTGTTTATGCGGTTATACACGCCCCAGTCATAGCTGGTACCATCGATGTTCTTGTCCGCACCATTGCCGTAGTAGGCCGAATTGAGCGAAAAGTAGTAAGGATATTTCTCGCGGTATCCGCTCGTGCCCCAGGCAAACAGGTCTATCCATCCCGCATATTTTTCGCCGTAGCGTATATTGTCCTCGCCTATCAGGTCGTACTGCTTGTCAGCAAAACGCCATTGCCCCGCCACCGCGTTGTATTGCAGGTTGCCTGCCGAGAAACGCACCTGTTTTTCAGGCGCTATGCTGAACACTCCTTCCAGCACCCCCTGCGCCATGCGTGCCGCAGCCTGCGTGGTGGTCGAACTGTATATCTTTTCGCCCACAATCGAGTCGATGATATATTGGTTGGGCATCCACACCGTCCCCTCGTTGGCGGTGGATTTATCTTTCTTGTCCGCGTCCAGTGCCAGCCTGAACCCTAGTACGCTCAGCTTTATCCATGGCACCCAAAGGTTTCGGTACGATATACGCAGGTCTTTCGCCTCGTCGGTCCACGACCCACCGCGTCCCACGCGGCATTCTCCTGTGGCAGGACCTCTGGGATTGAGCACTTCCTCGTCAAATTCGCTGTCTTTCAACAGCAATATGGCGTCGTTAACGCCAGGATGTGACTGCAGCCGCCCGGTGTTCATTAACCATATCAAGAGCCCATCTTCGCTTTTTATATGGGCGGGCATATCCAGTGCTTTAGCCACCTGCCATGCGTATTCGATGTCGCGATACCAGTCGTTGCACCATTCCCACACATTGCCCGTCATGTCGTATAGCCCTAGCTCGTTAGGTACCAGGCCTCCCACCGTATGGGTCGAGTCGCCGCTGTTCACTTGTCCCCAGCCTACCTTCATAGCATCGGCTCCGCCCGCGAAGATGTAGCCGCCCGAGTGCCGGCCCCCGCGTGCCGCATATTCCCATTCTGCCTCTGTGGGCAGGCGGAAATGGTAGCCTGTCAGGCTGTCGAGTTTGCGGATAAACTCTTTCACCTCGATGTAGCTCACCTGTTCCACAGGAAGGTCGTCCCCCTTGAAGTTGGAAGGATTGTAGCCCATCACCGTCTCCCATAGACGCTGCGTCACCTCGTATCGCCCTAGGTAATAGTTGTCCAATCTCACAGCGTGTGAAGGGAATTCGTCGTATTTCCCTGGATTAAGTTCATGCACACCTGCGAATGTTGCGGTCGAGGGCGCTTCTGTGTTGTAATAAGGCTCGCAACCCATCATAAACGAGCCGCCCTGCACCCACACCATGTCAAACTTGCAGTCGCCCACCACAAAGGTCATCGTCTTTTGCTTGGTTTGAGCTGCCAGCCATGTGGTCAGCAATAGAAAGACAATTATTGGTAGACTCCTTTTCATGGTAGATTAATTATTTGTAGGGTAAATAGATGACTTTTTTAGTCTCAAAATACTCCTCTTCGAAGAAGTCGGCGATGTCCCATGTTCGCACTTTTTTCTTGAACGGTGCCAGCTCCTCTGTCAGGTCGCCCCCTTTGAGGTACAATATCCCGTTGCGCAGCTTGTGGTAGTGGCTGTCCGACACCTTGCCGCGCACCCATTGGGTAAACTCGCTCAACGAGGTGACCGCGCGCGACACCACAAAGTCGTACTCTCCCGTCACCTGCTCGGCTCGTATCTGCTCGGCACGCACATTCTTCAGCTCCAGCTGCTGTGCCACATCCTGCACCACCTTTATCTTCTTACCGATAGAGTCCACCAAGTGAAAGTTGGAGTGGGGGAACATGATGGCAAGCGGTATGCCAGGAAAACCGCCTCCTGTGCCCACGTCCAGCACCTCTGCCATCGTCTTGAACGGCTGCACCTTGGCAATGGCGAGGCTGTGCAGCACATGGTGCTCGTAGTAGTTGTCCATGTCCTTGCGCGAGATAACGTTGATCTTCGCGTTCCACTCCTCGTACAAAGGCAGCAAAGCGGCAAACTGCTCTCGTTGCCGCTCTGTCAGCTCAGGGAAATATTTCAGAATAAGGTTCACTTCGTTTAAGGTAAAAGGTAAAAACTAAAAACTAAAATGGCTGCCGCCATTGGAAATATGAATTTTTAGTTTTTACTTTTTTTACAAGTACTGTTGCAAGTGCTTGCTCTTGCTGCTCACGCGGAGGCGTTTGATGCCCTTCTCCTTGATTTGGCGCACACGTTCGCGTGTTAGGCCAAACTTCATCGCTATCTCGTCCAAACTCAGTGCGTGCGGCATGCCGATGCCGAAATACATCTTAATCACCTCGCGTTCGTACTCGGTGAGGGTGGACAGGGCGCGCTCAATCTCCTGCGACAGCGACTCCTGCATCAGCGCACTGTCTGTCGGCGGGGTATCCTCGTTAGGCAGCACATCCACAAAGTTCACATCCTCGTCGGCCACCAGCGGCGCGTCGATCGAGATATGTCTGCCCGAGATGCCCAAGATGCTCTTAATCTTATCCTCGGGTATGTCCAGCATATCCGCCAATTCCTCTTCCGATGGCGGACGCTCCAGTTCCTGTTCCAGACGGCTAATTTCCTTCTTCAGCTTGTTCAGTGCCCCCAGTTGGTTCGACGGCAGGCGCACAATACGGCTGTTCTCCGCTATGGCCTGAAGTATCGACTGGCGGATCCACCACACTGCGTAAGAGATAAACTTAAAGCCCCTCGTTTCGTCGAAACGCTTGGCGGCCTTTATCAAGCCCACGTTGCCCTCGTTAATCAGGTCGGGCAGGCTCAGTCCTTGGTTCTGGTACTGCTTTGCCACCGACACCACAAAGCGCAAGTTTGCCCTTGTCAGGCGGTCCAGCGCCTCTTGGTCGCCCTGCTTGATGCGCTGAGCCAGCTGCACCTCCTCTTCGGGAGTCAGCAGCTCCTCGCTGCAGATGTCTTGCAAATACTTGTCGAGCGACTTGATGTCACGGTTGGTGATGGAATGGGTAATTTTTAACTGTCTCATGGCTGCTTTTTATATTACACCTTCTTTTTCTATCCTAGATAACGACAAAAATCGAAAAAAGTTTCACTAAAACAAACTTTTTTTTCTTAATTAATCCATATCGCTCATTCCTAATACGAAACATTTAGCTTTCAAGAGGTGTGACTCCAATATTTTTCTCTCGCCCTCGAAGTTCATACTTTGACAAAGTTTTTCCACGAATCACGCGCAAATTATTCATGAATCAATTCGTGTTAAAATGATGATAATTCGTGTTTGACATCAAATCAATTTTCAAGTTGATAAGTTTTCAATTTCCAACAGCCCTTGCTTCAGTATATATCCTATCGTTATACCTTAGTTATACTTTAGTTATACCTTAGTTATACTATATATAATAGTATAACTAAGGTATAACTAAAGTATAACTAAGGTATAACGATAGGATATATGAAAAAAAGGTTATGGTGGAATTAGAAGGTTATTTATGAGTGTGATAAGTGTGCTTCTAAAGTTGCAGTAGAGTAAACACTTGTTATGGCATAAAGAGACCTGAAAAGTGATAAAGGATATAAAAGTCGGCTTAATGACCGATTCTTGTACTTCTTGGGGTACAGGATTTGAGCTGGCGTGAGTTTTATCGGCGATGGGGGAGTGGGAGCGGTGGGTGGATGTGGGCGTGAATCTTTTTTCGAATGAATGAAATATTATGTGTATTTTTGCACAGCCAAATTGTAAGCGATGATAATATATAGGTTGGAGGATATTAGCGAGTTGCCCTACGCGACGGCGGTAACAGTGGGCATGTTTGACGGTGTGCACCGAGGCCACAGGCATATTCTGTCGGCGTTGGCGAGAGTGTCGGCTCAACGGGGTTTGCGCCCTGTGGTGGTGACTTTCGACTGCCATCCGAGGCAGGTGTTGTCGGCGGAGCGGGCGGAGGCGTTCAGGGTGAACACCAACGAGGAACGTTATCGGCTGCTGGAGGAATGCGGAGTGGAAGAGGTGGTGGAGGTGCATTTCACGAGGGAGTCGGCACAGCTGTCGGCATGCGAGTTTTTTGAGCAGGTGTTGATGCGACGGCTGCACTGCGGTGCCTTGGTTCTGGGGTACGACAATATGTTTGGCAGCCGTGAGCGCGACGATTTCGACCGTTTGCCCGCTTTGGCGGCAAGTCATGGGGTGGAGGTGACGGTGGACACGCCGTTGGTGGCGGAAGGTGTGGCGGTGAGCTCTACCCAGGTGCGGCGGGCTTTGGAGGTGGGCGACGTGGGACGGGCGAAGGCGCTACTGGGCTACGGTTATCGGCTGTGGGGCACGGTTGTGAAGGGGAGACAGATGGGACGTACGCTGGGATTTCCGACGGCCAACGTGTGTTTGGACGACAACGCCAAGGTGGTGCCCGCAGCAGGAGTGTACGCGGTGAAGGTATACGGAGTGGAAAGTGAAAATGGAAAATGGGAAATCGAAAAATGTTTGCCCCACTCGGATAATTCTCAATTAAAACCCAAATGGGGTATGGCTAATTTTGGCGGACAGCCTACATTTGGATTGGAGAGGACTGTGTTTGAGGTAAATGTGTTCGACTATGACGGCGACCTGTATGGTAAGGTGCTGACGGTGGAGTTTGTGGACAGGATTCGCGATGTGCGCCGTTTCGAAGGGGTGGAGCAGTTGGTGTCGCAGTTGGAGGAAGACCGCCGAACGGTAAGAGAAAAATTAACAATCAACAATTAAGATGAAACGCATACACCTTTTGCTCCTTAGTTCTTACCTCTTAGTCCTTGCCTCGCTACAGGCGCAGGAGGGGAGGGTGTATAAGTCGCTGAAGGAGGTGACAGACCCCGAGGCGGTGTATACGCTCCAACTGAGAGGCAAACGGCTGAAGGAGGTGCCGTCGATAGTGTATAGCATGACTAATCTGCGCGAGTTGGACCTGCGGGGTAACCGCATCGCACGGCTGTCGGACAGCATAGCTGGGTTGAAACATCTGCAAAGGTTGGAGTTGAGCCGTAATCCGCTGATGGAACTGCCGTCGGCGATGGGGCAGATGGCGGAGCTGAGAGAATTGGTGTTGTGGTCGACATACGTGACGGAACTGCCGCCCGAAATGGGGCTGCTAGACGGAAGTCTGGAGCTGCTGGACCTACGCGACTGCCCCATGACTCAGCAAGACCAAGAGGCATTGGAACAAATGCTGCCGTCGGTGAAAAAACTATGGTATTATGCGTGCAATTGTGAGTGAAATGATACAACCTCGACTGACTATAGCTTATTATCAGCAAGACATAGTGTGGGAGCAACCCGATAGCAACTATGCTTTGGTGGAAAATGCTTTTGCCACACAGGGCCAGAATGCTGATGTGTTGGTGGTGCCTGAGACGTTCAACACGGGTTTTTCGGACAATATGGCCGCGATGGCCGAACCTCAGGAGGGTGCCACGCTGCAATTTGCCCGCAGTATGGCAAGGCGGCACGATGCTCTGCTTGTGGGTACATGGACGGTGAGGGTCGGCGATGGGGTGGTGAACCGCCTGCATTGGGTCTATCCCGACGGCACTTTTGGCTACTACGACAAAGGACACACCTTCCGCATGAGCAGCGAAGCACGTCAGCTGCTGCGGGGACGGAAGCGGGAACTGCTGGAATGGCGTGGATGGCGAATCAAGCCGGCGGTGTGCTACGACCTCAGATTCCCCAAATGGCTGCGCAACGGTGTGGTGGAGGAAGAACGGCAAGGGCTGCCCACCGATGGGGTGACAAAACCAACGCAAGCGGCAACGCTCGATTACGACCTACTGCTGGTGTGTGCCAACTGGCCGGGTTCGCGCCACGAGGCGTGGAGCACACTTTTGAAGGCGAGGGCTATCGAGAATCTGTGCTATGTGGTGGGGGTGAACCGTGCGGGTGTGGACGGTGTGGACATCCCCTACACGGGCAATAGCGCCGCCATCGACTATAAGGGTATGGAGTTGAGCCATTGCGAGAGCGGTGTGGCACAGCTGCAGACGGCAGTGCTCGACTACGAGAGTTTGCAGACATTTCGGCAGCATTGGCCGTTTTATTTGGATTTTGATTAGTGATATGAATGAGAGAATGTGTGAATGTGTAGACGTGTGAATGTGTAAATCGATTAACGAATTAACACATTAACGAATTCACATTTTCAACTTTCAATAAGTTATAGTGATGACCATAGAAGACAAAATAGGATTCACCCGCATACGGGAACTTGTGGCTGCGGAGTGTAGCAACGAGCTGGCTGTGAGGATGACGCAGGAGATGACCTTTTCGAACAGTTACGACCATGTGGTGCGCGAACTGCAGCAGACCGAGGAGTTTAGGCAGATACTGATGCTGGAAAATAGTTTTCCCAGACAGGACTTTATCGACCTTACTACGGAGCTGAATCGCCTGCGTGTGGAAGGGACGGTGATAGAGCTGGAGGCAATGGCCGACTTGAAGGCTTCGCTGCACACCATAGGCGAGTGCCTGCGCTTTCTGTTGCGCGACGACCCCGTGCGCTATCCTATGCTGTACCAATTGGCAACGCGGGTGGAATGGAATGCCGCCATAGGCAAGGCGCTCAATAAGATAGTGGACGACAAAGGGGAGGTGTACGACAACGCTTCCGACACCCTGCTCGACATACGCCGACAGATGACCAAGAAACGCAACGAGGTGGACATCCAAATCAGTCGGCAGCTGGCTCGTGCCAAGCACGAAGGGTGGGCTCCAGAGAACGCAGAGGCAACCATTCGCAACGGACGTATGGTGATACCGATGCTCGACACCCACCGCCGCAAGATTAAGGGACTGATACACGACGAGTCAGCCACGCGTCAGACCGCCTACGTCGAGCCGACGGAAGTGGTGGAGCTGGGCAACGACCTCCGCGAGCTGGAGTTTGCCGAACGACACGAGATACAGAAAATACTGGCGCAATTCACCGACTGGCTGCGTCCGCAGCTCGACGCATTGGTGAATGCCTATTGGTTTTTGGCGCGTATCGACTTTATTAGGGCAAAAGCCCGTTTTGCACTCACACTGCACGCTGGGCGACCTATTGTGGACAGCATAGCCAAAATCAACTGGCTCGATGCCCGTCATCCGCTGCTCTACCTCAAGCTCAAAGAAAAAGTGGTGCCATTCAACATCGAGTTGGACGACCAAGCCCACATCCTGATAGTGTCGGGTCCCAATGCCGGTGGCAAATCGGTATGCCTAAAAGCGGTGGGGTTGATACAGTACATGCTGCAATGCGGCATGTTGGTGCCCTGTAGGGAGACATCGGAGTTTGGCATCTTCGACAGCATCTTTATCGACATCGGTGACCAGCAGTCCATAGACAACGACCTGAGCACCTACACCTCGCATCTGCAGAACATGAAACAGTTGCTGGAAACAGCCGACGAGGGCACCCTCTTCCTGCTCGACGAGCTGGGGGGTGGCACCGAGCCGCGCTCGGGGTGTGCCATTGCCGAAGCGGTGCTGGAGGAACTGCATCGCCGCCATGCCTACGGAATGGTGACCACCCACTATGCCGACCTCAAGCTGATGGCGGACCACTGCGAGGGTATCCGCAACGGGGCCATGTTGTTCGACACCGAACGTATGCAGCCCCTCTATCGCCTTGCCATAGGGCATCCGGGTAGCTCGTTCGCCTTCGAGATAGCCCAAAACATCGGATTTCCTTCCGAGGTGCTCCAGGCGGCAAGCGAAAAAGTGGGCGACACAATGCTCAATTTCGAGCACCAACTGCAACAACTAGAGTTGGACAAGCAGGAAGTGGCACGCCAGCGTACCGAGCTAGAGGTGGCGGACAACTTCCTTGCCGAAGTGACCGACAAATATCAGCGGCTCAACGAGCAGCTTGAAGGTCGCAAGCACGAGATACTTAGCAATGCTCGCAAAGAGGCGCAGCAGATACTCGCCGATGCCAACCGCACGGTGGAGCAGACCATTAGCGACATCAAGTCGGCACAGGCAGAACGCGAGCGCACCATGCAAGCTCGCCAACGCATGAAGGCTGAGGCGGAACGTCTGGCAACGGCGCAAGAACAGCACGACGAACAGCTGGAGAAGATGAGACGAAGCCCGAGCGCATCCGTTTCGCAGGTCGCAGGTAGTGGGTCGCTAAAAAAAGGTAGTGCCAACGATGACGATGTCGCTGATGCTTCCCAACCTATTGTGGTGGGCAGCATAGTGCGCATCGACGGGCAAGACACCTTTGGCGAAGTGGTGGAAATCAAGGGCAAAAAGGCCATGGTAGAGAGCAACAGCATTCGCATGACCATCGCCCTCAACCGCCTTACTGCCACCCAAAAGAAGGCAATACCGGTGGACAAGCTCAGTCGGCAAAACAATCGTTTTCAATCCATCTACGACGACATCAACGAGAAGCGCAAGACATTCAACCCCACCATCGACCTCCGTGGCCAGCGTGCCGACGAGGCTATGGAAAACCTGCAACATTTCTTGGACGACGCGCAGTTGCTCAGCGAGAAAGAACTGCGTATACTCCACGGCAAGGGGTATGGTATACTCAAACAGATAATCCGTGAATACCTCATGGGCAATCGTGACGTTAAATCTTTCCACTCCGAACGGCTTGAGTTGGGTGGAGATGGTATCACTGTAGTACATTTGAAATGAGCCTGGTAAGTGTTTTGATAAGTACTTTTTCTGTCTTTTTTGGAAAAATACTTTCTTTAATAGGAAAAATATTTAGAAATACATAGTACCTTTGCAACAGAAAACAAACAATAGGAATTATTAATCAAAAACCTACAATACAATGAAAGCTACAAAGTTAATTCTCCCGTTGCTCGCCGTATTTATGTTGGCGACGGGCTGCACAAAAGAGTATTACGGCTCCCAAATCCAGACCTACCAGTTCAATGTGAACCCGGCCGACTGGATGCGCAATGAAGGTCAGAACCTGCCTGGAGCCAACAATTATCTCTATTGCGAGAAGGCAATCCCTGCCATCAATCAAGAGGTTTTCCAGAATGGTACTGTTCAGATGTACTGCTGGAACGTCTACGACTCGCAGAACAACCTCGGTGCGTGGAACACCCTTCCTTTCGTTTATCCGCTTGAGGTTTATATTCCCAATGATGAGGGTGGTACGGACTTGGTCATTGTGCCCGAAAACCTGCGTTTTGAGTGGGAACTGGGCAAGGTGACAATCATTATCCAAGACCTCGACGGCTACGACCCAGAGAGCATGGAGTTGGCTGGCCCCATCAGTTTCAAGGTTTGCGTAACGCGCAACATGTAACAGCCTCTACCTAACAAGAAAAGGGAGCCGCCCTAAAGGTGGCTCTCTTTTCTTCTATTTAGATACGTTCTTTATTTGATGTTCAGTTGCCTTTTGTAGGCCTTCATGGTGTTCTCAAGCAGCGACACAATGGTCAGAGGACCCACACCGCCAGGAACGGGGGTTACCCAACTGCACAGTTTGTCCGCTTCGCTGTGTTTCACATCACCAATAATGCGGTAGCCGCTTTTCTTGCTCTCGTCGGGAATGCGGTGTATTCCCACGTCGACCAACACGGCACCTTCCTTAATCATATCGGCAGTGACAAATTCGGGTTTGCCGATAGCCACAACCAAGATGTCGGCCTGTCGGGTTAGGTCGGCCATATTTTTCGTCTTGCTGTGGCACATGGTGACAGTGCAATCAAATCCTTTGCGCGAAAGTAGGTTTGCCACAGGAGTGCCGACGATATTGCTACGTCCTAGCACCACGCAGTGCTTGCCAGCCGTCTCAATGCCGTAGCGTTTCAGCAGTGTGCAGATGCCCATCGGAGTGGCAGGGACAAAGGCATCTTCGCCCAATACCATGCGTCCCACATTGATGGCGGTGAATCCGTCAACATCCTTGTCGGGCGAGATGGCGTTGATAATGTTTTGCTCGTTGATGTGTTTAGGCAATGGCAGTTGGACGATGAAACCGTCAATCTCGGTGTCGTTGTTCAAGAAGTGGATGGTTTCTAGAAGTTCTTTTTCCGAGATGTTCTCCGGGAGGCGGTACACCGATGAGGTGAAGCCCACCTCGTGGCTTGCTTTTTCCTTGTTGGCGACGTAGGTCTGGCTTGCGCCGTCGTTGCCAACTATTACAGCTGCCAGATGTGGTGCGCGGTGTCCTTGTGCGGTCAGTTGGCGCACCTCGTTGGCTATTTCGTCTTTAATCTGCAAGGCTAGGGTCTTGCCGTCTAGTAACTGGGTCATTGAGTATGATTTTGTATGGTGAATGCTGTTAATTATCTTCTTCTGCGAGCCATTTGGGGCATTTTGCCCTTGGCGCTCACCGATTTCATCATCTTGCGGGTGTCCTCAAACTGTTTTAAGAATCGGTTCACCTCCTGAATGCTTCGTCCGCTGCCCGCGGCAATGCGTTGCTTGCGGCTGCCGTTCAGGCAGCTGGGATTGCGACGCTCGTAAGGGGTCATGCTGCCGATGATAGATTCGATGGGCACAAAGGCATCGTCCCCAATTTCCACGTTCTTTGTCAGTTTGTCCATGCCGGGAATCATGCCTATCAAATCCTTCATGCTTCCCATCTTCTTTATCTGGGCCACCTGTGAGAGAAAGTCCTCGAAGTTGTATTCGTTGTGGATAAGTTTCTTCTGAATCTTGCGTGCCTCAGCTTCGTCGTACTGCTCTTGGGCTCTCTCAACCAGCGACACCACGTCGCCCATGCCCAAAATGCGGCTTGCCATACGGTCGGGGTGGAACACGTCGAGCGCGTCCATCTTCTCGCCCAAGCCCACAAACTTGATGGGCTTCTGTACGGCATAACGTATTGTCAGTGCGGCACCACCACGGGTATCGCCGTCCAACTTAGTCAGCACCACGCCGTCGAAGTCAATTCGCTCGTTAAATGCCTTGGCGGTATTCACAGCGTCCTGACCCGTCATCGAGTCCACCACAAACAGCGTCTCCTGCGGGTTTAGGTTCTTCTTCAGGCTCGAAATCTCGTCCATCATCTGCTCGTCCACTGCCAGTCGGCCGGCCGTATCCACAATCACCACGTTGTATCCCCTCATCTTGGCCTCACGGATGGCTTTCTGAGCTATGTCGACAGGATTTTGATTGCCTTCCTCAGTAAATACGGGCACCTCAATCTGCTGTCCCAGCGTCTGCAGCTGACTGATAGCGGCAGGACGGTACACGTCGCCGGCCACCAGCATAACTGTCTTGTTCTTCTTGGCTCTGATATAATTGGCCAGCTTGGCACTGAAGGTGGTCTTACCCGAACCTTGCAGACCAGCTATCAGTATCACCGCAGGGTTGCCCTTCACATTGATGTCCACCGCCTCGCTGCCCATCAACTCGGTCAGTTTCTCGTGCACAATCTTCACCATCAACTGTCCTGGCTCGATACTTTGGATAACGTTCCGTCCCATCGCCTCAGCCTTCACCTTGTCGGTAAATTCTTTGGCAATCGGGTAACTCACGTCAGCGTCGAGCAGTGCCTTGCGCACCTCTTTGACGGTCTCGGCAATGTTAATATCGGTAATTCTACCCTTACCTCTAAGCGTGTGTAACGCTTTCTCTATCTTACTACTAATGCTTTCAAACATATCTTTTCGGCACAATATTTTAAAATGCAAATTTACATTTTTTTTTTCACCTGTGCAAATTTTTATTCCTGCTACAGTGCGATAATCGCTTTGCTCATTCTCTCCTATTTTTTTCCGCATGTCTTTTATACTTATCCTATCGTTATACCTTAGTTATACTTTAGTTATACCTTAGTTATTCTATATATAATAGTATAACTAAGGTATAACTAAAGTATAACTAAGGTATAACGATAGGATAAGTGCTGAACGAAGGGGGCGGAATTGAAGGCTCTAGTATGGCTTTGGGGTTGGAGGTTTTTTATTGTATTTCTTTATTAAAAATGGAAAAAAATGTGTATCTTTATTAAAAATGGAAAAAAATGTGTATCTTTGCAGTGCAATTATAATATAACCTACTATGAAGAAAGTTGCTATAATCGTCTGTTTATTAGGATTGTTGATGGCAGGGTGGGATGTTGAGGCGCAAGGGCTGTTCGGCGGCCGGAAGCGCAATAAGGCACGCATCGAGCGTGCGGCCAAGAAAAAAACGGGAACACTGCCCATAATGGTGAAGAGTGAGAAGTTTGAGATGGTGTTGGTGCGAGGCGGCTCGTATATGATGGGGTGCGACCCCGAGTTTTGGGGCACTTCGGTAAGCCCATATTCAAATAGATTCTTTTATGGCGTAAACAAGGGTACTTCGGTGCTGGACAACAAGGAGAGGGGCAAGAACGACGAGGTGCCTCGACACGGTGTGTCGGTGGGCAGTTTCTATATGGGGCGCTATGAGGTGACGCAGGCGTTGTGGAAGGCTGTTATGGGCTACAACCCTTCGAACTTTGTGGGCGACGAGCTGCCTGTGGAGCAGGTGAGTTTCGATGAGGTGCAGACCTTTATCACGCGGCTGCGGGAGTTGACGGGGCTGCCTTTTCGTCTGCCTACGGAGGCGGAGTGGGAATATGCTGCCCGAGGGGGTGCGGAGGCGAAGAGCACAACGTATGCAGGATCGGATGATTTGATGCATGTGTCGTGGACACAGCTTAATAGCGGTGATTCTACCCACATAGTGGGCGGGTTGGTGCCTAACGAATTGGGCTTGTATGATATGACAGGCAATGTGTGGGAGTGGTGCAGCGACTGGTATGCCGACGACACTTACGCGTGGGATGTGGCATCGCACTATGACGTTCCCGCCAGAGTGAAAAGCCGACAGGACTTATATCAGTATTGGGTGGATATAGGCGAGGAGCGTAATATCATGGAGAGTATTGACGAAACCGTCTCGCCCAAGGGCCCCACCAGCGGGACGACAAAGGTGGGCCGAGGAGGCTCGTGGGCTGACGTGAAGGAGGATGTGAGGGTGTCGTATCGCAACTTTTGGCAGCCTAATATGCGGTTGAGTGTGTTGGGATTTAGGCTGGTGTTGTCGGCCGACAGTGTGCCTGCGTCGGGGTGGATGCCTAACCAGTATGTGTTGGATTCGTTGGTGGGAGGGAAGGCTTACTCGTCGATGACTTCGGAGAGTGTGGCACGGCTGGCCAACGGGGTGCTGGAGGGTGTGTTCAGCGTGTCTCCCACACAGCAGGTGCGTTTCTCGAAGGGCAACCTGCAGTACAACGCGGTGGCGGATCAGTGGCGTTTTGCCGAAAGGCAATACGACATCATTGGATTTGACAATGTGGAGTTTGGTAAGCAATATGCGGGGTGGATTGACTTGTTTGCCTTTGGCACGAGTGGCTACCGCGATAAGACGCCCTACTTTTTTTCGGCACAGAATGCCAGCTATGGCAACGGCAATCGCAATATCGACAGGACGAGCTATGACTGGGGCGTTTACAACGCTATCAGCAATGGCGGTAACCGTGTGGGGCAGTGGAGGACGCTGTCGGTGAACGAGTGGGCGTATATGTTGATGCGGCGACCTAATGCGGAGAAGCTGATGTCGCTTGCTTCGATAAACGGCCACCAAGGAATGCTGCTGCTGCCCGACGACTGGCTTGAAACGGGAGGCGACACATTGCGTGAAGGGGTGGTGTATCTGTTCAGTACAAAGCAGTGGGGTGTGATGGAACGTGCAGGGGCAGTGTTTTTGCCGTGTGCGGGGTATGCTAAGATGATGTGCTACTATTATGGTGTGCCCCTACCCGGGCAGGAGGAGACGTTGATACCGATGTTCAACACCGGGCTAGGACATAGTCTGGGTAGGTTTGCGTCTGCCAGCATGATGCCAGAAGAGGCAGAGCAGGCCGTAGGGGGAGGACTCATGAATGACACACAGGCAAGGTGGGAGGCATTGAAAAACTACCGTCCGCCAGTGGAGAGCAACGAGGGTATGGGGTATTATTGGACAACTATCCATTACAACAAGGAGACGGCTTTGGGCTACTGTTTCACTTCTGAAAGGCTGGGCTATATCTTACCCTTGGAGCGGCTGACGCGGATGTCGGTGCGTCTGGTGCAGGACGTGGGGAATTGAAAGTTGAAAATTGAAAATTGAAAATTGGCTGGCGCGTTTAAACTAAAAACTAAAAACTAAAAACTAACAGTAGTTGCCGTACTCGGATAATTTTCAATTTTCAACTTTCAAACACTTTTTTTCGTATATTTGCAATTTGTAAACTAAGTGGCAGATTATGAAGAAAGGTTTGATTATTATCGTATTGGCTGTTTTGCTGGGTGGGGTTTCGACTGCAACGGCACAGGATTTCCCTTTTCAGGACACGTCGTTGACGGTCGACGAGAGGGTGGAGGACTTGCTTTCACGGCTGACGCTGGACGAAAAACTGAGCATGATGGAGCACCGCAATCCCGCCATCCCGTCGCTGGGACTGCCCGCCTACAGCTGGTGGAACGAGGCCCTGCACGGCGTGGGACGCAACGGGCTGGCGACGGTGTTTCCGATGCCGATAGCTTTGGCGGCATCGTTCGACGAGGCGATGGTGCAAAAGGTGTTTGCCTTTGTGGCATTCGAGGCACGGTTGAAGTATTACGAAGCCCTTGACACTAATACAGAGATGCTCAAGGAGCCTACCGACTACACGGGGCTGACCTTTTTTACTCCTAATATCAATATATTTCGTGACCCTCGTTGGGGGCGTGGCATGGAGACCTACGGCGAAGACCCCTTCCTCACGGCACGGATGGGGTTGGCTTGCGTGAACGGGCTGCAACATAATTATAACGGTGTTTCGCAAAACGATGTGCACCTTTCGGCGGCAGCTTGTCTGAAACATCTGGCGGTGCATAGCGGCCCCGAGGGAATGAGGCATGAGTTTGACGCTAGGGTGTCGCCACGCGATTTGTGGACTACCTATCTGCCTGCTTTTGAATATATCATCAAGAATAGCGATGTGCAGCAGGTGATGTGTGCATACAACCGATTAAACGGTGAGCCGTGCTGCACCAACAAGGAGCTTTTGATTGACATACTACGCCACAAGTGGCACTACGATGGGCTGTTGGTGACAGATTGCTGGGCTTTGAACGACTGTTGGGAGCGCGACACTGTCATCCCTCGCCACAAGACCCACGCTTCCGCAGCATTGACGGCGGCAGACGCCTTCGGCAGCGAGGTGGACTTGGAGTGCGGCAGTGGGCTGGCGGCACTGCGCACGGCGGTAGATTCGGGCTATATTGGCGAGGAGGTGATAAACAAGCATGTGCGCCGCATATTGCGTACACGCTTGCGGGTGATGGAGATGAGCCCGACGGGGACTATTGAGACTCCTGGTGTCCATCCTGGATGGGTGGTGGCGAGTACCTTGGTGCTACTGAAAAACAACAAAGATCTTTTGCCACTGAAAGAAGGCACCAAAATATATCTGGCAGGGCCTAATGCGACCGACACGCTGATGCCTTTGGGCAATTATAACGGGACACCTTCCTATCGGGTGAGTATTCAGGATGGATTGGGACGCGTTTTTACATTGGTGAACACACCCAAAGAGGCGGACGTGATAGTGTATGCCGGAGGGCTGAACCCACAGTTGGAAGGGGAGGAATTGCCGGTGGATATGCCTGGTTTCTACAAAGGCGACCGCACTCGTATCGAGTTGCCTGATGACCAATGTAGGGAAATTCGTAAGCTGCAACGCAAGCATCGGCCTGTGGTGCTGCTACTGTGCAGTGGCAGTGCGATAGCTCTAGATAAAAAAACACTAAAATGCGACGCCATCATGCAGTGCTGGTACGGAGGAGAGGATATGGGCGATGGAGTGGCATTGTCTATGTTAGGTTTTGACGGCTTCGGGCGGCTGCCCGTCACATTCTACAAAAGCACTAAGCAGTTGCCCCCGTTTGAAAGTTACGACATGGCGGGACGCACCTATCGCTACATGACAGAGGAGCCGCTATTTCCTTTCGGTTATGGATTGAGTTATGCGAAGTATGGGCTGGAGGATGTGCGGTGGAAAGACGGCCAAGTGTGTGGGATGGTAAGAATGGTGAAGCCGTCAAGAGCGGGTGAATTCGGCGGTAGGGGCAGTACGGTGGTGCAAGTCTACCTGAAGGGTGCAGAGGACACTCAAGAGCCGCGCAAGCAGTTGGTGGGTTTTCAACGTGTGGCAGTAGCCGAAGGAGGGTTGCAACCATTTGAGATAGACATAGACCCCTATTGGCTAAGGCAGTTTGACGAGGAATCACAAGAAATGGTGCCGATTCCTTCAGGCAGCGAGATAACACTGCTTGTGGGTTTCAGCAGCGCCGACAAAGACTTGGTGGAATTAAAAATTAAATTATAAACTAGTCGGACTAGTCCGACCAGTCCGACTAGTCTGACAAAAAACAACACAACATGAAAAAACAAGATTGGTTAGTTATCTTAATCGTGGTGGTCGTGTTGGCCCCGTTCTTTATTCCTGCCACAGGGTTCTTTGAGTGGTTCAAGGCCTCCACTGCGGCACACCCTTACATCATGGCGTTCTTCAAGTTTGCCATCCTTGCCACCTTTGGCGAGATGCTGGCACTTCGCATCCGCGAGGGCGTGTACAACAAGAAAGGTTTCGGCGTGCTGCCCCGCATGATGGTGTGGGGTTTCTTGGGTATATGCATCGCTATGGCTATGGTTATCTTCAAGAGTGGTGTGCCTACGTTCTTGGGTACTGTGGCAGACGCTATTAAAGGCTACAGCGGCCATATTCCTGCTTACGCCGCCATCTTCAAGGCTACGGAACTGACATGGGGCAAGGTGGGCATCGCCTTTGCCGTCAGTGTGCTGATGAACACTATTTTCGCACCGGTGATGATGACTTTCCACAAGTGCACCGACATCCACATTCTGGAGAACGGCGGCACGGTGCGTGGGCTGCTCAAACCCCTTAAGATGCGCGAGATTTTCGCCAGCAAGATTAACTGGGACGTGCAGTGGAATGTGGTGTTCAAAAAGACTATACCTCTGTTCTGGTTCCCTGCACACACCATCACCTTTATCCTGCCTCCGACCTTCCAAGTGCTGTTTGCCGCACTGCTGGGCGTGGCGCTGGGTCTGATATTGGCTTTAGCTGGAGGAAGTAAGAAATGAGGAAGAGTCTAGTTGTCCTAGTACTACTAGTATCACTAGTGAGACTAGAAGCCCAAGAAGGCTTTCACTTCGACTTCCACGGCTTTGTCAACCCCCACTACTATGCCGACAGCCGCAGTGTGGTGGGCGGACGCGAGGATATGATGCTGTTCTATCCTAAGCCCATCGTGCGCGACGCTCAAGGCAACGACATCAACGACGGCTGGCAGGCGAATATGCTTGCCATCACCGCTAGGCTGAATGTGAAAATCACTGGACCCGATATGTTGGGTGCAAAGACTTCGGCCTTTGTGGAAGGTGACTTCACGGGTGCCACCAACGCCACTATCGACAACCTTCGCCTGCGTCATGCCTACTTCACCCTCGACTGGGGTCGTCACAAACTCCTTGCCGGACAATGTTGGTATGCCATGGTCACGCACGAGATTATGCCCATGACCAACCCCCTGAACATGGGAGCGCCCTTCCATTGCTATGCCCGGCAGCCGCAGGTGCGGTACACCTACAGTCTTGATGGGCTGGAAGCGGTGGCTGTGGCACAATGGCAGTTGGACAACATGAGTCAGGGACTGCTGAACGGGGTGCCTACTTCTTCTACGCTGTTTGCACGCCATAGCATATTGCCCGAGCTCAACGCACAGCTGCGTTATCGTACTTCGAGGCTATTCATTGGTGCCGCTGCCAACCTCAAGAGCATTCAGCCTGTGGTGAACACTGCTGGCGTATCGTTGCCCCAGCAACTGCACCGCTCGTTGAGCTACTCCATCTTCGGCAGCTACCGCTTTGAGGAAGGCTTTACCGTCAAGGTGCAGACGCTCCTGAATAATAGCCTCTATGAGGGTTGTTCTTTGGGAGGATACCTGATGTACCAGAGTGTGGATGGTAACCTTGTGGACTTCCGCGACTGGCACTTCAACACCGTGTGGCTCGACATCGAGCGCAACCATGGGCACTGGCGGCCAGGCCTTTTTATGGGCTATGCCCAGCACAAGGACGAAGGCCCTATGCCTGCCATCTATGGCCCTGCCACCGTCTTCGGTCGTGGCTATGACCTTGACTACCTCTGGCGCATACAACCCCGCCTCACCTACACTACCCAAAAAGGTCTCTCCTTCGTGGGCGAAGCCGAATACACCTACGCTGGCTACGACGAGCCGGTGGGCAACCTGCGTCTTTCATTAAGTGCCGTATATGCGTTCTAACTATCATACACATTCCCGTTACTGCGACGGCAAGGGCGA
>JAFWQP010000091.1 GCA_017509045.1 Bacteroidales bacterium
CATAAACAATTTATTTTAATAGCCCTAGGATTTTTTTTATGTTATGATATGTATTGAAAACGAATTTGGGTGTGTGTTTTAATATTTTATTCTTGCGCTTACGTTTGTGTATTCCCTTAATGAACGCTTCCTCCTCACCGGGGTGAATCACCTTGAATCTCAATGTTTCCAGTTGCCCATTCTCTTTCAGACGGTTATAGGAGCACAGATATTCGTTGCTGTATATGACATTGTGGGCGGCAGCCAATTTGGCTTTCATTTTTATGTCGGCCTTTTCGATGCGGCGAAGTCCAACCAAGTTTTCAATTATAAAAGTCTCTATACCATTTTGCAAACCGTTCCAGCCCTTCCTGTAGCGTTACTTTAGGCGCAAATCCAAAATCGCGTTCCAGGTCACTGACGTCGGCGTAGGTCATAGGAACATCACCTGCCTGCATCGGCACAAGTTCCTTGTGGGCGTCGAAGTCAAAAACTTTGGGTAGCACACCTGCACCCACAAGCTTTTCCTGCAATATTCGGACAAAGTCGAAAAGGTTCACGGGTTTGCCAGCACCGATATTATAGATGGCGTATGGGGGGATGGGTAGTCCGTCGCCACCTGTTTTGCACTCTGGCGGCTTTTTCATCACCCGCACAACACCTTCTACGATATCATCTATATAGGTGAAGTCGCGTTGGCAGTTGCCATAGTTATATATCTGTATTATTTCGCCTTTCAACAGCTTGTTTGTGAAGCTGAAGTAGGCCATATCGGGTCTTCCGGCAGGACCGTAGACGGTAAAAAAGCGTAGACCTGTGGTTGGGATGTCGTAGAGCTTGCTGTAGCAATGCGCAAACAGTTCGTTGCTCTTCTTCGTCGCAGCATAAAGGCTCACAGGGTGGTCCACATTATCGTCGGTGCTGAACGGCACCTTAGTGTTACCCCCATACACACTGCTGCTGCTTGCATATACTAAATGCTGCACTGGGTGATGGCGGCATGCCTCAAGAATGTTGTAAAAGCCTACCACGTTGCTTTCGATATATGAGTCTGGATTCATTATACAGTAGCGTACGCCACCTTGGGCAGCCAGATTCACAACAATATCGAAACGGTGGTCAGTAAATAGGTTGTCGATTAATGCCTTGTCGGCAAGGTTTCCTTTAACGAAGGTATACTTACTTTCGCGATGCTTGGCAGCACATTGCTCGACTATCGCCAATCGGTATTCTTTCAGCCTAACATCATAGTAGTTGTTAACAGAGTCAAACCCCACAATCTCAATAGGCGATTCAGTCTCTAATAGTCTCAATACCAAATTCGCGCCAATAAAACCTGCCGAACCTGTTACTAATACTTTCATCATAGCACTATAATCTCAATTCTCATTTTAATAATAGTTGATAGTTTAAAGCGCATTAAATTGAAAATTGAAAGTTGAAAAATTGCTGCCGCACATAGATAATACTCAATTCTCAATTCTCAATTCCTCCCACGGGTATTCCACCTTGGTCAGGAATAGTCCTTGTGCGGGCATCGACACACCGGCGGCGCAGCGGTCTTTGCGTTCTACGATTTGACGGAGGCCTTCGAGGGTTAATTTGCCTCGTCCCACATCGAGCAGTGTCCCTGTTACCGAGCGTACCATATTGCGCAAGAAGCGGTTGCTGCGGATGGTGAAAACCCATTCGTCGCCCACCTCGTCCCAATGTGCCTCAGTGAGGTGACAGATATTGGTTTTTACCTGAGTGTGCAGCTTGGCAAAACTGGTAAAGTCCTCATATTCCATCAAAATCCTAGCCCCTTGGTTCATCAGTTCGATGTCGAGTTGGTAATATATGCGGCAGTACAATCCTTGTTGGAAAGGCAGTCGGCGGTCGCTTACGTGATATTGATAAGTGCGTGCCGTGGCGTCGAAGCGTGCGTGGGCATTCTCCCTGACGGGGAAAACCTCGAATATGGCAATGTCGGTAGGCAGCAGGCTGTTCAGTTTGAAGGTCAGTTGGGCACAGTCTATGTTTTGGTCTATGGCAAAATGCGCGTAGAAGTCGCTAGCGTGTACGCCCGTGTCTGTGCGGCCACATCCTACGATGGCTATGGGTTGCCGTAGCAAAGTGGTCAACGCCTGCTCCAGTGTCAGCTGCACGGTGGGCAGGTCGGGTTGAGTCTGCCAGCCGCAATAATTTGTGCCATTATATGCCAAATGAATGAAATAACGCATTTTTGAATGTGTTAACGTGTTAATGTGTTAGTCCTTGGCGCATCAAAAGATTTACGAATTAACGAATTCATTTCACTTTTCAATTTGTCGTACTTCTTACTTCATTAACCAGTTGCCACACCATCGTTTTCAGCTCGTAGACAAATTGGGCGGCATCGTATTTGCGTGCCTCTATCTCGCGCAACTTCTTCTCCCACTGTCCCGTCAGTTCGGCGCTTTTCAGCAGGTCGTTGTGTATGATGTTGATGAGCCCCACGCCTGTGTCGGTGGCGATGAGCGACTTACGTTCCTTGCGGATATAATTGCGTTTGAACAGAGTCTCGATGATGGCTGCACGGGTAGAAGGCCGTCCGATGCCGTTCTCCTTCATGGCGTCACGCAGCTCTTCGTCGGCCACCGTCTTGCCTGCCGTCTCCATCGCCCTTAGCAGGGTTGCTTCGGTGTAGGGCTTGGGTGGCGTAGTCCATTTCTCGGTCAGGGTAGGGGCGTGGGGACCGCGTTCTCCCTTCTGAAAGTCGGGCAGGGTCTTCTCGTCCTCCTCTTTTTTGTTACCTTCGTCGTCGGTGGCAACCTCCTTGTTGGCGCGTCCCCAGTTGAATACGTCGCGCCAACCTTGTTCCAATATCTGTTTGCCCGTGGTCTTAAACTCTATTTTGCCCTTCTTCGTCTTTCCCTCGGGCGTGGTCTCTTCGGTTTCCACTTTTCCTGTAACCGTGGTGGTCGAGAACTTGCAATCAGGATAGAACACGGCAATAAAACGGCGTGTGATGAGGTCGAACACCTTCTTCTCGTTCAACGACATGTCGCCGTTGGCTGGATTCATGCCCGTGGGGATGATGGCGTGGTGGTCGGTCACTTTCGACGAGTCGAATACCTTCTTGTTCTTCTTCAGCTTGGTGCCCATCAATGGCTGTATGAGCGGAGCGTATGGGAGCAGGCCTTGCAGTATTTGCGGACATTTTGGGTAGACATCGTCGGGCAGATAGGTGGTGTCGACACGGGGGTAGGTGGTGAACTTCTTTTCGTATAGGTTCTGTATGTATTTCAGCGTTTCGTCGGCTGAGAAGGAGAATTTCTTGTTGCACTCCACCTGTAGGCTGGTGAGGTCGAACAGTCGTGGTGGAGCCTCGTTGCCTGCCTTTTTGGAAATGCCCGTCACCTCAAAGTCGCGGTCCTGTATCAGTGCCAGCGCCTTGCGTCCTTCCTCCTCGTTGGTGATGCGGCCACGGCTGTCGGTGCTGCCCTCTTCGCCATCCTCCTTTTCGCTCTGCTTTAGGGTGAAAAGGGTGTCGCGGTAGACGGTCGAGAGCACCCAGTATTGCTCGGGCTTGAAGTTCTGTATCTCCAATTGTCGGCTCACAATCATCGCCAGCGTGGGTGTCTGCACCCGTCCTATGGATAGCACCTGCCTCTGCGCCTGGCGGAACTTGAGCGTATAAAGCCTTGTCGCATTCATGCCCAACAACCAGTCACCTATAGCGCGGCACAGCCCTGCCTCATACAGCGACTGATACTCCTCCTGCGGCTTTAGGTTGGCGAAGCCCTCGCGTATTGCCTCGTCGGTCATCGAGTTAATCCACAGCCTCTTCACCGGGCAGGTGGGTTGAGCCTTCTGCATCACCCATCGCTGTATCAGCTCACCCTCTTGGCCGGCATCGCCGCAGTTTACGATATACTCCGCCGACTGCATCAGCCGTTTGATGGTGTTGAACTGTTTCTCGTACCCATCGTTGGCAATCAACTTGATGCCAAAACGGTTGGGTATGATAGGCAGTGTTTCCAAGTTCCACGACTTCCACCACGTGTCGTAGTCATGCGGCTCTTTCAGTGTGCAGAGGTGTCCGAACGTCCAAGTTACCTGATAGCCATTGCCTTCCATATAGCCGTCGTGCGACACCTTAGCCCCCAATATGCGGGCTATGTCGCGTCCCACCGACGGTTTCTCAGCAATGCAAACAATCATAGAAATTGAGAGTTGAGAATTGAGAATTGAGAATTATCCGGGTGCGGCGGAGTAATTATCAATTTTCAATACTCAATCTAATTTAGTTTATTTTAATCGCAAAGGGTAGTCTTGCTTGCAGCGGCTCCATATTTGACCAGCGGACCAAATCGCTGTAGAAGGGGATCAGGCTGTTCAGGCGGGCGTTGATTTTTTCCTCCTCGTCCTCGTTCATCTTCTGCATCATCAGCTCCCACAGACCTTTCTCCTCGGGGAATACCTTTACCTTGCATTTGTCATAATCCACCTCAGCCTCCTCGGCGGCGATGTGAAGGGCCAATGTCAGTCCGCCCAGTGTATCCACCAGTCCTAGCTCCTTAGCCTGTGCGCCAGTCCACACGCGCCCGCGGGCTATACTGTCCACATACTCGCGTGTCAATCCTCTGCCGTCCGCAACGCGCTGTGTAAAGGTGATGTAGAAGTCCTCCACATTCTTCTGCAGCATTGCGCGTGCGTCGTTCGAAAGGGGACGATATAGCGACAACCCTGTGCTGTTTTTGTTGGTCTTCACTGTGTCGGTGGTGATGCCCAGTTTTTGGCGCAGCAGGTTGCCCACCTCGGGTATGGTGGCAAACACGCCGATGCTGCCCGTCAATGTGGTGGGATGCGCCACAATCTTGGTGCCGAAGCAGCTAATCTCGTAGCCCGCGCTAGCTGCCAGTCCGCTCATCGAGATGATGACGGGTTTCTCCTTCTTCGCCTCTATCACCGCGTGGGTCATGCTCTCCGATGCAGTTACGGCTCCGCCAGGAGAGTTGACGCGCAACACAATCGCTTTCACCTTCTTGTCCTTGGCGGCGTCGGCCAAAGCCTTCACTATGTCGTCGCCATACACTGCCGTCCGTGTGCCGTCGCCCTTGCCGGGTACCACGTCGCCTTCGGCATAGATGACGGCTATACGGTAGTCCTTGTCCTCCTGCTCGATAGCCTTGGCGTAGCGTTTGGCCTTCACAATCTTGTCAGCCAAATATTGTTCCTTCAGCAACTTCTTCACATCCTGGGCAAAACAGAGCGTGTCCACCAACCCCGCTTCCAGCGCGTCGTTAGGCAAGTATCCGCTCAAATTGTCCGCCACTGCGTTCATCTGATCTACAGTCATGTGGCGATTCGTAGCCATCACCTTGACGGCATAGTCCCAGATGCTGTTGATATAGCTGTGTACCTGTTCGCGGTTGGCGTCGCTCATGTCGGTGCGAGTATACACCTCGCCCGCGCTCTTGTAGGCACAGCTGGTGGGGCGTATCAACTCCATGTGCACACCTAGCTTGTCCAGCAGACCCTTGTAGAACATCACCTCCGCCCCCATGCCGCGGAAATCGATGATGCCCGACGGATGCACGCAAATCTTTTGGGTGCAGGTGGCCAGATAGTATTCGGGTTGGCTCATTGCCTCGCCGTAGGTGATGACGGGCTTGTCGCACTCTAGCTTAAAGTCGCCGAGAGCGGTCGCCAATTCCTCTGCCTGTGCCCAGCTTAGGTTGCTGCCGCCCAGATGCAGATAGAGGGCTTTCACGCGGTCGTCGTCCTTGGCATGGTCGATAGTGGCGAGTAGGTCGCTCAGGCTCGTCGTGGTGTTGTCTCCCATCAGGCTTATCAGTTCGTTAGGCTTGCCTTCCGACACATCGCCCGTTATGTTCAGTTCAACGGCGAAACTCTTGCCCACGATAGGGGTGCTGTCGCTCGAGGCTGACGACAATGCCGATACCATTACTGCTGCAAACAGGAAAAACGAAAGGACACTTAGCACCACCGTGCCGATAATAAAACCCACGGCCGATGCCAGCATGGTCTTGCCGAAGCCCATAGGCTCTTTTTTTCTTGCCTCGGGCACTGGCTTGTTCTGTGTATTTGTTGATTCCATAATATGTTAGATAGATGTTACTCCGATTATAAAAGTGCAAATATACATAAAAATTCCGACATGACAGAAAAAAAACTCCACTATCGCAGAGCGATTCGCTCCACAGGACGTTTTTATTTTGGCTCCATTTTATTCCTTACTGCTCTCTATAGTTATTCTATCGTTATACCTTAGTTATACCTTAGTTATTCTATATATAATAGTATAACTAAGGTATAACTAAGGTATAACGATAGAATAACAATAAAGAATGGGACGACATATTTCTCTCATCCTCACTAGAGTGTGGTTGTTTCACCTTAGAAATTAATAGTGGAGTGATTTTGAATTGAGATGACTCAAAAATAATAGTTTCGAACACGAATTACAAGAGTGGCATAAATAACAATACGTCGGATTTGAGTAATAGGCGTTTGTGAAAAATGATAATTAAGGTGGGTTCTATAAATTCGTTTTCAATGTCGCATCTCTACGAGACGCAGTTTGGTTATATCTTGACTATCACCGAACTGCGCTTTCGGCTATCAAAAGTCCACTGGACTTTTTCTCAGTGTTATTAATGGTCACATCTCTTTGAGGTGATGTATAGAAGTCTTCTTAAGTGATTGCCTTGGGAATTGTGTATCTCATCCACACCTGTGAGGATATGGAGAAATGTCTATGTGAAAAATGTCGTTATGTCGAAAAAAAATCGTATCTTTGCATTTTATTTTGTAACGATATGGATGAAGATAACATAACTCCCGAGGAACATGATGAAACGTTGGATGCCAACGGATTGACCCAGGCCGACGAAGGGGCGGTGGGCGAAGGCTCGACGCTGTCGCTGGGCGGTATGTTTCGCGAATACTGGATTGACTATGCTTCGGATGTGATATTGGACCGTTCTGTGCCCGACATCGACGATGGTCTGAAGCCAGTGCAGCGACGCATATTGCACGCCATGAAGGAGACCGACGACGGGCGCTACACGAAGGTCGCCAACATAGTGGGTACCACCATGCTGTATCACCCTCACGGCGATGCCTCTATCAACGACGCGCTGGTGAACCTGGGGCAGAAGAATCTGCTGATAGACTGTCAGGGTAACTGGGGCAACATACTGACGGGCGACGGCGCGGCGGCAGGCCGTTATATCGAGGCACGGCTGTCGAAGTTTGCCAAAGAGGTGGTGTTTAACGCCAAGACCACGCAATGGAAGCCCAGCTACGACGGACGCAAGCAGGAGCCCGAGACACTGCCCGTCAAATTTCCCTTGTTGTTGGCACAGGGCACGAAAGGCATTGCCGTGACGCTGACCTCCAACATACTGCCCTACAACTTCTGTGAGTTGCTGGAAGCGTCGATTAAGATATTGAGGGAGGAACCGTTTGAGATATTTCCCGACTTCCCGACGGGCGGTCTGATAGATGTGTCGCGATACAACGACGCCGCGGTGGGCGGCAGGCTGCGCATACGCGCCAAGATGCACTACGACGACAAGCGCAAGGCGATAGTCATCACCGAGTTGCCCTACGGCATCACCACCGGGGTGCTGATAGAGAGCATACTAAAGGCTAACGAGAAGAAGAATATCACCGTGAAGAAGGTGGACGACAACACGGCTGCGGAGGTGGAGATAGTGTGCTATCTGCCCAACGGAGTGTCGCCCGACCAAACAATCGACGGGCTATATGCCTTTACGAACTGCCAAATCAGTTTCTCGCCACAGACGTGCGTCATCATGAACAACAAGCCGGTGTTTATGACCGCCAGCGATATACTGCGGCATTCCACCCTGCGTACTAAGGACTTGCTGCGACAGGAGTTGGAGATACAGCTCGCCGAGCTGGAGGACAAATGGCACTGGGTGTCGTTGGAGAAGATATTCTTTGAGAAAGGGATATACAAGGTGTTGGAGAAAAAGGACTTCGCCACATGGGACGACCAGGTGACGGGCATCGAGCGCGGATTTGACCCGTATAGGAAACTGTTCCGCAAGGAGATTACGCGCGAACAGGTGCTAAAACTATGCGAGAAACCTGTACGGAAGATTTCGAAATTCGACATCAAGAAGGCAGAGCAGGAGATTGCCAACATCGAGGTAGACATTGAGGAAACCAAAAACCATTTGGCACATCTAACCGACTATGCCATCAACTACTTCCAACATATCCTTGACACCTACGGCAAGGGCCGCGAGCGGAAGACGGAGATAAGGAACTTTGAGGAGATACAGGCGGCGAATGTGGCGGTGGCAAGCGAGAAACTGTATGTGAATATGGCGACGGGCTTTGTGGGCACTGCTATGAAGAAGGACGAGGAGGCAGAGTATGCCTTCGACTGCTCAAAGATGGACGACATCATTGTGTTCCGCCCCGACGGAACGATGATTGTCACCAAGGTGCAGGACAAGGCGTTTGTGGGCTCGGTGGCGTGCAAGGAGCTGCTGTATGTGGGACTGTTCCGCAAGCGCGACGACCGCACGGTGTACAACATGGTGTATCGCGACGGCTCATTGGGCTATGCCTTTGTGAAACGGTTCTCGGTGGTGGGTGTAACACGCGACACAGAGTATAACCTGACTAAAGGCACTAAGGGTACCAAGGTGCTCTACTTCACCGCCAATCCCAACGGCGAGGCGGAGATGATAACGGTGCACCACGCCACCAAGGCAAAGCTGAAGAAAGTGAGCTTCGATTTCGACTTTGCCAAGCTCGCCATCAAGGGACGGCAGGCGATGGGTAATATCCTAACCCGCAATGCGGTGCGCAACATCACCAAGAAAGGCGAGGGCGTATCCACACTCGAAGCCCGCGAGATATGGTTCGACCGCAGTGTGCTGCGCCTGAATGTGAACGGCGCGGGCGAGTCGCTGGGACGCTTCTCGGGCAAAGACAAGATATTCACGCTAAACCAGTCGGGCACCATGCGCCTGATGGGGCAAGACCTGAACAACCATTTCGACGACGACCTGTTAGAGATACGCAAGCACAACCCGAGGATGATAGTAACGGTGCTGTATCGCGACGGCGAGACAGGCAGCTACTATCTAAAACGTTTTCAAGCAGAAGATTCGGACAAGAAGCTGGCATTCGTTGACGAAGGCGACACGATGATAGACTACAAGTTGGACACCTTCCCACGGCTGAAGGTGCTGTACGACCCCAGCAGCGGGAAGAAAATACTGGAGGAGGAAATCAATGTGGACGAGTTTATCGGCGTAAAAGGCTATCGAGCCAAGGGCAAGCGTGTCACCACTGCCGAGGTGAAGGAATTTCAGTGGCTAGAACCATACCCGGAGCCTGAGTATGAAGAGCCGCTTGAGGAAGAGGAAGAGAACATCGACGACGAAGACCCCAACGACCGCGAAGGCTTCGCCGAAGGTATACAAACGGAACTGTTTTGAAGTAAGAAGTAAGAGCTAAGAACTAAGAAGTTGAGCGGTAGCCATTTTCAATTTTCAATTTTCAATTTTTATGAAGATATTAGTTGTTTTGCCGCGGTTTCCTTACCCTTTGGAGAAGGGCGACAAGCTGCGGGCGTATTATCAGATAAAGGAACTGTCGAAGCACAATGAGGTGTATCTTTACTGTGTGTCGCATACTAAAGTGCTGCCAGAGCATATCGACGCGGTGAAACCCTACTGCAAGGAGATATGTTTGGTGAGGTCGCCCAAGTTGGTGAATTATAAAAATGTGGTACGCAATTACCTGCACACCAAGTCGCTGCAGATGGGATATTGGGACTCTATCAAGTCGCGCAAGGCATACAAGGCGTTTGAGAAGAGGGTGAACCCCGATGTGCTGTACAGCCAGATGGTACGCACGATGCCGCTGGTGAGCCGTTCGCCAAGACCGAAGGTGATGGACTTTCAGGACGCGATGTCGATGAACTGCGAGCGCCGCATGGAGAAGAGTCGCGGGCTGTGGCACTATATTCTGCATTTTGAGTTTAAGATGTTGCGCTCCACGGAATACAATTCGTTCAAGATTTTCGACGCCCTCACGATTATCTCTGAAACCGATAGTGAGGCGATACCGCACAAGCAGAACGGCGACATCCATATCATTCCCAACGGGGTGGACTTCGGCTATTTTGCGCCTTTGGAGCGCGAGAAGAAGTACGACATCCTCTTCTGTGGCAACATGAGCTATGAGCCTAACGTGCATGCCTCGCAGTTCTTGGCGAGGGAGGTGATGCCGCTGGTGTGGAAAGAGGTGCCCGAGGCGACACTGTTGCTGGCGGGTGCGTCGCCCAAGCGCGAGGTGCGTAAGTTGGAGGGCGACAAGGTGACGGTGACGGGCTATGTCGACGATATCCGCGAGAGCTACGCTTCTGCCCGTATCTTTGCTGCGCCGATGCAGACGGGTTCGGGGCTGCAGAACAAGTTGCTGGAGGCTATGGCTATGATGCTGCCCTGTGTGACCACCTCAATAGCCAACGCTTCGCTATATGCCGAGGATGGTCGTCAGGTACTGGTGGGCGACACGGCACAGGCGTTTGCTGACCATCTGGTTGCGCTCCTGCGCTATCCCGAGCGTCGCAACCAACTGGCAATTGAGGGTTATAACTATGTGAACGACAACTTCAGCTGGGAGAAGGCTGGCGAGAAGCTGGAAGCAGTGCTACAGAGCGTGGTGAATAAGAAAGTAAAAGGTAAAAACTAAAAACTAAAAAAGTTTGTAGCGACAAGTTTTGTTTTTTAGTTTTTTACTTTTTAGTTTGTAGCGACAAGTTTTAGTTTTTAGTTTTTACTTTTTAGTTTAAATAATAAATGGCTTGGAAACCCAATAATCACGGCAAGTGGAAGAAGCCCATTGGAGAATGGGAGGCGGAGCAGTTGCAGAAGAAACGCCTCACGCCACAGGAGCGTAACACCTTCAGCACTGAGGAGGTGCCGGAAAAGGCGATACTAGTGAGCGTGTGTGCCAACGGCACTACGATGGAGCGTACGCAGGAATGTCTGAATGAGTTGGCTTTTCTGCTCGACACCGCGGGTGGCATACCCGTGAAACAGGTGATTCAGAAACTGGAGCGTCCCGACACACGCACCTACGTGGGCAGCGGCAAGCTGGAGGAGATTAAGGAATACAAGAACGCGTTGGATGTCGATTTCCTGGTGTTCGACGACGAGCTGTCGCCGGCACAATTGCGCAATCTGGAGCGCGAGTTTGAGTGTCGCATATTAGACCGTACCACCTTGATATTGGATATCTTCGCCAAGCGCGCCCGTACCAGCATCGCCAAGACTCAGGTGGAGCTGGCGCAGTTGCAGTACATGCTGCCACGACTGACCCGCATGTGGACGCACCTCGAGCGGCAGCGCGGCGGTATCGGTATGCGAGGACCAGGCGAGACTCAGATTGAGACCGACCGCCGACTGATTACCGAGAAGATTGCCCTGCTGAAAGAGAAACTGCGCGACATCGACAAGCAGAAGGTGCAGCAGCGCAAGAACCGCGAAAGCCTGGTGCGTGTGGCACTGGTGGGATATACCAATGTGGGCAAGTCGACACTGATGAACCTGCTGAGTAAGAGCGAGGTGTTTGCCGAGAACAAACTCTTTGCCACGCTGGACACCACAGTGCGCAAGGTGGTGCTGGGCAACCTGCCCTTCCTGCTTACCGACACGGTGGGGTTCATAAGAAAGCTGCCCCATGGACTGGTGGAGTCGTTCAAGTCGACGTTGGACGAGGTTTGCGAGGCAGACCTGCTGATGCACGTGGTGGATATTTCCCATCCCGACTACGAGGAGCAGATCAACGCCGTGAACCGCACACTGGAGGAAATCGGAGCCAACGACAAACCCACTATCCTTGTGTTCAACAAGATTGATGCCTACACCTATATCGAGAAAGAAGAGGACGATCTGACGCCCATGACCAAGGCCAACTGGACGCTGGAGATGCTGCAAGACAGCTGGATGGCGAAAGTCCCCTCTTCAGAGGGAATTAAAGCCTCCGGTGGAGGGTTTACCGAAGCCGGGGGGTATGCTCTACCCGGGGTATGTTCCACCCTCTTTATCAGTGCCGCCAACCGCGAGAACATTGATGCCCTGCGCGACGTGATGTACGAGGAAGTGAAGAAAATCCACGCGGTGAGATACCCTTACAACAACTTCTTGTATTGAAAAATATTATTAATTCAATAATAGTATAAATATGAAGAGATTAAGTAAATTAATGATGGTCTGTTTTATGGCTGCCGTTATGCTGATGTCCGTAGGCTGCCATAAAGATTCTATTTTCCCTGATGGAGTGTTGCCTGGCCTGTTCTCGGTGAGTGCAACACAGCAAGTGTATTTCTCGCAGGGCAACCTGCAGTACCAAGCAAGCACCAATACTTGGCGTTTTGCCGAACACCAGTATGACTATGTAGGTACACAAACAGACGACGGTCATGGGGAATACGGAGGTAATGTCAGCGGAAGTGATAACCGCAGTATCAGCTCCACCTATAGTGGTTGGATAGACCTCTTTGGTTGGGGCACGGGCAGCAATCCAACCCTATCCTCCCAAAACTATAAGGACTATGGCACCTTCGTTGACTGGGGTAGCAACGCCATCAGCAACGGAGGAAATACCGCCAACCGATGGCGCACTCTCACCCATGCCGAATGGGATTACCTGCTAAATACCCGCACCGATGCCTCATCCAAACGAGGTATTGGCAACATTAACGGTGTGGGCGGGCTGATTATACTTCCCGACAGTTGGACACTGCCTTCGGAGTGTTCGTTCACTTCAGGATTCTGCTCTCCCAGTGGAGACAACTATCCTGACTGGACACACAACAGCTACACTCTCGCACAGTGGGCGCAGATGGAGGCAGCCGGAGCAGTCTTCCTGCCTGCGGCGGGCCACCGCAGCGGCACGAATGTCAGCAATGTGGGCAACCTCGGCTACTATTGGTCGTCCACGCCCAACTTTGAGAACCTCGCGTACTACATGAACTTCAACAGCAACGGTCTTAGCGCGTCGAGCAACTTCCACGGTCGCTACTACGGGTTCTCTGTACGCCCCGTTCAGGATAATTAATTTATTAAACCCAAATCGGTCATTAGGCCGACTTTTATATCCTTTCTCATTTTTAGGTCTCTTTATGCCATATTAGCATTTCTTTCGGCATCTTGTCCTCATCCCTGTCTCGCCGTAGCTCGCTACGCCTTCGCCAGCGATGTGGCCAATCTGCTCGAAACAAATACTAATCTGGCATAAACCCTAATGACCGATTTGGGTTAAAACGTTAAACCTTGTTGCGGGCAGTCTCCGCTGCCCGCAACTTTTATTGTTGCGTGGCGAAGAAGGCGAGGATGGCTTTGGCTTTGGCGGGGCCGACTACTTTGGCTAGGTCGGCTTCGGTCTGGAGTTTGATTTCTTTGACGCTGCCGAATTTCAGTAATAGGTCGCGGGCGGTCTTGTCGCCGATGCCGGGTATGTCGGTGAGCTGGGTGCGGAAGGTGCCTTTACTGCGTTTGTCCTTGTGGAAGGTGATGGCAAAGCGGTGCACCTCGTTCTGTATCTGTTCCAAGAGGTGGAAGAGGGGGTCGGTGGGCTTGAGGCCTACCACCTTGGGCGGGAAGCCGTAGAGGAGCTCGGAGGTGTGGTGGCGGTCGTCTTTGGCAAGGCCTGCGATGGGGATTTCGAGTTGCAGCTGGTCTTGGATGACCTGTCGTGCCACTTCCATCTGTCCCGCTCCTCCGTCGACAACAAGCAGTTGGGGCAGGGGTTGCCCTTCGTCGGAGAGGCGTTTATATCGCCTAAAAATAACCTCCGCCATAGAGGCGTAGTCGTCGGGGCCTTCGACAGTCTTGATGTTGAATTTGCGATATTCCTTGCGGTTGGGCTTGCCGTTGGTGAAGCGCACCATGGCTGCCACGGGATAGGCTCCCTGTATGTTGGAGTTGTCGAAGCACTCGATATTGACGGGCAGCATGGGTAGGTTCAATGCCTTCTGTATGCGTTCGAGCAAGTGCTGGTGCTTGCGGTGCAACTCGCCCTCGTCGGGATTGACTAAGGCGCGTTGGTGACGACACTGTATTTGGTATGCCTTGACATTGCGCAGCGAAAGTTCGAGCAGCTGCAGGCGGTCGCCACGGGTGGGGACGGTCTGCTTGAGATATTCCTCGGGTAAGTCTGCCACATGGAAGGGCAGCACTGCCTCGCGTGCGGTGCTCTCGGTGCGTTCGTGCAGGGTTGGGATGACGGTGGAAAGCAATTCCTCGTCGGTTTCGTCAAGCTGTTTGCGTATCTCGTGTGAGAAGCTGTAGATGATGCTGCCGTTCTTGATGCGCATCATGTTCACGTAGGCATACTTTTCGTCCGATACGATGCCAAAGACATCCACGTCCTTCACCGAGGTGTTGACCACGGTGGAGCGGCTTTGGTATTCTTCTAATCGTCGGATGCGGCGTTTCATTATTTCCGCTTCTTCGAAACGCAGTTCTTCCGCCAGCGAGAGCATCTGGCGTTTCATCTCTTCTACGATGTCGGCA
>JAFWQP010000004.1 GCA_017509045.1 Bacteroidales bacterium
CACCGCCAACCCGCGACGTGTGAGGGTGGAGCGTGACACAATGTTCACGGCCGTATTCGAGGCGGTGGCGGACACGGGCGGACAGCAGCAGGGCATAGGCGGTGCGGCGATGGCTGGCGGGCAGTTCCGGCTGGTGCCCAACCCGGCGACGGAGGAGGTGCGCTGCCTGACGGCGGGCGAGGAGTTCGACGGCGGGGTGCTGAGGGTGGTGGACGCCGCAGGGCGCGAGGTGCTGCGCAGGGAGCTGCCGAGGCAGACGCAGGCATACACCTTCCGCGTGGCGGACTACCCGTCGGGCACCTACTTCGTGACCCTCACCACCGCAAAGGGCACCAGCACCCAGAAACTGGTAGTTGAGAATTGAGAATTGAGAATTGAGAATTTGGCTGCCGCCCAACTTCTTAGTTCTTAGTTCATACTTCTTACTTCAAAGGTTGTCTGCCGCCCAACTTCTTAGTTCATAGTTCTTACTTCTTACTTCAAGAAGTTGACTGCCGAGTTTGCTTGTTGTTTGTTTAGTGGGTGACAGATAATAAATGGGGGTGCCTCGAAAGGCACCCCCATTGTTGGTTGAGAAAATGGAGTGAGTCTATCGGTTGCTTTCTTCGACGGACTCTTTGATGAGCTGGAAGGTGGCTTCGATGTCGTTGTCGAGACCCATGGAGAAGCGGATGAGGCCTTCGGACATGCCCATTTCTTTCTGGATGTCTTCGGGTACTTCGGAGCTGGTGCTCTTGCCGGAGTTGGAGAAGAGGGTCTTGAAGTAGCCGAGGCTGACGGCGAGGTAGCCGACACCTTTGCGCTGCATGATTTCCATGATGCGGCTGGCGCGGTCGGCGGTGCCCATGTCGATGGAGATCATGCCGCCGTAGCCGTAGCCTTCGTTGCACATGCTGTTGAAGAGCTCGTAGTCGGGGTGCTCAGGCAGGCCGGGGTAGTTATATTTGAAGCCGACTTCTTTGAACCGCTTGGCGAGGTACATGGCGTTTTCGCCGTGTTTCTTCATGCGGATGTGGAGGGTGTGAAGGTTTTTGTTGATGGAGGCGGAGCGCATGGGGTCGAGCACTGGGCCGAGGAGCATGCAGGTGCCGTTGTTGACGTCGATGAGGCTGCCGATGTATTCAGCACTGCCGCAGATGGCGCCGGCCACGCAGTCGTTGGTGCCGTTGACATACTTGGTCATAGAGTAGACGGTGACGTCGGCTCCGAGTTGGCAGGGGCTGAAGATCATGGGGGTGAAGGTGTTGTCGACGATGAGCTTGGCGCCGTGGGCGTGGGCGAGTTTGCTGAGCTCGGGCACGTTGGCGATGCGGAGCAGAGGGTTGTTCATTGTTTCGGTGTAGACGACCTTGGTGTTGGGGTGCTCGTTGAGGGCTTTTTCAACGGCCTTGAGGTCCTGCATGTTGACGAAGGTGGTCTGTACGCCGAATTTGGGCAGGTAGTTGGCGAGGAAGGCGAAGGTGCCACCGTAGGTGGTCATGGAGCTGACGATGTGGTCGCCTGCCTTGACTTCGTGGATGAGAGCGCTGGTGATGGCGGCGAGGCCGGAGCCAGTGACCCAGGCTGCTTCGGTGCCTTCCATGGCGGCAAGGTTCTGGCAGAGTGCCAGGTTGGAGGGGTTCCAGTGGCGGCTGTAGAGGAAGTAGCCTTCGGTTTCACCGTGGAAGGTTTCGGTCATGAGGTGTGCCTCGGGGAAGGTGAAGGTGGCAGAATCGCAGATGGCGGGATTTACGCCACGGTTGGCGTCGCGGCCATCGTGACGCTGGATGGCGGTTGCGGGGTCGAATTTTTTCATGATGAAATGATTTTTTGTGTTGTTGTTATTTTATGATTAATAGATACGATAGATGGGATAAATACGATAGATTATTTATAGATAAGGAAGATGGTGGGGCGTTTGTTGAGTTGGGGTGGGTCGGTGCGCCATTGGCGGGCTAGGCGGGTGCGGATGTATTGTGTTGGGAGGGTGATGTCGGTGGCAACGCAGATGCGTGTGGTGGGTTGTAGGTGGGCGGCCAGGTATTGTAGTAGTTTGTCGTTGCGGTAGGGTGCTTCGATGAAGATTTGTGTCTGGTGGTCGCGGTAGATGCGTTGCTCGAGTGTGTGGAGTAGCGTGGTGCGGCTTTTTTCGTCGATGGGAGGATAGCCGTTGAAGGCGAAGTTTTGTCCGTTGAAGCCGGAGGCCATGAGCGCGAGCATGATGCTGCAGGGGCCGATGAGGGGGAGTATGTCGATGCCGTTGCGCTGCGCCATGGAGGTGATGAGGCTACCCGGGTCGGCAACGCAGGGAATGCCGGCTTCGGACATGAGGCCTATGTCTTCGCCTTGGGCAATGGGGTCGAGGTAGTGGGAGATGTCGAGCGGTGAGGTGTGTTCGTTGAGCTCGAGGAAAGTGACGTTGTCAATGGGGGAGGTATAGCCCATGCGTTTGAGGTTGCGGCGAGCGGTGCGGATGTTCTCGACGATGAAGATATGGCAAGCGTTAAGCAGTTCGCGGTTGTAGGGGGGCAGCGAGGTGTCGGGGTCGGTGGCTCCGATGGGTACGGGGAAGAGGATTAGCTTTGCCATGATTAGGGAAGGGATGGGATTGCTGTGGGTGTGCTCAAATCATTTTGAGGTAGCCGACTTCTTGGGGTGTGAGTTCGCGATAGCGTCCGCGCGGGAGGTCTTTCTTGGTGAGACCGGCAAAGACGACGCGGTCGAGCTTGTGGATGTTGTAGCCGAGGTGTTCGAACATGCGGCGGACGATGCGGTTTTTGCCGCTGTGGAGCTCGACGCCTACGATGCGCTTGTCGTCGCCGTTTTGGGCGTATTGTATGTTGTCGACGTGGATGGGGCCGTCTTCCAGTTCGATGCCTTCGAGCAGCTGGCGCATGTCTTCACGGGTTACGGCACGGTCGAGTTCGACTTGGTAGATTTTATATACTCCAGTGGAGGGGTGTGTGAGGCGGCGGGCAAGGTCGCCGTCGTTGGTGAAGAGGAGGAGGCCTGTGGTGTTGCGGTCGAGGCGGCCTACGGGATAGATGCGCTCTTTGCAGGCACCGTCGATGAGCATCATGACGGTTTGGCGTTCCTGTGGGTCGTCGACAGTGGTGATGAATCCCTTGGGTTTGTTGAGTAGGAAGTAGCGTTTGCGTTCGGAGCGAAGTGTTTCGCCACCGTAGTTGACCACGTCGCCCTCGTGTACTTGGAAGCCCATTTCGGTAATGACTACGCCGTTGACGCTAACGCTGCCGGCGGCAATGAGTTTGTCGGCCTCACGGCGCGAGCAGATGCCGGCGTTGGCGATGTATTTGTTGAGACGGATAGTGCCGTCGTAGGCTTTGGGTGTGGGGGGAGGTGTTTTTACCTTGGGGACGGGGTGCTTCTTCGGACGGTCGGCACGGGCTTTCTTTTTGTCCTTGGTGTGCACGCCACGGCGGTTGCTGCCACGCGAGGGGGCGGTACGCTTTTGTTGGTCTTGGGGAGCGAATTGCTCGTATTCGTTGTCGGTCTTTTTTGTCGATTTGGTTTTAGGACGGCTGTTGTCGATGGGGTCGCTTGAGCGGACCACGGGACTTTTCTTGCCAATCCGAGGACGTTTGCCACCAGAGGTGGGACGGCTGTATTGCTTGTCGTTTTTGCTGAAGTTTTTGTCCATGTCAGAAACGCATTTTGTAAGGGAAACTTGTGTCTAATTCTTGTTTGTAGCGCAGGTCGGCAACCTCGTTGGCAAGGCGCAGGAGGATGTCGAGGTGCATAAATTTGAGCCATGAGATGGCTTTGTCGTCGCGGCGGCAGGCCAGAACGAACATGAGGTTGGATTCGTGTAGGTTTTTTCGCACCCATTGACGTGAAAGTTCGTCGCCATCGATGGCATGGCTGAGAATGCCCAACCAATGGTAGTTGTGCTGTACGAGCCACTGCTCGGCCTCCACGTCGTCCTGTAGGAAGTTGGAGAAGGCCGCCAACTCGGGGTGTCCGGCATCGACAAGCCACTGGAAGAACTCTTTGCTTCCGCCGATGGCTTGCTGGAGGGCGAGCAGTATGCGCACATCATATTGTATGAGACCTTTGGTCAAGATTAGGAACGGATTTTAGCACCCAGTTGGGTTTCGAGGTTTTTCTGTAGTTTGGCCATGACGGCTTCAATCTGCTTGTCGGTAAGGGTCTTGTCCTTGTCCTGCAGGATGAAGCTGACAGCATAGGATTTCATGCCTTCGGTGATGCCTTTGCCCTCGTAGACGTCGAACAGGCTGATGCGTTTGAGGAGTTTCTTCTCGGTGTTGAAGGCCACCTGCTCGATTTCGGCGAAGGTAACTTTTTTCTGCATCACTAGGGCTAGGTCGCGTCGCACTTCGGGGAACTTGGGCACTTCGGCGTATTGAACGTCTTTGGTGGGGTAGCTCTTGAGGAGCAGGGTCCAGTTGATATCGGCTGCAAAAACCTCCTGCTTGCAGTCCATGAGTTTGAGTGTCTCTTTGCTGATGCGGCCTATGGAGCAGAGGCGTTTCTTGCTGTCGCGGAAGACTAGGTCGATACCTTCGGAGTAGTAGTGCAGCGTAGTGGGGATGGTCTCAATCCGACCGAAGTTGATGCGCATCCGGTGCAGGATGTTCATCACGTGTGCCTTGAGGTGGTAGAAATCGACCGGTGTAGTGGGCGTTTTCCAGCTTTCGGGCGCGAGTGAGCCGGTCATGAAGATGGCAAGGTGCTGTGTTTCGCAATATTTGTCGGTCACCTTCTCGCCGTCGTTGCCGGTGCGGACGTAGGTGTTGCCAAACTCGTAGAGCTTTTGGTCGTGAATCTTGTAGTTGAGGTTGCGCACGATGCACTCCAGTCCGCTATACAGTAGGGTCTGCCGCATGACGTTGAGCTCCTTGCTCAGCGGGTTGAGAATCCGCACACATTGGTCGGCGGGGAAATCGGGGTTGCCCTCGTAGTATTCCGACTTGGTGAGCGAGTTGTTCATTATTTCATTGAAACCGTTGTAGGTGAGCATATCGCTGGCGATGTTCTGCAACTGCCTCGGGTTGGGCTTTTTCGAGAATGCCAAGCTGCTGGATATGCGCTCGTCGACATGGATGTTGTTGTAGCCATAGATGCGCAGGATTTCTTCCACTACATCGCATTCGCGTGTCACATCCACCTTGCAGGTGGGGATGAGGAGCGACATGCCTTCGGGGTTCTCGCTGGCTATCTCTATGTCGAGCGAGGTGAGAGCCGTGCGGATGGCATCGATGGGAATTTCTTGTCCCACGAG
Source organism: Bacteroidales bacterium (assembly GCA_017509045.1). GTDB lineage: Bacteria > Bacteroidota > Bacteroidia > Bacteroidales > P3 > Colimorpha. The sequence continues at coordinate 5,243 of JAFWQP010000004.1, forward strand.
GTTGAATACGCGACGGTAGTTGATGTCCACCTCCGCCCGAGGGATGGGGTTGGGATACACATCCACCATCTCGGAGGCGATGGTGGCGCCGGTCAGTTCCTGCATCAGCTTCACTGCACGTTGCAATGCCCATACAGTGATGTTGGGGTCGCAGCCGCGCTCGTAGCGGAACGAGGCATCGGTTTTCAGTCCATGACGCTTGGAGGTCTTGCGGATGGTCATGGGGTTGAAGTAGGCACTCTCGAGGAATACGCGCTGGGTGTTGTGTGTCACACCGCTCTTCTCGCCGCCAAACACGCCGGCAATGCACATACCCTCTTCTTCGTTGCATATCATCAGGTCGCGCTGGTCTAGTTTGCGCTCCACGCCGTCGAGGGTGACGAAGGGTGTGTCTTGCGGCAGACGGCGCACCACTACGTGGTTGCCCTTGATCATGTCGGCATCGAAGGCGTGCATCGGCTGTCCTACCTCCATCAGCACAAAGTTGGTGATGTCCACCACATTGTTGATGGGACGGATGCCCACAGTGCGCAGCTTGTTCTGCAACCAGTCGGGCGAATCCTGCACATGCACATTCTCCAGCGTGATGCCTGTATAGCGTGGGCACAGTTCGGGCTCTTCCACCGTCACGCGGATGGGATTTGCCCCGTTCTTGGCCTCTGAGAGGTCGGCGACCTCGGGCCATAGTATCTTTTTCTGCTCCCCGTTGCGGGTGTTGAGCACCGCTACCACGTCGCGTGCCACGCCGATGTGGCTGGTGGCGTCCGAGCGGTTGGCGGTGATGGCCACCTCCAGCGTGTAGTCTTCTTCCAAGTGAAAATACTCCTTGGCGGGCATGCCCACAGGCGCGTCGTCGGGCAGCACCATGATGCCGGCGTGGTCCGACCCCAGTTGCAGCTCGTCGGCGGCACACAGCATGCCTTCGCTCACCGCACCGCGCAGCTTGCCCTTTTTAATCTCGTAAAACTCCGTCTCGGAGGTGTAGATTTTGGTGCCTATCTGGGCGCATACCACCTTTTGCCCTGCAGCCACGTTGGGAGCGCCGCAAACGATATTGAGGGGTGTGCCGGTGCCCACGTCCACGGTGGTCAGGTGCAGGTGGTCGCTGTCGGGGTGGGGTTCGCAGGTCAGCACTTGGGCGATGACCACATGTTCCAGTCCGCCCTTGATGCTTTCCACCTTTTCCACATCTTCTATTTCAAGCCCGCTGAAAGTCAGCAGGTCGTCCAATTCGTTAGGGGTGAGGTCGGTGTCGACATACTCACGCAGCCATTTGTAGGATATCTTCATCTCGTGTTTCTTTTCTGGATTCTGGTATTCCTAGTATCGCAAGTATTCCTAGGATTTCTAGTGTTTTATTATTTTATCTTTGCCCAAGTATCTTTCAGCGAGCAGCTGCGGTTGAACACCAGATGCTCGGGTGTGCTGTCACGGTCGGTGCAGAAATAGCCCATACGCTCAAACTGGTAGCGCATAGGCTCCTCGATGCCTTTCTCGTTCACCACCATGTGGGAGTCGGCCAGCGAGGGTTCTAGCTTGCAGTGCTGCAGCACCCGCAGGCTGTCGGGGTTGAGGTTGTCGAGGAAGGTCTTGCCCTCGGGGGCTTCGTCGGGAGCCTCGGTGGCAAACAGTCGGTCAAACAGGCGCACTTCCGCCTCTATGGCGTGTTGTGCGCTCACCCAGTGCAGTGTGCCCTTCACCTTGCGGCCGTCGGGCGCGTCGCCGCCACGGGTGGAGGGGTCGTATGTGCAATGGATGCAGGTGATGTTGCCCTCGGCGTCCTTTTCCACGCTCTGCGCGGTGACGAAATAGGCGTAGCGCAGGCGCACCTCGCGACCCAGCGTCAGGCGGAAATACTTCTTAGGAGCCTCCTCCATGAAGTCCTCACGCTCGATATACAGTTCGCGGCTGAAAGGCACCTCTCTGGTGCCGTCCGCCTCGTTCTCGGGGTTGTTCACGGCGGTCAGCATCTCGGTCTGCCCTTCAGGGTAGTTGTCGATAACCAGTTTCACGGGGTCGAGCACCGCCATGCGTCGAGGGGCCACTTTGTTCAGATGGTCGCGCAGGCTGTTTTCCAGGCGCACATAGTCGATGATATTGTCGCGCTTGGCCACTCCGATGTCCTCGCAGAAGTTGCGGATGCTCTCGGGAGTGTAGCCACGACGGCGGAAGCCGCATATAGTGGGCATACGCGGGTCGTCCCAGCCGCTCACATAGCCTTCTTTCACCAGCTGCAGCAGCTTGCGCTTGCTCATCACCGTGTAGTTGATGTTCAGGCGGGCAAACTCATACTGGTGGCTGGGGTAGATGCCCAGTTGTTGGATAAACCAGTCGTACAGCGGGCGGTGTATGTCGAACTCCAGCGTGCAGATGCTGTGGGTGATATTCTCTATCGAGTCGCTCTGTCCGTGGGCGTAGTCGTACATCGGGTAGATGCACCACTTGGTGCCCGTGCGGTGGTGGTCGGCGTGCAGAATGCGGTACATGATGGGGTCGCGTAGCTGCATATTGGGGTGCGCCATATCAATCTTGGCGCGCAGCACACGGCTGCCGTCCTCAAACTCGCCTGCCTTCATCCGTTCAAAAAGGTCCAGATTCTCCTCCACCGTGCGGTCGCGGTAGGGGCTGTTCTTGCCCGGCTCGGTCACCGTGCCGCGCCCCAGGCGAATCTCCTCCTGAGTCTGGTCGTCCACGTAGGCAAGACCTTTTTTGATGAGAAGAACAGCCCACTCGTATAGTTGGTCGAAATAGTCGCTCGCGTAGTGCACGCCAGCCCATTCGAACCCCAGCCAGCGGATGTCCTGCTGTATCGAGTCCACATACTCTGTATCCTCCTTCACCGGGTTGGTGTCGTCGAAACGCAGATTGGTCTTGCCGCCATACTTCTTGGCAAGGCCGAAATTGAGGCAAATCGACTTAGCATGGCCTATGTGCAGATAGCCGTTAGGCTCTGGCGGGAAGCGCGTCAGAATACTCTTGTAGGTGCCCTCTTTGAGCCCCTGTTCGATGATTTCTTCCAAAAAATTGAGGGTCGGATTTTCTTCCATCATTATAAGATATTCATTATATAGTGATTATACATGTTTCTTCGATTCAAACAATCTACAAAAATACGAAAAAAGTTGTAATACTCAAATAAATAATTTACAAAAAAAGGGAGACCCTTCAGTCGGGGTCTCCTTATTTGATTAAAAATTAAGAATTAAAAATTAGTATGGCTCTATGTGCGAAAGCTTATTTCAATTTTCAATTTCCTAGAGCATATAGCCCACACCGACGAAGATGCCGGAAGTGGTGGTCTTCACCTTTTCGCGCTTGTCGAGGTCGGCGAAGCCCATACGGTAGCCGCCAAAGAGGCGGAACGTCTTGAACTCGAGAGCAGCACCGGCAGCACCCATCAGGTCGAACTGGTTGTTGTTAGAGTTCTCGCCGTACCAGTCCACGTTAGTGTTGGTGTTCAGTACATTCTCCGAGATATTGGTGTTGCCTTTGAGGGCATAGCTGAACACGGGGCCTACAAAGAGGGCAATGCGTGCGTCGCTACCCATGGGGATAGCGAAGTTAAACAGCACGGGCACATCCACAAGCAGTTGGGTCTGCTTGGTTGTCGAAGTGGCGGAGAGGATAGTGGAGGAAGTGGTCTTAGTGTTATAACGAATTTGGCCACCAAACGAAACGCCGATATTGCCGGAAAGGACGTGGTTGTAGTTTACCCCGGCAAAGAAGCCGTTCATGTCGCTCGATGAGCTGTTGCTTCCGCTAGCAACAGTAGTAGTTTGTGGAGCATAGCCGATGTTCACGCCAAGCTGGGCTTGGGCGTTGCCTGCAAGCAGCATCACAAAAGCTGCCGCGATGATGAATGATACTTTTTTCATTTTTTGAGGTTTTAAAGTTTGAATAGTGTTCTTTTAATTATATAATTATAAAGGCTGGTGTTTTTTGACTTAGAACGCCAGTCCGATGCCAAGTAATATGTTGATGGCCTTCTGGTTAATGTCGGAATCATAGAGGCGGTTGAAGAAGTTGCCGCTAACGCCCAAGTTCACATTCAGGAAGTCGAATTTGGCCCCGATGCCGCCAATCCAGCTGATGTTGTAGCGACCCAGCTCGCCGGGGACACCTTCCTCATACAGGTCGATGGTCAAGTGGTTCTCGCTATCGCCCAACCAACCCTCGGCTTTGGACGAAAGGCCGATATTAAACTCAGGACCCGCATAGATGTAGAACATCGAAACGTCGGTAATGTGCATCATCACATTGATAGGCACGGGAACCGCAATCTCGCTTTCGGTCATTTTGTTGTGGGTGGTAATACCAGCAGTGGTACTCTCGTTGTCGCCCGTGAAGCGTGAGAAATAGATTCCCGGTGCCACGCCTACATGGCGCGAAAGGACAACGTTCTGGGTAGCTCCTGCGTAAAAACCGCCATAGGCCTTAGCGTCTTGGTTGTCGGTTTGCAGCACGGTGATCTTAAAACCACCATTAATCATAGTCTGTGCCGACAGGCTGCCTGTCATAGCAAGCAATGCGGCAAAAATAGCAAATTTGATAGTTTTCTTCATGGTGAGATATTTTTTTGTTATTAACGTTATTTTCTTCGATAGTCTGGGTTGCTTTTTAATGCTTCATCCTCCGACGTCGGAGCTTCGCCAAGGCGGTTGTAGCCGTCGTCGATGCAGTCGATAAGCCATTGCTCCTTTCCCTTTGTAAGGTGGAAAAACACACGGCGGTTGTCGCCCTCGCTGCCCTCCTGGGTAACCCATATTGCGTACCATTGTGTCCCCTCAAAATGGGCCATATCCTTTATGTGGATGCCCGGCCAACAGTCCTGCCCTTGGATAAACATGTCGTAGTCAATCCAATGGTCGCTCTCCGCCTCATGGCTGGCTTCCCATGCGCTGTATAGTTCCGGTGTTAGGTGTTTCTTCAGCAACTGCTGCACCGCCTCATAGTTAGGGTACTCGCCCTGCGGAGGGCAACTCATCTCAAGATACTGATTATAAAACTTCTTCAACTGGCATTGTGGGCAGTCCTGTGCCGTACATGCCGCCACTACCATAGTGGCAATTATCATAAGCGTACATATCCGCCTCATAGGCATTATTTTTTTCCAAAATAACGCCGCCGCCCGCTGTTTAGTATATTTTTTTGAAAAAAAAGTTTCCACACCTCTTTACTGTGTAAGTCTGTCCATCAACCTTAACAAATAAGTTCGCGATTATTCACGAGCAACATAATGCCCTCCCTCTTTTCTCTATACTTATTCTATCGTTATACCTTAGTTATACTTTAGTTATACCTTAGTTATTCTATTATATATAGAATAACTAAGGTATAACTAAGGTATAACGATAGAATAAGTAGTGTAGTCAGTAGGGCGTCGTTGTTGAGTGAGATGGGAGGCAGTTGGTAGCGGTAATGACTTTGATATTCAGTATCTATAGTGCTGATAAGGCTTCAAAGTAGGGGAGCAGGGAGATAGGTGCGATGCAGTGTGGTTGATGCTTTGTCGATTGAGGAAAACAAGCGTGCCTGTTTGGGGAGATAAAGAAAAAATAATCTCAAAAATTGTGTTTGTATTGGGATTTTTGTGTAAATTTGCAGTAGTTAAACTTTTAATACTTTGTCTTATGAAAAGAACATTAGTTGCTGTAATTGTTGCAGGTAGCCTGCTGTGCGGGTCGTGCACTTTTTTGGATAATTTGGCTAATAACTTGTCGAGCATCGCCAATTTGGCAAATTGCGAGTATACGCTGAAGGATGTGTCGAACGTTTCGGTGGCAGGTGTGAATGTGAAAAATGTGACCAGTGGCAATATATCTGCTACGGATGTGGTGAAATTGGTTTCTGCCATCACGACAAAGAGTGTGCCGCTGGCATTGAATGTGAATATCAATGTGAAGAATCCTACTACTAGGAGCGCCTTGCTGACGATGATGGACTGGGCATTGGATATTGCGAAGGCTGAGTTTGCCACAGGGGTGACGAACCAGAATTACAATATCGGGGCTAGCACTACGACCACTGTGCCGCTGGGTGTGAGCACGGATTTGTATCGTCTTTTCTCGTCGGATGGGTTGGAGTCGCTGAAGACGTTTGCCAGCAGTTTCAACAGCCAGGGCACCTCGTCGCAGCTAGGTTTGCGTATCCGTCCTTCGGTGTCGGTGGCAGGTCAGACAATTAAGTCGCCTTCCTATATTCAAATTATGAAGCCTGCTGTGGCCAGCAATAATACGGGTACTACGGGCAGCAATGGTTCTGTGGGCTCCACAGGCTCTACGGGAAGTACTGGCATCAGAAGGTTGTAAGTCTTTCTCATCAGCCTGCGGCTACATCTAGTGTGCCGCTGAAGAATGGTTGTAGAAAGGTGAAAATTGAAGATGGGCTGACGATTTCAGTTCATTTTCAATTTTCTTCTTTTAGTTTTCGTTGAGAGGGTAGGGGCTCTTGATTGGCTAGTTTGCGGGTAATCCAGATGGCGAAGGGGAGGGCGAGGAGGCATGTGAAGAGGTCGGCGACAGCTTGGCTCATTTCTACGCCTTGAAGTCCGCAGAAACGTGGTAGTATGAGCAGTGCGGGGATGAAGAAAAGTCCCTGTCGCCCAATGGCAAGGAGTGTAGCGGGGAAGGTGAGCCGTATGTTTTGGAAGAGCATGTTGGTGGTTGTGGCGAGGGTGCAGAGCGGGAAAACGACACACTGCCAGCGAAGGGCATGGGTACCGATGTCGATAAGTGTGGGGTCTTCGCTACGGAAGATGGCAATAATTTGCAGCGCAAAGATATAACCGAGTAGGGAGAGGAGGGTTAGCAGTGCTGTGGTTACGGAGAAGGTGAAAAGATAGGACTGGCGGACGCGACGGTATTTGTGGGCGCCGTAGTTGAATCCGCACACGGGTTGGAATCCTTGCGTGAAGCCTAGTATCAGTGAGTAGGCGAACATGGTGGTGCGCGAAACGATGGCAAAGGCAGCTACCGATGAGGCTTCTTGTCCTAGAGGGGCGTAGTGGGCAGCAGCATGGTTGAGCATGATTGCTGCGGTGCAGTTGAATACCTGACGGAAGAGCGAGGGCAGTCCTCCAGCCAGTATTTCGCCGTAGGCTTTCCATGATGGTTTGAAGTTGGAAATGCGTATGTGTACGGATTCGCTGCGCATGGTTCCTCTAAGCAGCAGGCACCATGCAAAGAGTTGGCTGACGGCTGTGGCAAGAGATGCTCCTGTTACACCGAGGTTGAGGGCGAAAATGAAGAGGGGGTCGAGGGCTATGTTGAGAATGGCGCTGCTGACGATACCTATCATGCCGAAACGGGCGTTGCCCTGTAGTCGTAGTTGGTTGTTCAGCGTTAGGGCAGACATCATAAATGGCGATGCCAGAAGGATAAAGCGGAGATATTTGCAGGCGTATGGCACTACATTGGTGGGGGCTCCGAGTAGCACCACAAGTTGAGGCAGGAAGGTCAGCCCGATGATGGCTGAGGCGACACCGACTATGATGGGAGAGAAGAACCCTACAGCTGCCATGTTTCCCGCTTGGGAAAACTGGCGTGCACCGAGTGCACGGGAAATGTAGTTGCCAGAGCCGTGGCCGAAGAAGAATCCAATGGCCTGTATGAATGCCATGTAGGCAAAGGCAATGCCGATGCCGGCAGTGGCTTCGGTGGAGAGGTGTCCGACGAAGGCAGCATCGACGACATTGTATAACGCGGTGACAACCATGCTGACCATCGAAGGGATGGCTAGCCTTACCACTAGTTGGGGAACTGGTGTTTCGGTCATCTCGTGGTATTTGTCTTCGAGGTTGGCCACAACTAAAATGTGTGAAAATTAAAAACTAAGAAGTATATGGCGTGGTAGCCAATACTTCTTAGTTCTTATTTCTTAGATCTTATTTCGATTAAAAACCCATGCCGAACATAGCCCAGTATTTGTTTTCGAGTTGGCTCCAAGCGAAGGAGGTGTTCTCGTACTGCTGGCGGGTGAAGTTGTTGAGCGAGGCGTGGACGTCGGCAGTGCGGCCAATGCGGTCGTAGCGGGTCACTTCGCGTTCGAGTGCCTCTAGGCTACCGAAAGCTTTGTCCTCAAGGCTTTTTAGTTCGTTCTGCATGGAGGCTTTAGTGCGTTGCCATGCGACGGTGGCGAGCTTGTTGGCCTTGCGGTATTTCCAAAGGACGGCATCAGGGTTGTACTCCTTATGTCCGCAGATGCTGTAGGGCTGAGGCAGTTCGCTGGTGCCACAGAATATGGGCACACGGGGTGACTGGCCGGGGTTGTCGACCGACATCCAGCAGACACCGCCTACGCAGTCGGGCAGCCAGTCGCGCAACTGGGCAACGAAGGAGTAGGAGCACCAAGCCACGCTGACGGTGCGGCGGAACTGGATGGTGCCTGGGGCGATGGTGTTGAGGGTCTTCTGCATAGCGGAGCTGAGCCATGGGTTGGCAACAGGGCTGATGATGGTGTCCTCGTAGGTTTTCCCGTTCTTGTCCTTGCGGCTGACGGGCATCTTGACATTCTGGCACATGTCGAGGTCTGTACCTTCGTAGGTGCTGCGGAAAAGTTCCATCACTTCACGGACATCCACGTCATTGTCAGGGCGCACAGAGAAGGGCAACTCGGCCATGTCCATGTTGAGTTCGAGCGAGGGGGCAAGGTGGCTGAGGATGAAGTATTCGCGCTCGCGGAAGTTTTTGCCGTTGGCATAGCTGGCGTTGAAGGCTTTCCAGAAGATGAACTCGCCCTTTCCGTCCCAAAGACCATAGCGGCGAGCGACGGATTCGATATTGTCGGAACACATGAAATACTCGGTGTTGCCACGTTGCAGGCGACCGATGCGGGGAATGTTGCAGCTGACGCCCACTTGGTCGTCGGGGATGCGCTGGGCAGCCCATACGCCTCCGATGTTACCTTTGCCTTCGCCAAGGATTTCCATCTGCCACACCTCGTTGGGGTCAGCAATGGTGATGCACTCGCCAGCGTCGCCGTAGCCGTAGACCTTGATGAGGTCGGCAATGAGGTGGATGGCATCGCGTGCGGTGGTGCAGCGTTGGAGGGCAACGCGCTCAAGTTCCTCGATGAGGAACATGCCGGCAGGGTTTTTCAGCGTGTCGGGACCTCCAAAGGTGCTCTCGCCGATGGCGAGCTGGTGCTCGTTGAGGCAGGGGTAGGCGGTGTTGAGGTAGGCATAGGTGTGTGCCACCTCAGGAATGGCACCGGCAAGGCGTACACCGGTGGTGTCGCCGCGGAATGTGGTGTGCAGAGTGCCTTTGTAGACCAGATGCACTTCGCCTGCCTCGTGGTCGGCAGCGGGTTCTATGTACATCCATGTACGATAGCGACCATCGCAGGTGTGCGAGGTGATGACACTGCCATCCTTGGAGGCTCGTTTACCTACCATAATGCTGGTGCAGCTTTCGCCTTCGAATTCGGGTTGGCTGATCTGTTGTCCTATGGCGGGAAGGACAAGTGCCAACAGGGCTAATGATAGTAGTACTTTCTTCATGGTGTTATACGTTTTTATATTTTATTGTCATTTATTATATTGTAGAATACTTGTGCTGCTATGGGGATGAGCGCGTCGGGGAAGTCGTAGTCGGGGTGGTGCAGCTCGGCGTGTGTCTCGCCGGCACCGATGCCGAACATGGCTCCGGGGTAGTGCTGCAGGTAGTTGGCAAAGTCTTCCGACCAACGGAAGGGGGTGAGCACATAGCGGCTGCGGGTGCCGCACACCTCTTCGATATGCTCGACGCAGAGCGAATTGTTCTCGGTGGCACGGAAAGGCTCGACCAAGGTGTGTTGCAGTTGCAGGTGGTGGCGTGACGCAATATTGCCAACGGTGATGATGGTGTCGGAGAGGAAATGCTCCATGCTGTGGTTGGTAAAGGCGCGAAGGGTGAACATGACTTCGGCGCTGCCTGCCGAGGTGCCGAAAGCCTCTTCGCCAAGGCGGACGCAGATGAGGGTGGCTTGGCGGAAGGTATGGTCGGTGGCATTGGGCTGGCTGTTCATTCTGCCGACTTGCTGTATGATTTCGGCTACCGCCAGTCCGGGGTTGATGCCTTTTTCGGGGGTGGAGGCGTGCGTTTCGCGGCCTATGAGGCGGAATATGATGCCTGTGGAGGCGGCAGCGAAGGTGTGGCGGTTGAGTACCACGGTGCCCAACGGGAAACCAGGCAGGTTGTGCAGGCCGTAGATGGCGCGTATGTTGTATTGCTGCAACAACTGAGAGTCGATGATTTTCTGTGCACCGAGACCTGTTTCTTCTTCGGGTTGGAAGATGAGCAGTATGTTGCGTCCTGTGGGGATGCCCCGCTGGGCGATGTATTCGGCCAATTGGAGCAGTATGGTGGTGTGGCCGTCGTGTCCGCAGCGGTGTCCGATGGGTAGGGCGTCTATGTCGCCTCGGATGGCTATGGTGGGGTGCGAAAGTTGGCTGCCCCAAACGGCTATGACTCCGAATCCGCCAACATGGGTATATACCTTGTCGGGGTGGTAGAGCGCAAGCTGTCGCACAATGAGGTCGTGGGCGAAGTGCTCGTCGCCAGAGATGCCGGGGTGGGCGTGAAGGTCGTGTCGTATGTCGGTCAGTGTCATGAGTGTTGGCGTACTAGTTGTTTGAATGTATCGCCCCGCTGCTCGAAGTTCTTAAAACTGTCGTAGCTGGCAGCGGCAGGGGATAGGAGGCATATCTTTCCCGGCGAGGTGACGTTGAAACACCAGTCGACAATGGCTGGGTAGTCGTCGGATTGCAGCAGGCGGAATGGAATTTGAGAATTGAGAATTGAGAATTGAGAATTGA
>JAFWQP010000092.1 GCA_017509045.1 Bacteroidales bacterium
CACAAGGCAATGCGGCAGCAGAGACGAGGCACAAACAAGAGGTCTTTGACATATTTGCTTATAGGTAACGATTAACCACAGGGGGTTGCAATTGGCTAAAGGTGACTTCTATTTATCGCTCAGGAACACGAATTATACTAATCTAAAGATGCACAAAGCGAGAGCAGAGAAAGCTCGCTTTTTCTGCCGAGCCAAAGTTAAGGTGGGTTCTATAAATTGCTTTCAAGAGATTTCGAGAGTGGTTTTGAGCAGATTGTTGGCTTTCATGAAGGAGTGATATGGTGCATCATGACTGAATGATAGTCAGCAAGATGCCAAAAGCAGGCCAAAATCTCAGAAAAGTATGTAATAAAGCTCTTATTGTTCATACGTGGAATTTATAGAACCCATTATATGTCAATTATTCATTTTTTTTGTGTATATTTGCAATTTAGACAGGAGTTCGTCTTTGCGGTTAGACATGTATATGAATTCTTGAAAATAAGTTAGTTGTGATAATTTATGAATTATTAATGATAACTGAAATGAGTATGAAAAAAGCAATATGGCCAATGATATTGGTTGCTGCGCTTCTTTTGTCTTCATGTAATAGGCAGGAGAAAGAGAGCGCGTGGCAGCAAAGAATCAGGCAGGTATCAGAATTAGGCACAGTGCAGTACACGGTGCAGAAAGTGGTGAGCAATAGCGATGAAACGTGGCAGATATTCGGAAATAGGAAGATTCTGTTCTCGTTCAAGGCGGTGATCAAAGCCGGTATCGATATGGATAAGTTCGACGCTGAGTCGGTACGTATCAGTGTTGATAAGAAACACAAGACCAAGAGCATCTCGTTGGTGCTGCCTCAGCCGGAGGTGTTGAGCTACAATATCTGTCCCGACGACGTGAAGATGATTTACAATCAGGTGTCTTTTCTACGAACAGAGTATACCAACGAGGAACGTAACGCCATAGAGAGGAAAGGCGAGTTGGAATTGAAGGGCGACAAGGAGTTGAAGGATATGATATTGAAGGATGCGCGGCAGAATGCGGCCTTGTTTATGGAGATGCTGTTGCGCGAGAACGGTTTTACGAATGTGAAGATTGCTTTTAAGCAAGAGAGTCAGCGGCGAGTTGCCGTAGGTAATAAAGAACAGAAAAAAGAGGAGGTATGATGGAAGAGATTCAGAATATAGGCCAACCAGAAGATATGCCCGAGGTTGAAGTGAAAGAGTTGGTGCCAGAGGCTGAGGCCACGGAAGAACAGCAGGAACAGCAAGAACAGGAGCCAGCGGATGCTACGGAGGATGCACCCGAGGAAAAGAAACATCGGGGCTTCGGCGATGTGTGGAAGGCATTGGTGGAGTTTCTGATAAAGCGGAAACGTACGGTACTGTATGTTGCGCTGGCACTTGTGGCGGTGTTGGTGGTGCTGTTTATAATCTATAGGAATCAGGTGGGGAAGAACCGCTACGAAACATTGGTGCAGACCATTACCGAGATGAAACGGATATCGGAGTTTTGCACGGCCAACTATATCGGTGAGGTGATGATTCAAGACGAGGAGAAACAGTTTTTGAACAAGAAGAGTATCGTCTTGATAGTGCGGGGAAAGGTTCGAATGGGCTATGACCTCTCTAAGATGGAGACACAGGTGGTGAACGACTCCACTATCAATCTTACGCTACCTCAAGCGCGGGTGCTCGACATTATCACCAACCCATCAGACATTCGCACCTTTAACGAGAAAGGCACTTGGTCGCACGAGAGGGTCACTATCACCAAGAATGCGGCGCGAGCCAAACTGCTGGAGCTGGTGATGGAGGAGAACCTGCTGGCCACAGCCGAGGATAACGGTAAGCGACAGCTGGCCGCCATCTTCTCGTCGTTTGGTTTTAAACATGTGAACATGGCTTTTGTGGCAGATTCGACAGGTGCAGAGAATTCAGCAATAGTGGGTGATTCGGTGTCAGAAAACGCCACGACACTCTTTTCAAATTGAGAACTTTTTTGAATGTGTTAATGTGGGAATGTGTTAATGTGTTAATCTTTTAGACTAATGAATTTACACATTGGCGAATTTACACATTCAAATAATTTTCAGTTTTCAATTTATTTTGAGTATCTTTGCAGATTCATTTAATTGAACAGACTTTATTATGGCTGAAGATAACAATAGTATAATTCAAGAGGTTACAAACGAAGAGTATAAATGGGGTTTTGTGACCGATATCGACACGGACACCATCGGAAAAGGCCTTAACGAGGATGTGGTGCGTCTTATCTCGAAGAAAAAGAACGAGCCCGACTGGTTGCTGGAGTTTCGTTTGAAGGCTTTCCGTAAATGGCAGACGATGAAGGAGCCCGATTGGGCGCACCTGCAGTATGACAAGGTGGACTATCAGGATATCATCTATTACGCCGCACCAAAGCAGAAGGAGCTGAAGAAGAGCCTTGACGAGGTTGACCCCGAGTTGTTGGCTACGTTTGATAAGTTGGGCATCCCTCTGCGTGAACAGAAACAGCTGGCTGGCGTGGCATACGATGCTATTATGGACTCGGTGTCGGTGAAGACTACCTCGCAGAAGATGCTGGAGGAAAAGGGTATTCTGTTCTGCCCCATTAGTGAGGCAGTGCAAAAGTACCCCGACCTTGTGAAGCAATACCTTGGGTCGGTGGTGCCGATAGGCGACAACTTCTTTGCCGCGCTGAATTCGGCTGTGTTTAGCGATGGGTCGTTCTGCTATATTCCCAAAGGGGTGCGCTGCCCCGTGGAGCTCTCGAGCTATTTCCGCATCAATGCCCGAGGCACAGGCCAATTTGAACGTACGCTGATTGTGGCCGACGAGGAGGCCTACGTGAGCTATATGGAGGGTTGCACTGCTCCGCAGCGCGACGAAAACCAGCTGCATGCCGCCATAGTGGAGATTGTGGCACTGAAGGATGCCGAGGTGAAATATAGTACAGTGCAAAACTGGTACCCTGGCGACAAGGACGGCAAGGGCGGTATATATAATTTCGTCACCAAGCGCGGCATCTGCAAAGGGTCGCACAGCAAGATTTCTTGGACCCAGGTGGAGACGGGTAGCGCGGTGACTTGGAAGTACCCTAGCTGTATACTGCAGGGCGACGACAGCACGGCTGAGTTCTACAGCGTGGCTGTGACCAACAACTATCAGCAGGCCGACACAGGCACTAAGATGATTCACATTGGCAAGAACACCCACAGCACCATTATGTCGAAGGGCATCAGCGCGGGTCATAGCCACAACAGCTATCGCGGCTTGGTGCAGATAAACAAGAGTGCCGAAAATGCCCGCAATTTCTCTCAGTGCGACTCTCTGTTGCTTGGCGCCACCTGTGGGGCGCACACGTGGCCTTATATCAAGGCGAACAACAGCACCGCCATATTGGAACATGAGGCAACAACGTCGAAGATTTCCGAAGACCAATTGTTCTATTGCCAGCAGCGCGGCATCACGCCTGAGAGCGCAGTGGGCCTGATTGTGAACGGCTACGCCAAAGATGTGCTGAAAAAACTGCCGATGGAGTTTGCCGTTGAGGCACAGAAACTGCTGAGCATTTCGCTTGAAGGCAGTGTAGGATGATGCTTTTGAAGTAAGAAGTATGAACTAAGAACTAAGAAGTTGTGCGGCAGCCAACTTTCAACATTCAGCTTTTAAGAAGATGGGGCGCAAACTATCTATGGAAGAGTTGCACCGCATTTCGGTGCAGGAGTTCAAGGAGGCGGAGAAACTACCGTTGACGGTGGTGCTCGACAATGTGCGCAGCCAGAACAATATCGGCTCGGTGTTTCGCACGGGCGATGCCTTTCGTGTGGAACGTATCTGTCTGTGTGGTATCTGTTCTACTCCGCCACATCGCGATATACACAAGACCGCCCTTGGTGCCGAGGATAGCGTGGACTGGACTTATTATGAGGAGACCGCCGATTGTATCCGCGAACTGAAGGCACAAGGCTATAAAGTCTATGCCATAGAGCAGGTAGATGACAGCATCAAGCTCGACAATCTTTCAACTTTCAACTTTCAACATTCAACTTTCAACTCAAAAATTGCCATAGTCTTCGGCAATGAGGTGGAGGGAGTGCAGGAAGAGTTGCTGCCCCTATGCGACGGTAGCATCGAGATACCCCAGCAGGGCACCAAGCATTCGCTGAATGTGAGTTGTGCCGCAGCTATCGTGATGTGGGAACTGTTTAAAGAACTAAGAAAATTGAAAATTGAAAGTTGAAAATTGAAAGTTGGCAGCCGCAGCCATCCAAATTTTAGTTTTTACTTTTTAGTTTAAAATAGTTCTTACTTCTTAATCATATCAAAAAGGTTTGCTCTCACTCCTAAGGCAAAATTGTGGGGTGAAATGTTGTTGCCCATGAAGCCAAGATTGCGGCTAAGTGGCACAAGGCCTATTTCGGCGTAAGCACCTAGTATCCCATAGTTGAGGCTGAGGCGTGTGGTGAGGTTGAACAGGCTAAAGGGGAGGTCTCTTGTGTAGTTGGCATTGGTCGAGACACCGTCCTGTTCGTAAGTGTAGTTTTGGTTGATGACTTGTATGATAGATATTTGCGGAATCAGTTCCAACCTCATGTTGATCGAATGCTTCGATTCATCGGGATAGAAAATGAAGTGCATGGGTACGCCAAGCGACATGGATGTGGTAGTAGTAGTCCATACTCCTGGCAAATCGGAGGTGCCGTAAAAAAGAGAATTATCATGGGTGGAATAGTCAACAAGCGGCTGCTTGAATTCGTTGTTGTACATCGTGTATCCTACTCCTATGCCCGCAGCGATATGGTTGTCCATATAAATAGAATAGCCTGCCTGAAAGCCAGTGTGTCCCATTATGCCGGTATTTTTAGTAAATTTAGGGGGGTAGAGTTCGCTTCCAAAGGTTGCTCCTGGTACTGCCCATGTGCAGGCGCCAAAGAAGAAGTCCCAGTGAAGACGTTGGTTGAGGGTGTATTTTTTCAGTCCCATCCAGCTGGGGGTTTGGGAAGAGGACTTTATTACATTGGCATCCTGCGATAACACTCCACTCTTAGTGAAGTATTTCCCATTGAAGAGCACTACGGCGTCGTCTTCTACGGCGATGTCAAATGGCGACCCCTTGACAGCGGAGGTGCCTACATACAGTATCTTTCCGTTGGCGGCTTCGGTGGTGGTGAGTACGTTGCCTTCAATTATTACCATCTGTGGTGATTCGGGCAACGATGTGCTTTGGTATGACACCCAGTTGCAGGTGTCTCGTTGCAGATGGACGAAGCAGTTGCCTGACACTACCAGTTTTCGGATTTCCTGGTTGATGTTTTGGCGATAGGTGTTTACTTGCGCGTTGCTTGTGAAGAAGAAGAACGCGAGAACGGCGAATATGGCGGTTTTTTTCATCATGGTTAGTTTTTATGGTTAATATATCTCTTGTGCTAATTGAATTGTCTTATGTTGGGGGTGTTGTTCACGATGTAAGAAGTCAAAGAGTTCTTGTTTCTTTCTGTCTGAAAGAGCCATCAGCATTCCAGCCAGATTGGTCTGCGTGGATGGGAATGGGGAGCTGTTTGGCACCTCCACAGCCAGATTGTCAACAAGGATGGGTTCTAAAGCAAGTCGGTTGGTGAGGATATATTCAGGAGCAGGTTGCGGTGCTTCTTTTATTTCTGATATGGGGTCATTTACAGGAGCCTCGATAGGCGGTTCTAGTTCCATCACTGTATTGGTTGGGACTGCCGAATCCGCTGAAACAGGTATGATTGCCACATGGGCAAGGGCATAGTGGCGTTGTCTAGGCGTGTCGTCAGGTATAGGTGCAACAGGTTGTGGTCTTATTGAGTTAACAACTTCGGTGGGTTGTTTTTCTGCCACCTGAGTTCCATAATCAGTACTGCTTGGCAGTACTAGATAAGCCCCATATCCTAATGCCAGCACCACGCATGCGGCGGCAGCCCATCGCCACAGCGGGATGACACGCCGGTTTTTGCGGACGGGGGGCTCGGCAGTGACGACAAACGTGGGGTCATAGTATTGTTCCATCTCCTCGCGGATGTCGGGGTGCTGCAGAAGGAAACGTTCCACCTCGGTGCGTGTTGCGCTGTCCAGCTCACCCTCTTGGTAAAGGAATAGATAGCTTTCGTAATTGTCAAGTGTTATCATATCGCAGATTGTTTTATTGTGTTCAACTTAATGTATGCTTTCTTCAGATTGATGCGGGCACGGTATAGGATGCCTGTCACCTGCGACTCTTCAAGTCCCGTCAGTTGGGCTATCTCTTGGTATTTGTAGCCCTCTATATCTTTCATCAGCAATATGGCGCGATGCTGGTCGGGCAGTTGAGCGAGAGCTTGCTGCATGGCGTCGTGCAGCTCAAAGTTGTCGTGCTGGCTGTACCACTGCTCGCCTACCAGTTCGGGCATTCGCTCACGGAAACGCACTTTGCGGCGGTGGATGTCCACCAGTTTGCGGTACATCACGCGAATCATAAAGCCTTTCGCCTTGTCGCACTCCACCTCCTCACGGTGTGTCCACAGCTCAACCAGTGCGTCCTGCACCACATCCCACGCGCTGTCGCCGTCACCTGTGTAACGCACGGCGTAGCGGTACAAATCCTCTCGGCATAGTTGGGCAATATGTGAGTATTCGCGTTCTGTCATTTGCTCAATAAACGTCCAACACCCCCAAAATATTCGCCAACGATGAAAAAAAAGAGACAGACCCCTATTTTGAGTTCTGCAAAATAATTGATAATTATCTGCCGCACTTTGTACATTTTTATGAAGGGGGCGGATGTTGTGTAATAGAAGAATAGCGGGTATACCTAGGATTTGTCGAGATGGATGGTGGGCAGGATGATGATGTATTCTTGTGGGTCATCCTGAGGTTTCCATACGACGAGGAAGGTGGCTTCGGCTTCGGTGGCATGGTAGCCCTTTGCTTGGAGTTGGGCAATGCGGTCTCGCATGGCATTGGAAAGGGTGGTTACGTATGCTCCTTGCGGGGTGACGAAGTAGCCGTTGGAGTAGCGTAGGGGTGAGCCGTCGCGAATGGGTAGGATGAGGTCTTGCTTGTCTTTAAAATAGTCGAGATAGACATCTTTGTGGGAGAGAGGAATGGAGATGCGAGGATAGTAGCTATCGATAGGGGAATGGGTAGTGGGAGAGGCAAAGGGGTCGAAGATGGTGCTGTCAGCGTGAATAACGAGGTTGTGTTTGGCTCGGGTGATGCCTACGTAGAGTGTGCGCAGGCGGTCGGGGTCAATGTTGGAAAAATCGGTAAGAAGTAGGTGGACGGTGTCGAATTCGCGACCTTTGGCTTTGTGGATGGTAGAAACGAATACGGTGGTGTCGTCGGTGGCGATAAAGTCCTCGATGTTGGATTCGGCAATGTATTCCGTGAGGTCGCTGCGGTAGATGGTGCGATGTGTGGCTTCGAAGTCGGCACAGAAGTGCTGTAGGATGTCGATACAACTGCTGTCGCGAAAGGTGTTGAGAGTATGTTGTTTGGCTTGGTTCCACAATGTTTTAGGTATAGTGCTACCTGTGTCGGCTGATAGACTTAGAAGAAAGTGACGCACGATAAGAAGGTTGGAGAATGAGAACCCGCGCATGGATTGGATGAGCCGAGGGTGAAGTCCACGGGTGCTGAGTTGGTGGGCAGCGAGCAGTGCCTGTTCGTTGGTGAGGGTGAGGACAGCGGTGGTGCCTTGTGGCTGTAGTGTGGCGATGGCTTGAGGAATGATAGAGGTGGGGGAGTAGCGATGTAGAGCGACATTGCCTTTGGTATTAGCGACCGACTGGATGGGTGTCTGCTTCATGCGGTTGGGCAGTAGGGTGGCAAATTGGTTTGCTAGCTGGGTGATAGAGATGTCGCTGCGATAGTTGGCGGTCATCTCGTAGAGTGTGGCACCATGATTGTCGACAAGGGCGCGCAGGTGTGCTGAATCGGAGCCTCGAAAATGGTAGATGTTTTGGTCGTCGTCGCCCACGGCTATGACGCGCATCTCTTCATTGCGATGCATGAGGGCTTGGAGTAGTCGGTATTCGTTGGCACCCATGTCTTGTGCCTCGTCGATGACCAGCACGGTTTTGGCAATCTTAGATTCTTCCATTTCACCACTTTCAATCATTTCAGCAGCCCGTAGCACTATATTACCAAACTCTTCTTGGTCGGCCAGCTGCCCTAAGATGTCGAAACTGAAAGAGTGGAATGTCTTGATGTCGACAAAGTGTGCGGCATTTCCAACAAGCTCCATAAGGCGCTTTTTGAACTCGGTGGCAGCAGAACGAGAGAAGGTGAGCATCAGTAACTGCTCATGTTTCACGTCTTCGAGTAGCAGCAGTGATGCTAGTTTGTGTACTAACAGACGGGTCTTTCCACTACCAGGGCCTGCTGCGACAACGATGTAGCGCGACAGGCTGTCGTTGATAATCTTTAGTTGTTGCTTGGATAGTCCGCCAAAGAGTTTGTTGTATTTTGCAGGAGTGATGTTGTGCTTGATTTCTTCGGAGCGATCTTCTTTGAAATATTTGTTGATGAACTTGCGATAATCAAGTGTGAAGTAGTCGTTGACGAATAGGAGTGCTGCATCGTAATCGCGCACCATGAGATTGGCATATTCGCCCACAATGTGTATTTGCTGTATGCGCTGCTTGTAGAATTCGTCGAGCATACGATATTGCTCTTTTCCGTAGCGGGTGCGACGTTCGGCTATGCGGTGCAACTGCATGGTGTTATATACGACAAGAAAACCTCCTTCGAGTTTTAGCAACTTGGTTTTGGTGAGAAAAAGCAGAGCCTCCTCAAAGTCGGCGACGGAAGGCGGGTTGTCTGTATCGAAGTGCAGCTCGCTTTGGGTATACTTCTGTAGAAGGTCAACTAACGAAAAGTTTACGGCTTCGTCCTTTTTGTTGGTGACCGTAAGTTGAGAGAGGATGAAACGACAAATTGCGGCACGTCTTTGATGACGGACGCCGATGGTGTCGGGTGGAGCTTGTAGGTGTAGTGAAACGTAGCCTGAGGCCGTATGTTCTTCTTTGCGGATATAGTCTTTGAGAGCTAGGAAATAGAGCAGAGTGCGTAAGTGGCGTGTGGTGCATTGCTTAAGTCCTGCTGCTTGGGCTTCTTGGTTCAATTGCTTGTAGTTGAGTTGGCAGGTGTTTTCACTGAGGTGTGAGAGGATAAACTGCTCGAGGTGCAGGGTTGCGTCGAGTTTTCGCAACGTGGAGTCTTTACCTATCCAGGCTATCATGTCGCGGCTGTCAGCAAGGATGCCTTCCTGCCGCATGAGGTTGACATTGCGGATGACGGTTTCTTTTCTCATGCCGAGTATATCGGACAAATAGTCGATGCGGCTCTCTGCCTCGTCGCTGGAGGTGGTGGCACGTTTGCTGATGAGCGAGCGGATAATGCGCACGGCCTCTTCGCGAGAAGTGTCGTCGAAGAGTGGTGAGATGGTAAGGCGACGGCGTGCTTCGTCCATGTTGGCGACGGTGATGCCGGTGGCGAAGACGTGAGGTACATTGTTGCCACGTCGCAGATAGCCCGCCTCTTCCAAAGCGGAGATGGCAGCTTTGACACGGGTTTCTATGTCGTATACCTCTTCGTTCCAACCAGCCTGCCGCGCTATCTCTAGCGGAGAGCAACTCACCTTGTCGAATTTGATTGTGAGGTCGCGGACGGCTCGCCACACTTGTTGAATTTCGCTAATGCTTAGTTTCGACTGATTGAGTAGGATAAAGTGTTTGTCAAGATCGTTATCAGAGTAGAGCACATAGCAGTCGGCCTGCATCTTGGGGTCACGACCGGCGCGACCGGCTTCTTGGAGATAGTTTTCGAGTGAGTCGCTGATGTCGAAGTGGATAACTAGTCCTACGTCCTTCTTGTCGACACCCATGCCGAATGCCGAGGTAGCGACAATCACTTGCGCTTCGCCTGACATGAAGGCATTTTGGTTCTTCACTTTCACTGAAGCCTCCATCTTGCCGTTGAAAGGAAGGGCGCGTATACCGTCGGCACAAAGATGGCCGGCAATCTCAGTAGTGCGACGCGTGCGGGAAACATAGACGATGGTAGGGCAGTGGTGACCGAGGATAAGATGGCGGAGTTGGTTGTATTTGTCTTCGTTGGTGTCGGCATGGATGACACTGTAGCGGAGATTTTTACGCTCGGCTTTTGCGGCAAAAACCTTGAGGGTGAGTCCTAGTTTGTTGTGGAAATAGTCGCAGATGTCGGTTATTACCTTTTGTTTGGCGGTGGCGGTAAAGCAAGAAACCGCGATGGGTTGGCGTTGCTGTTTTTGTTCTTGCAGTTGGCGGATGAAATCACCGATGTAGAGATAGTCGACGCGAAAATCGTGTCCCCAAGCGGAGAAACAGTGGGCTTCGTCAATGACAAAGCGGACTATGTTGCGTCCCATCAGCAGGCGTTCGATGGTCTTAGAACGTAGCATCTCGGGGGCAATATAAAGAATATTGGCACTGCCATCAGCAACCTGTGCCACGGCAGATGCCCGCTCTATGGGGTCGAGCAACCCATTGATGGCAACGGCGTCGGTGATACCCCGTTCGGCGAGGTTGTCGACTTGGTCTTTCATCAACGACTGTAAGGGAGAGATGACCACGGTAAGTCCATGGATATTGCGTCCTGCCATTAGTGCGGGAAGTTGGAAGGTGAGTGACTTGCCTCCGCCAGTGGGGAAAATGGTGAGCAACGACTCTCCGCGTATGGCTGCTTCAACGGCCTGCTGCTGCATGGGTATGCCGTCGAAAGTGCGGAACTCGTCGAATCCGAAGAAGTCCTTAAGCCCTTGATGGGCATCAAGCCGTCGTCGGCAATAAGCACAGGCTCCAGTTTCCGATTGTTCACCGCATGGCGTATTGCAGAGATAGTTCATCACATTGGCCACCTTGGGATAGTTGCGTGTTACCCATGGTGGGGTGAGCGACGACATGTCGTCGGCACCTATCACTGCAAGACTATAGGCTAGTTCTATAGGGTATTGTCGTGCTACTGCCAATATATTGGCATGGTGGCAGATTTTATCTTCGTATTCAGGCAGAATGCCGCCTGTGGAAAACAACATTTGTGTAAGACTGGGTGGGGTGCCACCATGGGTGAAAAGTTGGGTGTCGGAGTGGTAGCGAGACAAGTATTGAAAGAATCCACGAAACGGGCGTGTGTTGGACAAAAGATGGTAGTATATGGCCTGTCGTGCGGCACTTAGTTGTTGCCAAGCGGCAACTTCGTCGTGGAAGAGACTGCGGGCTTTGAGCGCATCGTTGACGGGATTGTTTAGTTCATCCACCTGCAGCTTGTCGTCCTTCACCAAGTGATGATAGGGCTTTCGGGGAAAAAGCAAGGGAGAGAGGTATAGCGTGTCGACTATGGTGTGGCGGTTGTCAAGGTGCAGGTCGGCGAGATAATTGAGGTCGTGACCAATTATGTTGTGTCCACAGATGGTGTCGCAACCCTCTATAAAGTCGCTAAACTCATGCTCAGAACGAGTGTGTATCGTGGCACCGTCGTCGCGTACTGCTCCATAGTCGGCCACACGCCGGCTTTCCATTCCCACTTCGGTGTCAATGAATACAAGCAACTTATTAAACGCTTTAGTTGTTATTTTCCCTTTTTATTGATGTCCTTAATTTGAGTCTTATTGTTGTTGATTAATCAATACATCTTCATAGTGATAGATTTGTCAACATCCTCCAATGATGCGTATGGTATTTTTTTTATAGTTATATCAATGTGTCTGTGATTATGTATTGATGTTCATTAATTTATGAATGATAGGTACAAATAGTTGACAATGCAAATTTACGAAAAATAATTGGTTGGCACATATCAGCATGTAATTATTCGCTCAAGATTAAAAAAGTTCTTCTGACAAACGGATAGGTGATGATTCGGGTCTTTTTCATCCCATTTTGAATACTCTTTGTCTCCACTCTTAGGAGCGAACCCAGAGCGAACCCAGAGTGGAAGCAACCGTCTGCTGTAATTATACCCAAAAGAACAAAAATTAGGGTGCCGCTTTTGAGAAAAATCAATTTTGATTTCGTCTAGTTCTGCTCAGAGAGCATCACAAAATGGGGGTTTTTGATGGTTGTCAAAAGAGAAAACACTAGTAATATCTGAGCGGGAAATGGGTGTTAGAGCACAATGTCCTATGTTACATAATCCTGTAGGTAACAAAGTAACAAGTTAACATTTTTACTATTACCAACTGATAATTAAATATATAGTAATACCTGTTTTATGAAATAGGTAACATCTTGGTAACATTTTGCCCTTTTTCTAAG
>JAFWQP010000093.1 GCA_017509045.1 Bacteroidales bacterium
CTTCATGGTGCAGCTCCCCAGCGGAATCATGGCGCGATTGAGGCTGAGGTCTTTCACCTCCAGCTTCTTCATGTAGCGCATCATCTCGGTCTCGCTATGATACTTCGAGAACACGCTGTGGGTCAGATAGGGAGTTTGGCGCATCAAGTCACCGGGCAGCGAGGCGGTGGAACAGCAGCAACCATTGCACTGCAGCAGCTCGGGAGTCTTGCCAGCGGCGGTGGCGAGAACGGTGATAATCTCATTCACATCCTCCTTCGAGGTGGTCTCGTCGATGCTGATGCCGATGCACTCCTCGCAGATATAGCGGAAGTTGATATGATGCTCAAGGGCGACCTTCTTCACCACGTCGGTCTTCACAGGGCACTGCAGAGCGAGGGTGTCGAAGTAGTAGCGGTTGTGCTGTTTGTAGCCATACTTCATCAGTTCTTTCTCTAGAACGGTGGCTATGGCGTGGATGTTGCCAGCAATGCGGCGGATGCCTTCAGGACCGTGCCAAGCGGCATAGAAACCACTCATAATGGCCTGCAGAGCAGAAGCGGTGCAAATGTTGGAGGTAGCCTTGTCGCGCTTGATGTGCTGCTCGCGCATACCCAATGCCATACGCAGGGCGGGATTGCCCTTCACGTCGACACTCCAACCGATGATACGGCCGGGGAAGGCGCGTTTGAAGGTCTCAGTGATGGCGAAGAAACCGGCATGAGGACCACCGAAGCCCATCGGCAGGCCGAAACGCTGGCTGCTACCAAAGGCGCAGTCGGCACCCATCTCGCCAGGGGTCTTCACCATGGCCAGGGCCATCAGGTCGGTGGCCATACCCACGAAGATACCCTTCTCGTGGCACTTGGTGATAAACTCGGTGTAGTCGCGCACCTCGCCAAACTGGTTGGGGTTCTGCACCACTACGGCAAAGAACTGGGCGGCATCGAACGAGAAGTCGTCCACCTTTCCGGTGACAATCTCTATGTTGCGGGGTGCTGCGTTGGTGCGCATCACGTCGAGGGTCTGAGGCAGGATGCCCTCGTCCACAAAAATCTTGTTCACCCCATCCTTCTGGGCCTGACGGCTACGGCTGGCGTAGAACATCAGCATGCACTCGCCGCCAGCGGTAGCCTCGTCGAGCAGGCTGGCATTGGCCATAGGCATGTGGGTCATGTCGGCCACCATGGTCTGATAGGTCATCAAGGCCTCGAGACGGCCCTGGCTGATCTCGGTCTGATAGGGAGTGTAGGCGGTGTACCAGCCTGCATTCTCAAACACATTGCGCTGGATGACAGCGGGTGTGATGGTGCCATAGTAGCCCATGCCGATATAGCTCTTGTAAGCCTTGTTCTTCTTAGCGAGCGAACGGCAGCGATTTAGAAACTCGTACTCGTTGATGCCGTCGGCAATAGGCATCGGCTCTTTGAGGCGGATGGCGGCGGGAACCGCCTTGTCAATAAGTTCGTCCATGGAGCTAACGCCGATTTCTTTCAGCATTTTCTCTTCGTCAGCAGCCTTGGAGACACCGTTGTGTCTTGGTGTGAAATTGTTGCTAATCATATTGTTTGTGTATAATATTAATATTAATTAATCAAATAAATGAACTTACAAAAATACGACTTTTGCGCGAAATATACAAAAAAAGTTATTTTTGCAACCAAACTTCTTGAAAATTGAAAATTGATATTAGTGAACAGTGAACAGTGATCAGTGACACGAATTGGGTCTTATCATACGTCACAAAAAAATGCGCTCGTATCACAGTTCACAGTTCATGGGTCACAAAAAAATACTAATCACAAATCACTAAATATCGTATCACAGGTCACTGAATTTCAGTTCACTGATTAATATTACTTGTTGTCGAACAGTTTGGCGGCATGGCGGTTGGCCCAACGCTCAGCATAGAGATTTTCGTGGCGATGCCATTGAGGAGCCAGCAGTTCAAGCCATTGGCTCATAAGACTGGGGATGCCGACTATGGGCAGGTAAAGCCAGCCCCAAAGCTGGCTATCAATCGTGTGGCCGTATTCATGCAAGAGCATCTTGCCGGCATAGTGGCGGGCGTAGTGTTCAAAGTCGGTCTTTATTTCGACAGGCAGCCACATCTGCACATAGCAGCCCAGCGACATGCCGGTGTAGGCATGCTCTTTTCGATGACAACAAGTCACATAGGTGACACCTTCGAGGGTGTCCACCCTATCGACATTGCTGCAGAGCACCCGCACTTGGGCAATCATATAGCTGAGTGAGAATTGTGGCAATTCCCAAGTGAAGCGGGTGATGGCTTGGCTAACGCCAAGTATGAAGTGTGGGGCGAAACGATAACGTCCGCAAAACACCTGCCAGGCCAGCCTACGATTGCGCACCATTGCCATCAAGGTTAAGGCAAGAGTCGCCCCCTTGAATGCCAAAAACACCCCTGCCCCTACCCTGCCGACGATATTATCGCCCAACAGGAGAATAAAGGCGACAACCCATGTGGTGGCAATAAGCGTAGAGGCAATGATGCGCGGTAGCGACATGAGTAGGCTTTATTTGATAAACGATGTAGCCTGATGGGGTTCACGCTTAGGATATTGCGGAGTGCCGTCGGCATGGATGCGTTGCAGCAGGAATGCCATATTGTCCGCCATAGTGCGCATGGTTTGCAACCCTTCGGCATCGAGCTTAGCCTCACCCTCTGTGCGTCCGTAGACGATGTTCCAATACTGCGAGGTGACGATGGGCATATTCTGCATCTCGAAAGGCATGAGCAGCGTCTGATACACCGCTGAGGCACCGCCACGCCGACAGACTGCCACTGCTGCAGCAGGCTTGTTTTGCATTACGTTGGAGGCGGCGTAGCTCATGCGCTGTATGAGGCTGAGCACCGTGCCGTTGGGCTGGCCGTAATAGGTGGGCGAGCCGACTATCAGGCCGTCGCACTGCGCCATCAGGTCTATGGCGCGGTTGCAAAGATCGTCGTCAAACACGCAGCGATTAGTATTACCGCAATGGTTGCAGGCTATGCAGCCATGCATCGCCTGTTTGCCAATCTGTAGCAGTTCTGTATCGATGCCGTTTTTCTCTAGTTGGCGGGTGGCCTCGGTGAGGGCGAGGTTGGTGTTGCCGTTCTGGCGTGCACTGCCGTTGATAAGAAGTACTTTCATTTTCTTAGGGTTATTATTCTTGGTTTTCTGAGCCATGACTGAGCCGAGAGGCGATGCCATCACCACCCCAGCGGCAGTTGCCATTGCTGATTTTTTGATAAATTCTCTTCTGTCCATTTGTATTGTTGATATGTTGATATGATTAAAAGGGTTTAAGGGTTAAGGGTGTGCTCATTTATAATTTTATAAGAAACTAAAATAGTAATTAGTGTCTAAATATTCTCCGTTCTTCCACATATACAATGTGTCCCCATTGTACACCACAGCCGCTTTGCCCTCATTGAAACTTGACACCCAGTCGTACTTTGGCTCAATGACCATCTTGCCTTCTGTGTCGATAA
>JAFWQP010000094.1 GCA_017509045.1 Bacteroidales bacterium
AATTGTCGATGATGAAAGAATCATCGATATGTATCTGCCCATCCGACAACTGGAGGAGTATCTCAACCTGCCATACAATCCCCTGAACAAGCTGCCCTTTGACACCGTGCCGGGAATCCACTATCCCTATTCATACTTCATAGACCTGCCCGCCGACGGACACCTTGACTCGACTGAGGATTATACAATTAATGTATCCTTAAGCAGTTCCTTTTTCTGGGTGGAAGTATTCTCGCAATATCTTACCGCAATGTCCGAGCCTGTGCTGTACGACAGTACCGTTGCCTCCGGCGACACCGTCTTCCGCTTTGCCTTTTACCCTTCTTTTCATCCGCCACTTTGCTTCCGTGTGGAGCGTAGCGGGAAGAAGACTAAGCTCTATTGGACCAAGCTCGACTATATCGACTATACCATTGTTGAACATACTCTGTCCGCCACATATAATCCTATCCAAGGCAATCGCGAACTGAGTAAGCACGAATACCGCAAACTGATGAATCTCTTTGCCCCACTTGACTTCGACAACAAGCCTCGACGCCGAGACTGGCCAATGACTGACGGTGCCCAGTGGGTCATCGAACGCCGTACAGCCGACACCTTCAAGGCATACTTCACCAACTTGGGCGGCATGAAAATTGATGCCCTTTATTCCTACCTCATCTCCCTGGCCGGCATCGATGCTGGCTATGCCTCTGAATACTGCGATTAGTGAAAAAACAATAAACACACATACTTTAAGCAATATTTTAGCGTTAATTAGTACAAATTCTTGATTATGGAATTAGGATACCAGAAAATAGACCAATACGACCAGCAATGTGTTGCCGAGCTGGCTGAGCACTACAAGGCTATCCTGCGCCTGTTGGGTGAAGACCCTGAGCGTGAGGGCTTGTTGAAATCCCCTGAACGCATAGCCAAGGCCATGCTCTTTTTCACCAACGGATACGACCTCGACCCCGAGGAGATACTGCGTTCTGCCATGTTCCACGAGGACTACAAGCAGATGGTTGTCGTCAAGGACATAGAACTTTACTCCCTCTGCGAGCATCACATGGTGCCCTTCGTGGGCAAGGCGCATGTGGCGTATATTCCTAACGGAACTATTGTGGGCTTGAGTAAGATACCACGTGTGGTAGATGCTTTTGCTCGCAGGTTGCAAGTACAGGAACGCCTCACCAAGCAGATCAAAGACTGCATACAGAAAACACTCAACCCGCTGGGCGTGGCGGTGGTCATTGAGGCACAGCACATGTGCATGTCAATGCGCGGTGTGCAGAAGCAGAACAGTGTCACCACCACAAGCGACTTCACCGGTGCCTTTATGAACGACCCCAAGACCCGCGAGGAGTTTATGCACATCATTGGGGTGGACCTGCACTGAAAACTAAAAAGTAGAAACTAAAAACTAAATTTGATATGAAAAAGGCAATTTCACTTGTTCTAATTTCCTTATTCTTTTCATTTGGGGCTTTTGCCCAGCTGACGCATACTGCTGGTGGCAACACCGTCGACGAGAACGCCAACAAGATACTGAACAACGTAGCTGTGAAATGGACGACAGGCTCTTTTAAATTTGATGTCACTGTGGTGAACCTTGATGCCAACAAGAAAGAGACTTTCCGTCAGAAAGCCACTATCACCTATAAGGCTCCATGCTATATCGTTAAAGCCGGTGACTTAGATATTTATTGTGACGGCAAGACGGTTTGGCAAGTGAATAAGAACGCCAAAGAGGTGGTTGTGAACAATATGACTGAATCCGACGACGACTTGACCAACCCTGCCGCCATGCTCGCCAACTATCAGAAGAACTATCGTGCCAAGTTCATCCGCGAAGAGAACGGCACTGCCATCATCGACCTCCAGCCTAAAAAGAGCCGTCCCTATCATAAGATTCGTCTTTTTATCGACACCTCCAACAATCGTCTAAAGAAGTTGGAACAACACAACTACGACTCCTCGCGTGGGGAATACACTTTTTCTAACTATACTCTTGTGAAAGTTCATCTCACAGCCTTTGCCTACACTGCTCCCGAAGGCTATGAGGTAGTGGATATGAGATAATATGACTATTCTTCTACTTGAAACTGCCACAGCAGTATGCTCGGTTGCCCTTGCTCGCGACGGCGAGGTGCAGGCAGAATTGCATTCCGACCAACCCAATGCCCATTCGTCGCGTTTGCCTTTGTTTGTAGAGCAGCTTTTCGAGCAATGCCATATCACACCCAAACAACTCGATGCAGTGTGTGTCTCTTCTGGTCCAGGAAGCTACACAGGCCTGCGCATCGGCGTTAGTTCTGCCAAAGGCTTCTGCTATGCTCTTTCCATTCCATTGCTGTCGGTGCCAACCCTGCAAAGCATGGCGGCACAATACTACACCCAGCATCCCGATTACCACGGTATGGTCTGCCCCATGATTGACGCCCGACGTATGGAGTGCTACACCGCCATTTGGGGAATAGAGAATGAAGAATTGAGCATTGAGAATAATCTTGGTGCGGTAGCCAAATTCTCAATTCTCAATTCTCAATTTTCAATTCTCAAGCCCACTAGCGCCGACATTATCGAGTCGGGTATTTACGACGACTATCTGAATAGGGGAGAGGTGATGTTCATCGGTGATGGTGCCGAAAAGACCCGCGCCTTGCTTGGCATCCATCCCAACGCCCGCTATGATACCGACTTCCGCATCTCCGCAGCAGGCATGTTACCCATTGCCATGCAACGTTTGCAGGCTGGGCAGGTGGAGGATGTTGCCTATTTCGAGCCGTTCTACCTCAAAGACTTTGTGGCAAAGAAAAGCGTCGTCAGAGGACTCAAGGAAAGTAAAAGGTAAAAACTAAAATTTCTGCCACACCTTATAGTTCTTACTTTTAGTCTAAAATGTTTCGTAGCAGCGACAAGTTTTTAGTTTTTACTTTTTAGTTTTTAGTTTAATATGCTCAAGTACACCATCAAACGCCTCCTCTATGGCCTCCTAGTTCTGCTGGGAGTGGTGACGCTTGTGTTCTTTCTTTTCAACATTCTCCCGGGCGACCCTGCCCGCATGATGCTCGGCCAGCGTGCCGATGCCGAAAGCATTGAGATTATCAATCGTGACCTCGGTCGCGACAAGCCCGTGGGGACACAATACCTCAACTATCTCAACGACTTACTACCCATCTCACTACACAACAATGCCGACCCCGACAACTTCTTCTACCTCAATCCCGACAAATACGCTCCCTACACCACATTGCTGAAGTTAGGCAGCACATCGGTTGTACTCAAGTCGCCTTATCTGCGCCGCAGCTATCAGTCGCAGCGCAAGGTTTCCGATATTATCGCTACCGCCTTCCCCCAGACGGCATTACTGGCGGTCGTAGCCTTGTCTTTTGCCCTCATTTTGGGCATCCTGTTAGGGGTTCTTTCTGCTATCTACAAGGACAGTTGGGTCGACCGCCTCACCCTGGTGCTATCCACCCTTGGCATGTCTTTGCCCTCCTTCTTTGCCGCTATACTCATCGCCTGGTTCTTTGCCTACGTGTTGGCTGACTGGACCCACCTCAATATGTTTGGCAACCTCTATACCGTCGATGACTATGGCACCGGTGAATATCTAGACCTTAAGAATCTTATCCTTCCTGCCCTTACGCTAGGCATACGTCCACTTGCAACACTCACCCAGCTCACCAAGAACAGCATGCTCGAAGCCCTTTCGCAGGATTACATCCGCACCGCCCGAGCCAAAGGCATTCCCGAGCGGCGCGTCATCTTCCATCATGCCCTCCGCAACGCCCTCAATCCTGTTGTCACTTCAGCCTCGGGTTGGTTGGCGGGTCTGCTGGCGGGTGCCGTCTTTGTCGAATATGTCTTTGACTGGAAAGGCATGGGCATTGTCATCGTCGACGGCTTAGATAAGTACGACTTCCCCGTCGTCATGGGAGCCATCCTCTTCATTTGTGTATTATTGATAGTAATTAATATACTAACCGACATCCTTTACGGACTCCTCGACCCGAGGGTGAGAATCAATTAATAATTCGTTAATACATTAATTTGTTAATTCGTTAGTCAAAATGATTCACATATTAACACATTCACACATTCAAAAAATCTCATTTTTAGTTTTTAGTTTTTCCCTTTTACTTTCCATTATAGGTTGCAGCACCCCAGGCAGCAACACTTCTTCCAATCCCGAAAGAGCCATCTATCATTGGAAGACTACTTTCAACCCCACGCCATGGGAACTCCAATTCCTCAAAGACCACCACATCACGCGACTCTATCTCCATCTCTTCGACGTGGTGCCCAACGAAACGAAAACCGATGTCGTTCCCGCTGCCACCCTGCGCTTCCTGCAACAGCCGCCCGATGGCATCGAAATAGTCCCCACCGTCTATGTCTCCCGCGAAGCAATAGAACACGTGAACTACGGCGGGTATGGTCTGGCAGAACGCATCTACGACCGTGTGTCTGCCATGATGCGTTGCCAAGGCATAGGCTTTCGCGAACTGCAGCTCGACTGCGACGGCAGTGCCGACGCTTACTACACTGCCAACTCGATTACCCGCTATCTCTACGAGCGTGCCCACCAAGACAGCATCGCCCTCAGCGTCACCGTGCGCCTCAGCCAGCTACGCGACATCAATTTGTTGCCCAAGTGCGACCGCTACATGCTGATGCTCTACAACACAGGGGCACTGCAAAGCAAATCTACCCGCAATTCAATCCTCGATTACATGGACGTGAAGCCTTATCTGCCGTTCCTCACCACCTCGTGGCTCGACACGTTGGAGGCCCACGGTAAGCGGCTCGACTTTGCCTATCCCCTCTACGGCTGGGGCGTGGCATTCCATCCCAATGGTCAGTTTTCCCATCTGGTGCCCTCGTCTCAACTGCCCGCCCAAGGCAACGACACCCTGCGCATCGAATGGGGCGAGGTGTCTACCATACGTCAGGTTCAGGATGCTGTAAATGCCAAGATGCACACCCGTCATCATCGTTCCAACGTACTCTATCACCTCGACTCAGCCAGTTTGGCACACTATACTTTTGAAGAAGTAGAATCCATTCTTTCCCGATAATGTCATGAAAAAGAGATTCAGTTCTATTCAAATAGGGGCCATTGCCCTCTTTCTCTTAGTCTTATCCACACCTCTCCGCGCCTGTGGTCCGTGGATTTTTGGCCCAGGTGACATCAGTATTTATCGCATCATGCCCTACTGGCAGGAGATGGAATACACTGCCCAGCGGAGCAACTTTGTCACCGCCAACTGCCGCCTATGGGCAGAGCAGGTGGGTGGCGATGTTACCGAACAGGATGTCCATGCTGCCTTATATCAGACCGATTACCGCGACTGGAAGGAGTTCTTTGCTTACCATACCACTTCCTGTCAGCCTGACCATCAGACACGGCTATTACATTCCATCCGTACCTATTTCGGAATTTCCATATCATTGCCCGACAATGCTTTCGTGAAACAGCTATTAGCTAATAACGACTCTGCTGCATTGGACTATATTCACCTTTGCAAGCTATACGAAGACATCCGTAAGCAGCAACTCGACCCTTGGTACTATAGCTGTGGTTGGGATGACAATACCGCTACATTAGATTCTATTGCTCATTTGGCATTACAAAAGGTTGAAGCGTTCAGTGATTCAAGTGTGCGGCGGTCAACTCTCAATTTTCCTGACCGCTATCTGTTACTGGCCGTCAGGGCTATGAATGCTCTGCGTAGCGATGCCGAGTGTGTACGCCTATGGGAGGGGCAGGGGAAACTGCTGACAAAAAGTCCACTTCGCGACGAGATGGAAAACTATGTGGCAGGCAGCTATCTTCGCCTTGGGCAGCGCGACAAGGCAATGGAAATCTACACCCGTCAGGGCGACATTCCCTCGCTGGTGTATGTGCTGCGCAATGCAGAGCGTGTGTGCGAACAAATCTACGACCAGAACCCCAACAACGCCTATTTCCCCTCCACGTTGCAGAAGTTTCTCTACGACCTGGAGAACTACGACCTCTCAGCAGCCTACGGCCAATATGAGCTCTATCTCGACAGTGCCGGTCGTCACCGTCTGCTCTCCCTCTGCTCTCGCGCCATGGCCGACAGCCGTGTGAAGAACAAGGCTATGTGGCACTACACCGCCGCCGCCATCCACGACCGTTACAACCGTCCCCAACAAGCATTGCGCTGTCTCGAGGGTGCCGAGAAGGGTTGCCAAGACACCTTCCTTTGTCGCAGCATCCGCCTCTTCCGCTGCTATCTACATGCTCGTCTCGACCCTGTCGACGACCGCTATGAGCAATACTTGTTGGGCGAACTGCGCTGGATTGATACCGAGTTGCAAAAAGAATTTGCCGCTCTCGACCCCAACATTCGCTATGGTATGCAGCATTTCGATGAGTTGGAATACAGTTCTTTGAATAAACTCTACACCCACGATGCCATGCGCAAGATTCTTCTAGATAAGAATGGTGCTTGTGCCCGTCTGGCGCAGAATGGACGTCCGGTGCGGGCGTTGCAACTCGCCAATATGGCTGAAAACCGCCTTTTCGCCATCACCCACAACGAGGTGATGCCCTTGGTTCGCACCCGCTTAGGGCAGTTTGAATATACCCATGTTTGGGGCGGTCGCGATTTCTTTTATTATTGCGAAGTGAACCCCGACAGTCTGCGCAAAGCTACCTATGTCGACACCCTCCATCACAACAACCACGACTATAGCAATTTTGCTTTTTGGATTGCCGACACTATGTCGGCCAGTAGGTTGGTGGAATACTTTGAGCGCACCACAGGCACTCCGCGCGATGAGTTCGACCGCTTCATTGCCGACAAGGGCTACCGCGACACCAACTATTGGTATGAGATAATAGGCACCCACTACCTGCGTGAAGGCGACTACTACAACGCTGTGCGATACCTCCGTGAGGTGTCACCCGACTTTGTCAACAATCAGAACATCGATTTCGAGTATGACCCCTTCAGCTACGACCGCCAACCCTTGCGCTACAAGTGGCACCCCAAGCTGGTCTATGCCGAGCAGATGCTCTGGCTAGAACGCCAGATGCGTCAGCCTCAATACCCCGACCGACTGGGACTGCTGATGCTCACCTACTCCATAGGCTTGCGCAATGCTGCAGACCTTTGCTGGTCGTATCTTTCTTACGGTAGAACCTGCGACGACTATGCTTTCTGGGATGAATACAGCGAATACTACGAGCCCGATTGGCAGTCGTGGTTCTCACCCTACGATATGCTTCCCAATGGCCATGCTTGGTTCAACACCCGCGAATGCCGCCATCTGGCATCTGTCTTGGCCGACCAATGTCAGCGTCAAGCCTTCCAAACCCTCCGCTCCGACGAAGCCCGTGCCTATGCCTATCATCAATTGTGCTTCTTCGACCGCATCCGCCGAGACTACCCCAACACCCCCACCGCCCGCTGGATTGAAACCCATTGCGACACCAAGGCGCAATGGTCGCAACCCAAAGGAAATACCCTCCGCTAAAGAGATTCGGTAAGCTGGAAACTAGTATTTCTAGTCATACTAGTTATACTAGTCATACTAGCCATACTAGAAATACTAGCCAATCTAAAAAAACACCAAGAACTATAATAATTTTGCCCTTTTGCCGTTATGGAAGCATGAAAGGCAACGATTTAAAACCCCATATAGGCATTTTTGGCCGTAGAAACTACGGCAAAAGTTCGTTAGTGAACTATTTGACAGGCCAGCAGGTGGCCATTGTGTCGGATTATGCGGGCACTACTACCGACCCTGTGAAGAAGACGATGGAAATTGGCGGCGTAGGTCCCGTGGTGTGGATTGACACTGCCGGCATCGATGACGAAGGCGCGGTGGGCCGCATGCGTATCGACCGCAGCCTTGCGATGTTGGCACAAGCCGACCTGGCACTTATCCTCTTTACCGACAACCGTTTCGAAGCAGAAGAGGTGATGCTGGTGGAGGGCTGCCGCAAGCGTGGCATCCCCTACATACTGATTTATTCGCAGGCAGATAGGTTAAAACCCGATAACGCCTTACTGCAAAGGCTGAATGAGGATTATGGTACTGAGGTATTTGTGCTGACCGTGAAAGATCCCGCTCTGCGCGAGCCGCTGACAGCCCGCATCCGCGAGGCACTGCCCGAAACGGCCTATGTGCATCGCAGCCTACTCGGTGACGTGGTGAACGAGGGCGACATAGTAGTGATGGTGACCCCGATTGATAGTTCTGCCCCCGAGGGTCGTATGATACTGCCGCAGGTACAAGTGTTGCGCGATTTGTTGGACAATCATGCTTGCGCTGTAGTGTGTCGCGAGACAGAGTTAGAGCGGACGCTCAAAAGGGTAGGGGAAGTGCGGTTGGTGGTGACCGACAGCCAGGTGTACGACATGGTGTCGCAAATTGTGCCCGATGGCGTGTATCTGACCAGTTTCAGCGTGGTACTGGCTAGGGCTAAAGGCTTGTTTGCCGACTATGTGAAGGGCACGCCTACTATAGACAATCTGCGCGACGGCGACCGTGTGCTGATGCTCGAAAGTTGCACACACAACGTCACTTGTGAGGACATCGGGCGGGTGAAACTGCCCAAATTATTGGCAAAATACACGGGCAAGAAGTTAGAGTGTGAGGCGGTGGCAGGGTTGTCAGCATTAGCAAGACCCGTCACGGATTATGCCTTAGTGATACAGTGCGGTGGCTGTGTGCTGACAGCAAAGCAATTGGCAGCAAGACTAGCACCCGCCATCGAAGCAGGCGTGCCTGTGAGCAACTACGGCCTGGCAATAGCCTACATGAACGGCATATTTGAGCGGAGCATGAGAATCTTTGATGAAGTAAGAGCTAAGAACTAAGAATAAGGGAGCGACAGCTATTTTTCATTTTTCAATTTTCAATTTATGTTTGACATCAATCCTTTCCCCAATTTATCTATTATTGTGGCGTGTGCGCAGAACATGGCCATCGGCAAGGACAACGACCTACTATGGCATCTGAGCGACGACTTGAAACGCTTTAAGGCTCTCACTAGCGGGCATACGGTGGTTATGGGCAGGCGCACATTTGACTCACTACCTAAGAAACCGCTGCCTAAACGTCGCAATATTGTGCTGACGCACGATGAGCAGTTCCATTACGAGGTACCGCCTACGGCCACAGGAACACTTGATGTGGCACACAGCATTCCTCAAGTGTTGAAGATGGTGCAAGGGGAAGAGGAGACCTTTATTATGGGTGGTGGCACCATTTATCACAATTTTCTACCGCTGGTCAATCGGATGTATGTCACATGGGTGTATGAGGATTTTGAGGCAGAAGTGTTCTTTCCATTAATTGATAGGTCGGTGTGGCTAGAGGTGTCGCTATCAGAGCGTCAGCAGGACGAAGAAACAGGTCTTTGGTACGCCTACGCTGAATATGTGCGGAAGAAAAAAAATGAGATTTGAAAAAAAAAGCGTATATTTGCAGCGAATTAATTGATAGCAATAAATAGATTTATTAAACAAAACATATTGATAATTAGATAATATGAAACATAAGTTGTTATTATTCTCAGCCTTTGCAATGCTGGTGATGACCGCTTGCCAGAAGGAAATGGAAGTGTATCCCCGTTGTTTTTCGGTCAGCGAAAACACGCAGGTGTTTTTTTCACCGGGCAATCTTAAATACTCATCTAGTACACAAAAGTATTCGTTTCACGCTAACCAGTACGACTATATCGGCAGTGCCAATCGCCCTAATTGGCCCTCATACAACGGTGATATCGACCTTTTTGGTTGGGGTACTGGCAATGACCCTATGAAGACCTCTTCTAACCCTGCCGACTATGCCACCTATGTGGAATGGGGTTCGAAATTAGATGAGGCAGGTTGGCGTACGCTGACATTTGAGGAGTGGAACTACCTGCTGCAGAAACGACCCAACGCCAACAAACTGTATGGTACCTGTACATTACAGTTACGCGATCGCAACATTCACGGCATGGTGATTCTCCCCGACACATGGGATTGTGATACCATCCCCGTTAAATTCACTCAAGATTATAATAAAAACGTATATCCTTCTGAATTATGGGATAAGATGGAAAAAGCAGGAGCTGTATTCCTTCCGGCTGCTGGCAATCGTCTGCCTACTGGTGCCGTTTGGGATGGCGAACTCGGTCGCTATTGGTCAAGTACTCCCGCACCTATGAATTGTGCCTTTTTCATGGGTTTCATATCTAGAACTGCATTGGATGGCAGCAGACCTTACGACGGCACTCTCCGCTACAATGGTCGCTCTGTGCGTTTGGTCAAGGAAATCACCTCCCCATCCCAGATACCGGCAGCAAAGTAAAGTAAAAGGGCTTCTATTAATTCGTTTTATTCGTTCCCATGCTTGAGGATTCAGAAAAAGAATTCGTTAGATTCATGCGATTCGTGTTCAAAAATAATAAATAGAAGTGCCTAAATATCTTACAAAATAAATGAATTGTGAATAACAGGTCGCTCTCTTGCTTTCTTAAGTGAGAGAGTTTTTTTGTATTCTTATTGATTTCTGTATAATTAGGTTGTGATTAATTATTTTTTTTTTGCGCCTGTCAAAAATCTACGCCTAAACATAGGGGGGGGGCAGCTGAACCGTAAAAAGGAGTAAAATCAAGCGTTTCGGGAGGCATTCAACGACTATGTATAGATACGATAAAAAAAGGTACAAATAACAGACATTCAGGATATTAAACAGTTATAAAACCGTCACAGTTGTCATTAATTGTCATTTGTCATTTTGTCATTAAAGATTGTGGGGGTTTTCATTTAAGCCCATATAAATATATAATTATTTCTTTATTAATATATTAGCTCTTTCACCCCACATATCCCAAAAACCTTAATGACAAGATGACAAGATGACAATGATGACAATGATGACAGCAGTATGACCCAATTTGCAATTACCATAATCTGTTTCTACAATCCAAAAAATAGCCCGTCAGGGCTTTTCGTTCAATAGAAACACGTTGATTAACAATATTTATTTCCCGTAGGGAATTTCGTTTAATCCTTTTTTAGAGCCCACCAAGAATTTGATAATTAAAGATTTTGTAAATTGTACATTGAGAAATGCCCTTCCCAAAATACTAACTGTAGCACTGTAGCGCTGTAGCACATCAAGCGCTCCCTACCCGAAAACAAGGCAAGCAAACTTTAGGCCTTTTTTGTGACGACGGACACACCATGCCTTCGTTCTGCCTTCGCTCTGCCTTCGCTCCTAAGAGTGGAGGCAAAGAGTATCCAAAACGGAATGAAACTAGCTAAGAGTAAAGAAAGTGAATGGCGTCAGCCCAAGTTCTAAGCGCTAAGTTCTTACTTCTTACTTCATACTTCCATTATTGTACTCTCAGACGCTTGCCGACGCGAAGGATGCTGGTGGATGAGATGTTGTTGAGGCGGCAGAGGGAGCTAACGGATGTATGGTAGTTCTTAGCAATCTTGCCTAGAGTGTCGCCTTTGCGAACGGTGTGATATTGTGTATTGCCTGAAGTTGTGTTGCCATCGTTCGAGGCAAGGCTCTCGTTTTGTGACGACTCTTTTTTGCCATTGTGGACGATGAGGGTGTTGGCGTGGCGGTCGATGTCTTTGTAAGCCTTGTGCAGGCGGTCGGTGGTGATGTCGTAATCCTTGTTCACAGGCCGATCTGGGTCATCGAGGCGGTGGGAGAAAAGCCAGTCATAGGTTTCGGTGATGTAGAAGGCGCGAGCCAACCCACCGTGGTCAACACCGGGCAACTTGGTGAAACGCAGGCGAGGACTGTCGCCACAGCGCGACATTGCGTTGATGACCTTCTCCGACTGAGACAGGGGGACAGCGCGGTCGGCAGTGCCGTGCACTATCCATAGAGGCAGTTCGTTAAGTCCACAATACGATTTGGGATTGCCTCCACCACAGAGAGCCATAGCCGCAGCGATGCGGTTGGGGTAGGCAGCGGAGTAGTCGATGGTGCCGTAGCCTCCAAGGCTCATGCCGTAGACGTAAAAGCGGTTGGTGTCACCCGCGTAGTGGTCGAATACCCAGTTTACTACATTGTTAACCCGTTGTGGGTTCCATGCTCCGCCGGGGTTTTGTGGGGCAATGATGAGAGCCTCTATCTGCCGACCCATCTTCAGCGCATCGAGAGGGCCGTAGCGACGCACGCGGTCGAGGTTGTTTCCACAAAGGCTGGCACCGTGAAGAAATAGGATAACAGGCACATCTGACTTCAGCGAGTCGTAGTTCTTAGGTGTGCACACCCAAAAGTTGTAGCCGTTTGATACCTGGTTTCGATAAGCGGTAAGTGTTTGTGCAACAAGGGTAAGTGGCAAGACAAGAAGTATAATCAATAATACACGTTTCATAACGATGAATGTTTGATTTGAAACTGCAAAAATACACAAAAAAAATGGTTTTGGATATTTTTGTGGCAATAATTGTTGATAGAAGGCGTTATTATAGTTTAAATAAATGCTTTGTAGAATGAAAGGTTTTAAGCGGATTATATATAATGAATTTGTTGCAGGTCAGACGACTGCTGATTGGTTGTTGATAGTATGTGGCTTGTTGCTGCAGATAATTACGTTTATTATTACTGGCGACAGCCTTCTGTCGCTCACCACGGGCATGTTGGGTGTGTTTTCGGTTACGCTTTGCAGCCAACGTAAGGTGTCCTCGTTCTTGTTTGGGGTGTTTCAGATTGGGTGCTATATGGTGCTTTCTGCGCGCCAACACTTCTACGGCGAGTTGGTAGAGAATGCTTTCTATATGTTGACCACGTTGGTGGGTATCTATACATGGTCGCGCAACTATGACGCGGGCGACGAGGGCAACAGCGTTCAGGCGCGCCGTCTCACTGCCAAAGGGTGGGCGACAACAATGATACTTTTTGTCGTGGGGGTGATTGCTGGCTTTTGGCTGCTTCGTCGTACTAACGACCCTCACCCCATGCTCGACACAGTCAGCTCGGTGCCTGCCTTTGTGGCACAGGTGTTGATGATGCTGCGCTATCGCGAGCAATGGCTGTTTTGGATAGTGGTGGATGCCATCAAGGTGGCAATGTGGATAATACAGGGCGACTGGTGCATGGCTGCCCAATTTGCTTTCTGGATAGTGGTCTGTTTCTACGGCTTGAAGAAGTGGAAATGATTTTGGAAAAGTCAAATTGGAAACACCACAAACACGCAAGCATCCCACACGGCGTGCGACACCACAAGCGCGGGCAGCCATTTAGGTTGCAGGCGGTATAGTCCTCCCCACACGATGCCGCATACCAATGCCGCCATAATCAGCATGAAATTGAACGACCATAGGTGTATCAGCGTATAAATGGCAGTAGTGACCACAAAACCCCAGTTTTCACCCCAATGCGATGAGAGCTGTTGTTGTACGAATCCTCGCCAAAAAAGTTCCTCGGCGGGACCTATGATGAAGAGTAGCAGCAAGGCGATAATCCACGGTTGGATGCCTGTCTTCATGCCGTAGATGCTGTCTACCTGTCCTCGGGCAAAGCCAAACATGAGGCTGCTCAGTTTGTCGCCCACCCAAAACACACCCCACAATGTGGCAGCCAATGCTATTCCCAGCAGCATGAATCGTAGGGGCTTACCCATGTGAAAGCCCTCCCCATGTAACCTCTTACAAATTGAGTATTTCAAATCACCCATCCAACAAGCCATAAAGATAAGTATCAGTGCCGACGCTGTCATGGTATACCAGAAGTTTGTCAGCCCTGCCGTCCAAGGCGAGAACATATAGAACCACAACCCTGCCGCCACCATGATGGGCGTTAGTAGGCGAGCAATAGGGTGGGAATGAGGCATAGAAGAACTATTTGAGCAGTGCTGCTATGATGAGTCCGACGGCAAGGGTGAGGGAGAATAACAGTTGCAACTTGGCAGAGCGCAGGTCGAGCCCCATCATTGCCTCGCGTCCGCGCATCCCCTCTTTAGAGGGGTGGCCGTTAGGCTCGGGTATGTCACTTTCGCTTCCCTCATCCCTCTTAAAAGCTTTCGCTGCTTGGCGTATATTGCCCCAAGCCACCACAGCGGAAACGAGGCACAGCAATGCTGGCCAAGGCATGTAGCCAAACACTACGCATGCCAATATCCAAAAGAACGGAATAATCTGATAGCTAATATATACCTTTGCGGCACGCTCCAAGCCCATCGCCATCGCCAAGGTATGTAGGCCGGCGGCACCGTCTGTTTCGATATCCACCGTGTTGTTGGCATGCAATACCGACAGGGTGATAAAACCCAGCGGCACAGATAGCAGCAGGCTGTCGAGACAAATCTGCCGAGTGACCACAAACGAAGTGCCCAACACAATCAGCACTCCAAAGATGACAAACACGTTGAGGTCGCTCAGCCAGCAGTTCTTGCTTTTGGTATAGAGCAGTGTCAGCACAAATCCTAAACCACCGATAATCAGCAGCTGCCATCCACACATCCATGTGAGCACCAATCCCACGGCAATGCCCAGCACAAAAAGCACTGCGCTGAGGCGTAGGTATTCCTTGGGCTCAAAGATATGTTCTACCAGATTGGGAATGGCAAAAGCTTCGCGGCTGTCGGCTCCCGAGCGGAAGTCGCCCACGTCGCTCAGCAGGTTTCCGGCAGCGTGGAAAAGCACAACCCCCACCACGGCAAGCAAGGCACAGAATAAATCATTTCCCGACACTTCGCGGGTGGCACAGAGATAGGCTGTGGTGGCAACCACAGGTAGCGCGGACACCGAGAACGACCAATATCGCGTTGTGGCAATCCATTCTTTTAGTGTATGTTTCATATTTGATAGCGTTTTTATTTCGTTTGCAAAATTACATAATAAAATTGAAAATTGAAAGTTGAAAAGTGAAAAACGAAACTACGCAACGACGGATAATTGGTCGTTTCCGCGAGATTTCAATTATCAATTTTCATTTTTCAATTAAAAAGTCGTATCTTTGCACCATGAAAAATGTCAGAATAACAGCTGTCCGCAAGGCAGACTATAAAGATTTACAGGCTAGATACGAGAATCCTATCGAGCACACCTGCGATGTGCAAGAAGGCATGGTGTGGGTAAGTGTCGGCGGGCAGAAACCCGAGGGAATGTGCCCCGAGGCATGGAAGTCGATGCGCGAGTTTGTAGAAGAACTGGCTCGCGGTGGCGGTAATTTCTTCGACGGCTGGATGCAGAACCCACATTCTGCCATGATAAGTTGCAACGACGGCTTCCGCCCCGTCAGTTTTTTGTTGGAAACGATATAAAATGATAGTATATGAAGAAGGTATTTTTATTTTTATCCACAATGATGCTGTTCATCTCTGCACAGGCGCAGCAAACAGCTCAGAAATGCAAACATTCTTGCTGCCAGCAAAAGACAGCCTGCCAGCAGGACAATAATAGGCAAAACTGCTGCCAACAAAGCAAGGCGGGCAAAATAGAAACCGTAGTAGCAAAAGAGTTTGCCAATCGCATTATGGGCAAAAAGGTAGTTCTGATAGATGTCCGCACGCCTAAGGAATATGCATCTGGCCATATCAAAGGAGCCATGAATATGGAATGGGGTAACGGTTTCAAAGAACAGTTTGAAAAGGCTGGTATCAAGACCAATAAAACTTTGGCTCTATATTGTCGCGGTGGCCGCAGAAGCAAGGCGGCAGCCGACCTATTAGTGCAGATGGGCTACAAGGTTGTCAACCTCGACGGAGGTATTGTCGCTTGGGAGAAAGCAGGGATGCCCGTTGAAAAATAAGCATGGCTCGGCTCACCATAGTCCAAAAAAGGGGCAAGTTCTCACTCAACATCCCACACAAGCTGCTCATCGATGGGCGGTTCGTCGGCATTATGAAAGCTAAAAAAGTGTCGGTCGAAATGCCCATGGGGGAGTATGCTATCACCATCCAAAGCATGATACCCTTCATCTCAGCTTCGCAGAGCGTCACCCTTTCGCCTCGCAGTGAGACCACTCTTGAGTTCTCCGACCGCGAGAAATGGTGGGATGCCTTGTTCGTAGTGGATATTGTGTTATGGACTGTCAAGCGTTTCCTTCATCTTGCTGCTCCGTGGACATGGATTTACGAGGTTTTCACCAACGGCTATTTCCTCTTGTGGCTGCTCTACGAGTGGCGTATCCGTAAACATTACTATAAATTCCAAATACTATAATCTTAAACAATTATGAAAAAAACAGTTTTAATCATCACCTTCTCTATCACCGTGTTGATAGGAATGGCACAGACCCAAGTCCGTCCTCTTAATGACGGACACCGTATCAATCGTATCCAGGAATGGGTCGCTAAAAACAACTACCGATACAAGTTGGCAAATTTTCGCACCAACGACATGTATCAGTTCAACGATTTCTATTACAACAGCCAGAATCAGCTTGTGGCTGTCAAAGACTCGGTACGCAACGACTACAGCGTCATTGACTCTCTCTTCTATAACGAGCTTGGGCAGATGACCCGCATGTCGGGCTGGCAACTGCTGCAAGGTCGTTGGCAGAATGTCTATTACATCGACTACACCTACGACCTCATGGGCAACATCGCCTCACGTTCCAACTACAACAACTTCGACGGCGTTTGGGAACTTGGCGGCGTGTATCAGTACACCTATAATGCCGACAACCAGATAATCCTCTCCGTTTTGACCATGGGCGGCATCCAATTCCAAAAAGTCGAATACTCCTACACCGATGGACGCCTCTCGGAAGAACTGTGGTACAGCTACAACGGTAGCGGACTCAGCCCCGACGAGAAGTTGACCTATACCTATAACGCCGACAACAAGTTGTCGCAAATCGCCGACAGCGTCACCGACGGCAATGGCGGATGGTCCTATTTCGGCCGCCACAACTACCTCTACGACAACAATGGTAACTGCACCGAGCATCACTATTACGACAACACCGGCATGGAAGCCGAGCGCAGCATATACCACTATGTCGAAGGCATCACCCTCGATGAGACACTCATGCCCTGGACACCCGAGATGACCCGCCCCAAAACTTACACCAACGCCAATGTGTATGATGTAGAACAGTGGTACAGTGTGGATGTCGACCATCATTTGCAGTATGTGTGCGACTTTATCTACAACTACACCGAAAACACCAATCGCATCTGCGATATTGCCAGCTCACCCCTGGGCGTTGCCCCCAATCCGGCTAACAATGTGGTGACAATCTACGGACTTCTCGACATTCCTGCAAAGGTGCGGATTATCGATGGGCTCGGTCGCGTGGCAATGACAGCCACACTCAGCAGCGCATCAAATCAGGTCAA
This sequence comes from Bacteroidales bacterium, assembly GCA_017509045.1. Lineage (GTDB taxonomy): Bacteria > Bacteroidota > Bacteroidia > Bacteroidales > P3 > Colimorpha. The sequence continues at coordinate 17,270 of JAFWQP010000094.1, forward strand.
CGTGTCATCACTACCCTCCGGCTACTACACCCTTCTTGTCGACCAGCAAGGCGCGGTACGAGCCACTTGGCTGATTATCGAATAATACTAACTTGATATAAATATGTCATTATTATACGACTCCATTTTGGCACTGCGCGATGACACCCAAGTCGAAGGCCTGTCCCGTTTCTTTAAGACAGCCCCCGGGCAGTATGGCGAGGGCGATCAGTTTCTAGGCATCAAAGTGCCGCGCAACCGCGAAGTGGTCAATCGTATCTGGAAAGAATGCACCTTCGAGGACCTTGAGCAATGCATTCTCTCGCCCTACCACGAGATACGGCTGGCATCTCTGCTCACCCTAGTGCAGATATTCAAGCACGCCAAACGCGACATTCCCTTGCAGCAACGCTGTGTCGACTTCTACCTCTCCCATACTGCCTATATCAACAACTGGGACCTCGTCGACCTCTCCTGCTACGAGATTCTCGGCAATTGGCTCCTCGACAAAGACCGCACACTCCTTTACGACTTAGCACGCAGCGGCAAAACCCTTTGGGAACAGCGCATAGCCATCGTCAGCTGCATGACCTTCGTCCGCCACGACCAGTACGACGACTGCCTAGCGATAGCCGACATCCTCCTGCACCACCCTCACGACCTCATCCACAAGGCTGTCGGCTGGCTCCTGCGCGAGGTGGGCAAGCACGACGAACCCACCCTCGTTGCCTATCTGGCTCCGCGCTACCAAACCATGCCCCGCACCACCCTCCGCTACGCCATCGAGAAATTCCCACCCCACATCCGACAATCCTACCTACAAGGAACATTGTGAATTTCCTTCATAGCGTTGCCACGATAGCAGCAGGGCATGTTCTCAATTCTCAAGCCTTTCACCGCCCGGTCCTTAGTCGGGTTTGTTAGTGGTGATCGGTTTTTGCCTTGTTCCTGACTCCCTCCTGACACCCTTCTTTCTTCGCCTCCGGAAGCGAAGCCAGAGTGGAGGCAGAGCGAAGGCAGAGCGAAGGCAGAGCGAAGGCACACTGGGTAGACGAAAACGTGGTTGGCCACCCTCTCGTCCGTTTCCGAATGCAAAGATAGCGCGGATTAACGATATGGCAAACTTTTTCGAGCAAAAAATGTCACTTTCCCCATTTTTAAAAAAAAGAGGCTCTCTTGGGTGGGAAAAGAGACTCTCTTTGGGTCACAATGACAGCATGGCTTACTCTACGAAACATGTTTTTTTTCGTTTCATTCGACGATAAAAAACGAAATATTGTAAACTTATATCAAGTTGTTTCATGCTCGACAACTCAAAATTACACAAAACACTAACTCCCAAAACTATAAAAATAGTTGTAAAGACAAGCTTGCGTGAAGAAGAGCTACATGTTATAATTCAAGTATTATGTATATTTATAAAAATATATAGCTTGAGTCAGATGATTTATTATATTTGCTATTTGTGTTATTTGTGTTCGTTAAGTAAATAAGATAACAAAACATTGCTTTAATGTATTGTAAATATGTTTATTATAGTCGGATTATATATGTTGTGATTTTCATGTTAATTACTATAAATCAAATATATACAGCGTTATCAACAATGTGTTTCGGGATTGTTGTGTCAAAAACTTGAAATTTTATGTTGGAAATAGTGGTTTTGCAGGGTATGAAATGCGGATATGAGCAAAAAAATGAAAAAAAATTGAAGTTGATTCATAGTTGTTTACCCTGTTTTGGTCGAAAAAAATGAAAAAAAATTTTTGTAGTTTGAAAAATGGTCGTATCTTTGCATTCGCTTTTCAGGAAACAACAGGTGTTGATAAAAGCAAGAGAACTTTGAATTATTTTGAAACATGAGATAGCGTGTGTCAAATGAGTTCCGACATCGGCCGGAACGAAGGACACTGATGAGTCAAAGAGGTTATAAAAGCAATTCTTACAATGAAGAGTTTGATCCTGGCTCAGGATGAACG
>JAFWQP010000095.1 GCA_017509045.1 Bacteroidales bacterium
GCGGTCAGTGTGACATGAATCAGGTGTGTTTCCGCCTTTCCCCTCACCGCACTACTACCAACCTTCGTGCTACCAAGGAGTTTACACTCAGTTTCGCCACACAGCGCGATGTTGCACAGAGCGACTATTTCGGCATTGTGTCGGCAAACGATGTGCCCGACAAGATTGCCCGAGCTGGTTTCACAGTCACCAAGAGTGCCAACATCAATGCCCCTATTATCAACGAGTATCCTCTCACACTTGAATGTAAGGTAGTGGAAATAATGGAGCGTGGTGATGATGGCTGTTTTGTTATTGGTGAAATTGTCAACACCATTGCTGACCCTGCTATTCTTACTGATGGTAATATTGACCTCGACAAACTGCAACCCATTGTATTCGACATGGCTACACTCAGTTACCGCTCAGTAGGTGGCATAGTGGGAAAGGCCTGGGGCAGTGGAAAAGTTTTTGTAGAGGAATAAACAGGCGTTGACATAAAAGTGACTGTCGGATGGAGCGCTGGCAGTCACTTTTCTATTGTCACATAACGCAGGTCAAGAGCGTTCATGGCATTGCTGCGCAGGCCGTGGACATTCTTGTGGGTGAAATGGAGTATCTGGTCGTAGTAGAGCACCACGACGGGAGCCTCCTGCATCAACAGGCTGTCCATTTCTCTGTACAGGATTATGCGCTCCTGCTCGTCGGAGGTTTGTTTGGCACGGCGGTAAAGCTTGTCGTATTTTGTGTTGTTGTACCGCGTGTAGTTGGAGCCTGCAGGGCAGCGGTTGGGGCTATAGAAAAGAGAAAGGTAGTTCTCGGCATCGGGATAGTCGGCAATCCAACTGCCGCGGAACCAGGCAGACTTGCCCTGAGCTATTTGTTCTCTCAGAGCAGCAGGGGGATTGACATCGATTTTTATCTTTAGTCCCAGCAGTCCCAATTGTTGCTGGATGTATTTGCAGAGGTCGAGGTAGTTGGCGATGGTTGACAAAGTGATGGTAGGGAGACCTTTGCCGTGGGGGTGTCCGGCAGCAGCCAGGAGTTGCTCGGCCTTGGCAGGGTCGTAGCGGTAGCCATAGTCGCTTGGGCGGTCAAATCCCGGAAGACCTGGAGGGACCATCCCACCGCAGCCTGGGGCACCGATGCCGTTGCGCAGGTAGCGCATCATCTTCTCGCGGTCAAAACCATAGTTGATAGCCTGACGGATACGGCGGTCGTTCAAGGGATTTGTGGCTTCTTCCATGCGGAACCCAAGATATTCGGTGTTCAGGAATGGGGTGCACACCATGTCGATGCGGTCGGCATATTTGTCACGTAGTTGTCCGGTGCGTGTCAACAGTTCGTCCTTGTATGAGGCATCGAGAGAGTTGAGGAAGTCGAGATTGCCTTTCACAAACTCAAGAAAGTTGGTTTGTTTGTCTACAACAAAGGTCACGGCAACGGCATCGAGGTAGGGTAGGGAACGCCCAAGACTGTCTTTTTCGAAATAATGGTCGTTGCGCCGCATGACGAGTTTGACATTCTCTTTCCACAACTGCATGAAGAAGGGACCCGTGCCACAGGGATGCTGTCGGAAGTCGGCTCCGTAGTGTTCCACCACTTCGTGAGGGACAACACTGCAATACACCATGCCAAGAAGGCTGAGAAATGGGCTGAAAGGTTGTTTGAGCTGTACAATGAATGTCGTGTCGTTGGGTGCAAGGAATTTGTCTACATCGTCGAAAATCCATCGCCCCGAAGAGGCTGTTTCGGGGCTTAGCACCCGGTTGAAACTGTAGAGGAAATCAGATGCCACCACGGCGCGTGTGGAGTCTGGGGTGTGGAAAAGGGGGCTTTTGTGGAAGAAAACGTCGCGCCGCAAGGTAAATGTGTAGGTCTTGCCGTCGGGACTGATAGTCCAGCTGTGGGCGATGCATGGCTGAGGCTGCAATTGCTCGTCGAGGCGCACCAGCCCGTTGAACAGCTGTGAGCAGCCCCAGATGATGGCCTGGTTCTTTGCAAATGCAGGGTCGAGGGTGGTAATGCCCGCCGACTCGTTGTAGCGGAATATCTGTTTGTCGCTGTTGTCGGGCATCCGGCAGGCTGCCAAAGTTAGCACTGCCAAGGCTATCAGTATGTTACTCTGTTTCATGTGTTCAAATGAAGGGTCTGCTTTTGTGCTGCAAATTTACATAAAAATATTGATTTTACTGGCAGAAGGTGTCGGATTGTTTCATCTGGCGGAGGGTGTGAGTTTAAGATGGGGTTGAGCTGATTAGCCAGTCTAAAACATTTAGTTTGTTGTCACTCAGTAGGTAAGCTCTGCTCCCGTGTGGGTACGTACCCACTTGAAGCCTTGGGAGAAGGCGGGGAGGGAGGTGGCGAGGAGGATTGAGAAAAAGAACAAACGTTTCATATCTTTTCAATTTTAAAATTCATAGTGTTACAAAAGTGGCACCATATAGACAGGCAGATAGGTGATGGCATCCTTTTCCGCATAGTCGGCGGTGTGAATCACATAGGAGGTAGATAAGTAGTTGGAGTATTTGTCCATCATCTTGTTCAACGAGGTGATGGCATAACGTCGGCCCGACTTGACTTCTATGGGAGAAATATTGTGTCGCGAGGTGATTGCCGACTTACTTATCAGGAAGTCCACCTCCATACGGTCGGAGGCCGCCTCGCGCGAGTTGTTGCTGTAGAAATAGAGCTTGTGCCCTGCGGCACGCAGCATTTGGGCGACAAGATTCTCCAAGAGCATACCCGCATTGACCTCCAGCTTGTCGAGCAACAGTTTGCGGTATAGCTCTTCCGACACTATGGTATTTTCGTCGAATGCCATAGATAGCAATAGCCCCGTGTCGGCCATATAACATTTCAGTGACGACCGCTCCACGTTCATGCTCAACCCTACATTGGGCTCAGTGGTATTGTAGGCAATATTCACCGTCATTGCCTCGCTCAGCCAGAAAAAGGAGTTTTGGAAATCCCGCATCCTTCCACCCTTGGATACCGACGACAGTTTAAAGCGTCTCTCATGGCGTTGCAGTTGCGAGGGTATCTGGTCGAAGATTCCGGACACATGGGTCTCTTGCCCCGTGGCATATTTGGCAATGTCGGCTTTGTAGAGTGCAAGGATGTCGCGCTTCATCCGGTCGGTACGCTCAAACGACTTGGTTTCCACAAAAGCCAGTACGGCCTGCGGCATCCCACCCACAATCATATACTGGCGTAGCAACTCCATAGCCTTGCGGTGGAGCGGTCCCATAGGGTGCTTTCGCCCATAATTCATGCGGATGGCATCCATCATCGTCTCGTTGCCGACAGCCCAGAGGAACTCCTCAAAATCCATCGGATAAAGTGTAATATGGCGTTCTTCCGAAGGGATAATGATGTTTTTCACATTGCGTTTTATTGAAACAAGACTGCCGGTCTCAATATAGTCGTAACGTCCGTCTGCCACCAAGTGTTTGATAGCTTGCCGTGCCGGTGGGCACTCCTGAACTTCGTCGAAGACCACAAGCGACTCGCGGTGATAGAGCGTCACGTTGTAGATGCTCATCAGGTTCATGAACAGCATGTCTATATCGCCCGCGTAGTCCGAGAACAATTGCTTGACTTCGGCACGTGCAATGCTGAAGTCGATAATCAATGCGCTACGATATTCACCTGCGGCAAATTCACGGACAATGTAACTCTTGCCGACGCGCCGTGCGCCGTCTATCAGCAGGGCACAACGCCCTTGTTCCTCTTGCTTCCAGCGAAGCAAATCATTATATATTTTGCGTCTCATACGCCATAATAACACAAAACAAACCAAAATATTATGTAGATACGCACATTTTCAAGGTATATATTTGCCGTGATACGCACATTTTCTGTCTTAAAATGTACCAGCCTAATAAAGTAGACACAAAAAATATTATTAGTTGAATATTATTTTACAAAAGTAGACAAATTCGTTGTTTTTTTCGGTTTAATTTTTCTAAAAATAGACAAATCTCCTTTTTTTTGTCTGTTTCTTTTTCAAAAGTGGACACGTTCAGGTATTCATTTCATTATCAGCCTCCTTTCTTCGTTTTTGCAGGAATTTTGGCACATCC
>JAFWQP010000096.1 GCA_017509045.1 Bacteroidales bacterium
CCGCTTCTCTAATGACACTGTCGGAGTGCGGCTCAAAATCCTCCAAGCTGTTGTAAGTTCCTGTATCGAAATTGGCTATCGTGAGACCGGACACTCTTGATGTGTCCAATGCTTCGGCATCCACATGGCCTCTCACTCCAAACTCATCGCAGAGTTGCAGCCAATCTTCTTTGGTTTGTGCCTGTAACATCACGGCATTGAAGCCTTGGTAATTGCCGATGAGGGCAACCGTCAAGTCCTTGCGGTCGGCATATTGCAGGTAGACCTCCTTGGCTGCGGAGGTGGCTTCAGGTAACACGTCATCGTGCTGGCATGCAGCCAACAATAACAATATCAATGGGTAAATTATTCGTTTCATCGTATAATGGATTTAAAGTTTTGAAGTGTACCTTCTGGGGTGCAGCCGTTGTTGCAAGCAAAATAGATATGCTCTCCGTCAATATCTATTGATGCTATTTCACCTGTAGTACCACTCTTCATAAAGATTGCCGCTGGGATGATGATGGCGGCAGCAATAGCGGCAGCGGCAGGCCACAATCGGCGTTTTGAAGGGGTTTTTATGTTCTCGGCTGGTGTGATATTCCATAAAACACTACGAATCTCCTTGTCCAGTTCCGCATCGCTGTGCGGGTATCGGGAGTTTTTCAATTCGTCGCTGTACGCTTTCAGTTGTTGCTTAAAATCTCGCATGTTATTTCTGATTATATTGTTTACGTAATTTGCGCAAGGCGCGTGAAAGTCTCATACTCACAGCACCAATGGTCAGTCCTGTGATATTGGCTATCTCGGCATAGCTGAACCCCTGCAGGCGTGCTTTTATGATTGTACGGTCGGGTTCGGTTGTTGCATTTATTAATTCTACCAGGTCGCGATAGTCCTCGTCATTATATGACGGCTCTTGATTGCTGTCTGGCTGAACAGTCGGCTTATTACTTGCCTTTCTCGTCAGGGAAATCATAGTATTAGTAGCCACTCGATAAATCCAAGTGCGTTCCGAACTGCGTCTGTCGAAACTCGCAAACCCGCGCCATAGGTCACAGAGCACTTCATGGAAAGCATCTTCTGTGGTCCATGCTGCACTTAATCTGAAGCTCTTACAGATACTCCAAATCATATCGCGGTGGCGATGTATGAGTTCCTTGAATGTCCTTTCGTCGACTTCCATATAGTAACTTTGTATTATTTATTACGCCTCATTAGACGCAATGAAAATTCAAATCACAACATGGGATATGTTTTTTTTTGAAACCAAATTGGATAAAAACACAAAAGGGTACCCAAACGGATACCCTTTTGCGCATTAAATGTACATTCTATTACTCGGCGGGCCAGACGGGCTGCAGATTGCGGTCGCCGTAGGCGTCGTCAATCTTGCTGATGGTCGGCCAGTACTTGTCGCCATGAGGCAGCGGGAAGGCGGCCACCTGACGGCTGTAAGGATAGTTCCACTCGTCGGCGCAGACCACCTGCATAGTGTGAGGTGCGTTGGCGATGGGGTTGTTCTTCTCGTCGTACTTGCCAGTCATCACGTCGTCAATCTCCTGACGGATGGCAATCAAGGCGTCGCACAGGCGATCCAGCTCGCTCAGCGGCTCGCTCTCGGTGGGCTCCACCATGAGGGTGTTGTGCACGGGGAATGCCACCGTGGGGGCGTGGAAGCCGTAGTCGTCCAAGCGGCGGGCGATGTCGCCCACACTCACCTTGAGGCTGAACTCGCTGAAGTCGACAATCATCTCGTGTCCGCACATACCGTTCTTGTTGGTGTAAAGAATCTTGTAGTACTTCTGCAAACGGGCACGCAGATAGTTGGCGTTGAGGATAGCGTGCTTGGTGGCCTCGGTCAAGCCGTTGCCGCCTAGCATCAGCAGGTAGCCGTAGGTAATGGGGAACAGCAGGGCGTTGCCGTAAGGTGCGGCAGCCATAGCGTTACCCTTCTTGCCACCCACTTCGACCTGGCTGTGCTTAGGCAGGAAGTCGAGCAGCTTGGCACTGACAGCGATAGGACCGACACCGGCACCACCACCACCGTGAGGACCTGCGAAGGTCTTGTGCAGGTTCAAGTGGCACACATCGGCACCCATGTGGCCAGGGCTGGTGAGACCCACCTGGGCGTTCATGTTGGCACCGTCCATATAGACGAGAGCTCCGGCGCTGTGGATGATGTCGATGATTTCAAGAATACCCTCTTCGAAGGCGCCGTGTGTAGAAGGATAGGTAATCATGATGCAGGCAAGGTTCTCCTTGTACTGCTCCACCTTTGCCTTCAGGTCGTCGATGTCCACATCGCCGCGGTCGTTGCACTTCACCACCACCACGGTCATGCCCGCCTTAGCAGCGCTGGCAGGATTGGTGCCGTGGGCACTGGCAGGAATGAGGCACACATTGCGGTTGGGCTGACCTTGGTCGATATGGTAGTTGCGGATAACGGTGAGGCCGCTGTACTCGCCAGCTGCGCCCGAGTTGGGCTGCAGGCTCACGCCGGCAAAGCCGGTGACGATGGCCAGCAGGTCTTCCATCTCGTTAATCATCTCGTTCCAACCCTCAGTCTGGTCGGCGGGGGCGAAAGGATGGATGGCACCGAAACCCGACCAGCTAAGCGGCAGCATCTCGGCAGCAGCGTTCAGCTTCATGGTGCAGCTACCCAGCGGTATCATGGCGCGGTTGAGGCTGAGGTCCTTCACCTCTAGTTTCTTCATGTAGCGCATCATCTCGGTCTCACTGTGATACTTCGAGAACACGCTGTGGGTCAGATAGGGAGTTTGGCGCATCAGTTCGCCAGGCAGTGAAGCCGTGGAGCAGCAGCAACCGTTGCACTGCAGCAGTTCGGGAGTCTTGCCGGCAGCGGTGGCGAGAACGGTGATAATCTCGTTCACATCCTCCTTCGAGGTGGTCTCGTCGATGCTGATGCCGATGCACTCCTCGCAAATATAGCGGAAGTTGATGCCATGCTCGAGAGCCACTTTCTTCACCACGTCTGTCTTCACAGGACACTGCAGTGCGAGGGTGTCAAAATAGTTGCGGTTATGCTGTTTGTAGCCATATTTCATCAGCTCTCTCTCCAGCACAGTGGCAATGGCGTGGATGTTGCCGGCAATGCGGCGGATGCCTTCGGGACCGTGCCAAGCGGCATAGAAACCACTCATAATGGCCTGCAATGCCGAAGCGGTGCAAATGTTGGAGGTAGCCTTGTCGCGCTTGATGTGCTGCTCGCGCATACCCAATGCCATACGCAGGGCGGGATTGCCCTTCACGTCCACGCTCCAACCGATGATACGTCCGGGGAAAGCACGTTTGAAGGTCTCGGTGATGGCGAAGAAACCGGCATGAGGACCGCCGAAGCCCATCGGCAGGCCGAAACGCTGGCTGCTACCAAAGGCGCAGTCAGCACCCATCTCGCCAGGGGTTTTCACCATGGCCAGAGCCATCAGGTCGGTGGCCATACCCACGAAGATACCCTTCTCGTGGCACTTGGCAATAAACTCGGTATAGTCGCACACCTCGCCAAACTGGTTGGGGTTCTGCACCACCACGGCGAAGAACTGGGCGGGGTCGAACGAGAAGTCGGCCACCTTGCCGGTGACAATCTCGATATTGCGGGGAGCGGCATTGGTGCGCATCACATCAAGTGTCTGAGGCAGGATGCCCTCGTCCACGAACAGCTTGTTCACTCCGTCCTTCTGAGCCTGACGGCTGCGGCTGGCGTAGAACATCAGCATGCACTCACCGCCGGCGGTAGCCTCATCCAGCAGCGAAGCGTTGGCCATAGGCATGTGGGTCATGTCGGCCACCATGGTCTGATAGGTCATCAAGGCCTCCAGACGGCCCTGGCTGATTTCGGTCTGATAGGGAGTGTAGGCGGTATACCAGCCTGCGTTCTCAAACACATTGCGCTGGATGACGGCAGGCGTAATAGTGCCATAGTAGCCCATGCCGATATAGGACTTAAACTGTTTGTTCTTCTTGGCCAGCGAGCGGCAACGGTTGAGGAACTCATACTCGTTGATGCCGTCGGCAATAGGCATCGGCTCTTTCAGGCGGATGGCGGCAGGAACAGCCTTGTCAATAAGTTCGTCCATCGAGCTAACGCCGATTTCTTTCAGCATTTTCTCTTCGTCAGCAGACTTAGAGACACCGTTGTGTCTCGGAGTGAAATTGTTGCTAATCATATTGTTAGTGTATATTAATAATATTAAATTATCTTATAATTCAGCCTACAAAATTACGACTTTTGCGCGACATATACAAAAAAAGTTGCTTTTTGCATCAAACTTATTGAAAATAGGCCGCACCCATCAATTTCTTAGTTCCTAGTTCTTAGTTCTTAGTTCATACTTCTTACTTCAAGAAAGCCCCCACCTTATACCTTGCCGGAATGTTTATCGGCATGGCGGTTGGCCCAACGCTCTGCATAAAGGTTGTCGTGGCGGTGGTGAAAAAGCCCTGCCAGCTCCAACCACTGGCTGACGAGGCTGGGCAGACCTACGACAGGGAGATAGAGCCAGCCGAGGCGTTGGCTGTCGAAGGTGTGGCCATATTCGTGCAGCAGCATACGGCCGGCATAGCGGCGAGCGTAATGCTCAAAGTCGGTCTTTATCTCCACGGGCAGCCACATCTGCACAAAACAGCCCAGCGACATGCCGGTGTAGGCATGCTCTTTTCGATGGCAACAAGTCACATAGGTGACACCTCCGAGTGTGTCCACCCTATCAACATTGCCTATGAGCACCCGCACTTGGGCAATAGCGTAGCCGAGAAAGAGTTGAGGCAGCTCCCATGTGAAACGTGTAACCGCCTGTGTGTAGGCATGACGGCGATCGGTGTCGAAGCGGTAGCGACTACAGAATAGCAGCCATGCGAGACTTCTATTTCGTAGCAATGCCAGCAGGGTAAGGAGAATGACGAGACTTTTGGCGGCAAAGAACAGCCATGCCCCTACCCTGCCTATTGGGGTGTCGCACAACAGGAGCAGCAGGGCGGCAACCCAGGAGGCGGTGGCAAGCGTAAGAGCTACGATGCGCAGCAGGGGCATGGGGACAAGGGGCTACTTGATGAACGAGGTGGCTTGATGCGGTTCACGCTTAGGGTATTGCGGAGTGCCGTCGGCATGGATGCGCTGCAGCAGGAATGCCATATTGTCGGCCATGGTGCGCATGGTTTGCAACCCCTCGGCATCGAGCTTGGCCTCGCCCTCGGTGCGTCCGTAGACGATGTTCCAATACTGCGAGGTGACGATGGGCATGTTCTGCATTTCAAAGGGCATGAGCATGGTTTGGTATACTGCTGATGCACCGCCTCGACGGCACACGGCCACTGCTGCAGCAGGCTTGTTCTGCATCACGTTGGATGCGGCGTAGCTCATGCGCTGTATGAGGCTGAGCACCGTGCCGTTGGGCTGTCCGTAATAGGTGGGCGAGCCGACTATCAAGCCGTCGCACTGCGCCATCAGGTCTATGGCGCGGTTGCATAGATCGTCATCAAACACGCAGCGGTTGGTATTCCCGCAATGGTTGCAGGCTATGCAGCCATGCATCGCCTGTTTGCCAATCTGCAGCAGTTCTGTATCGATGCCGTTTTTCTCCAGTTGGCGGGCGGCCTCTTGGAGGGCGAGGTTGGTGTTGCCGTTCTGGCGTGCACTGCCGTTGATAAGAAGTACTTTCATTTTCTTAGGGGTATTATTCTTGTTTTCCTGTGCCATGACGGAGCCAAGAGGCGATGCCATCACCACCCCTGCGGCAGTTGCCATAGCTGATTTTTTGATAAATTCTCTTCTGTCCATTTGTATTGTTGATATGTTGATATGATTAAAAGGGTTTAAGGGTTAAGGGTGTGCTCATTTTTAATTTTAGAAGAAACTAAAATAGTAATTGGTGTCTAAATATTCTCCGTTCTTCCACATATACAATGTGTCCCCATTGTACACCACAGCCGCTTTGCCCTCATTGAAACTTGACACCCAGTCGTACTTTGGCTCAATGACCATCTTGCCTTCTGTGTCGATAAAGCCCCATTTATCGCCTACAAGCACTCCGCACAGCGTGTCGCAAAAGTCCAGCATATCGTCATACACGCATGGTATTACCACCATCATGGTAGAGTCAACGAAGCCATGTTTGCCTCCTAACTTGACTTGGAAGAGACCTGAAAAATTAGATTTAATTATATCAGTTGTTGGTATTTGTATCATTGTATCTCTAGTGTTAATCCAAGTATATAGGTTGCTGCTGTCGGCCACAGTAGAATCGGAAACAGATGGCTTCTCACTATTGCTCTTGCAGGCGGCTAAGGCAACGAGTGTAAGCAACGCAGCGCAGAGTATCATTATCTTCTTCATCTTGTTATGTATTGTTGATATGATAAAAGGGGGTTAAGGGGTTTA
>JAFWQP010000097.1 GCA_017509045.1 Bacteroidales bacterium
GCCTTGCGCGGGAATTAAGCCGAACTTACTGTGCTTCGGTTAGGCAGCGAGAGCGTAGTTGTTTTCGCCAATTATTGTTCTGCATCGGTTTTCAAGGCTGCTGATGCGTGAGCCTGCTTGCTTACAAATCCATTAACCTTGCTGTCAAAACCAGTCAGCCCCGGTTAAATTGAAGTATCAAAATTCAGGATTGTTGCACAAAAAAAGCTCTCAATGATTGAGAGCCTTTTTGTTTGGCGGTCCGGACGAGACTCGAACTCGCGACCCCATGCGTGACAGGCATGTATTCTAACCAAACTGAACTACCAGACCGTTTGCATCATGATTTTAAAGACCTCTTTTTTTCTCAAATGCGGGTGCAAAAGTACGACTTTTTTTTCAATCAGCAAAGAAAAAAATGAATTTTCCTACATCAACAATAACTATATATATCTATATCAAAATATTACGCAATAATTTTTTTATACAAATACGCCTTTCAGAGCTGTGCAAAATAACTTTTCTAGGCTCTCTTTTTCCGAAATTTGACCTACTTTTTCTCTCTCTTTTTCATAGTAACATGGGGCATTAATCACATCACGAAACAGCGGTTTTTGGATGAGCCGGGAATCGCCAAAGCTGGGCGGGGAAGAAACTTGTCTGCTTTCCCGAGGCAGGGCACCGTAGACGAAGTGAATGCTGACGAATATGCCCGTATGCCGAAGCATGAAAACAATTATCCGTAACGAAGAAATAAAAGAAAAAAGCCGACGCAAATGCATCGGCTTATATTCTGTGGAATCAGCGACTCATTACATGGCGTTGACCTTCTTCATCAGCTTGGACTTGAGGTTGGCAGCCTTGTTCTTGTGGATAACGGAACGCTTGGCGAGTTTATCAATGATGGAAACCATCTTGGGCAGGCGCTCGGTAGCAACGGCTTTGTCCTCAAGGGCGCGGAAGTCACGCAGAGCATTGCGCATGGTCTTGGCGTAGTAACGGTTCTCGACTCTTTTCTTTTCGTTGGAACGAATTCTTTTTTTTGCAGACTTGTGATGTGCCATAATTTCTATTGATACTATTCTTTTTAGTTTGTAGTCCGTGCGGGATTCGAACCCGCGATTTTAAGAATGAAAATCTTACGTCCTAGGCCAACTAGACGAACGGACCATTTATTTTGCCTTTAAAATCTCTCAAAAGCGGCTGCAAAATTACTAACATTTTCCGACATGGCAAAATATTTTTTCACATATATTGTTGATAAATATTCTTAATTAGTCCGTATCTGCTTGGAAACGAAAGCCTAAACGCTTACCCGTGACCAGTGATTTTTTATCCAAATCAGACCTCATCTCCCCTACCGAAACCAGCTTCACTTCGTCGTATGGAGGTGTTAATAAATCAAAATTGGTGGTGTATTCGATAGCTGACTCTACGATACTTTGCACCGACTCGCTGGTAATCAGCGAGGTATTGAAATTATTATACAACATGCCCAGCTCGCGTTTACCCTCGATGAAGTAGTGTTTCTCGTTGTTAACAAACACACGTCCAATCATATACCCGAGGTCTTGGTCGCGGTTATATAGGAACGAGTCGGCGAGGAAGTTGTAGATGCGTATCACGCCGCAGTAGGAACGCCGCTTGTCGTCGCGGATGTAGGGCGACTTCATCACCTGGTGGTCGCGCGAGAACTCGAAAACGTTGCTGTGCATAACAAACACCAGCACATCGCCTGCGAACTTAACCTCGAACTCGAAGTCGCCATGATCGGTGAAGCTGAAGTGCACGTCGCGCCCCTCTTTGTGCGCCTGCTCCTCGAACAGCGACATAAGTTCGCGCGTGGTGTTACGAAACATCTCGAATGTTTCCTTGGTGGCGTAATAGACCTGCCGTTTCAGGTCGCTCTTATCGAATACCAGATTCTTTAATGACTCTTTTAATTCCATAGTGTCGGTTAGTAATATTTTGCGTTGCAAAGGTACGACTTTTTTTCCGTTCGGAGAAAAAGTCGCACCATATTAATTGGTAACTCGTGGAGTGATAATCTTATAAAGTCGCACTGCCACTCATTTCTTTGCTTTCGCTTTCAGCCCCACGATGGCGGCCAGGAGAATTAGTGCCGTAAGGACGAACGCCCAGATATTGGTGGCGCGCGAGGTGGCGGCGAGTGTATAGTCGTGCGGCACGAGGCGGTTGCCCGTCAGGCGGTAACGCACCGCGCCCTGCTCCAGCACCCCGTTGCCGGCATCCCGTGTCGTCCCCGGCAGCACCAGCCGGTAGTCGACCTTGAGCCCCATCAGGTCGACGAAGTCGTCCAACTTTGCGTCCAGCTGCTGCTCAATCTTCGACGAGGCAAAGGCCTTTTCGTAGGCTTGGCTATGGAAATAGCCGCTGAAAAGGGTATCGATATTATCCCCGAATGTGAATTGGCAATCGAGGGCATAATCAATCAGCGAGTCGCGATGAGTGAGATAGACCGACTTGACCATAGGCATATCGGAGAGGCTGTCGTAGCCATCCGCCACAGCGTCGAAAGCCTCTGCCACGTAGTTTGCCACCAGCCAGCGGTCGCATTGCTCTTCAATCATGTCGTCGGTCTCCTTTTTCTCGGCAGGCGAGTAGCCTTGCATCAGGTCGGGCTCGCCCGTGAACCAATAGGATGCCACATCGTCCTCTATGAATTTGTTGAGCGGATAGGAGAACAGCTGCCCTTGTATAGGATAAGTCTCCTCGAAGACGTAGTCGGTATAGAACCAGCGGAAACGTTTCTTAAGCGACACCTGCGCCATCAACGGTCTGTCGCCAAGCATCAGCAGGGTGGTGCCTCCCATTTCCTCCACCGAAGCAAAGCTACGCTCAGCGCAAATCCTCAGCGTGTCGCTCGGGCAGTCCTTTGGCAACGAGGCGCGGACTTCGCTGTATTGTTCCGGTGTCATAGGATAAGGGTGGCGGGCGGTGTCGTCTATGATGCACCAAGTCTTGTCCCATGCGCTGTCGGACAGCAGGTGCGCCATCGGTGCGGAAATGTCGTAGTCGCCCACCAAAGCCGCTGAGTCGGCAGCAAAGGTCACCATACGTTGGCACGAGCCGTTGCGGTTAATGAGGGTGGTCATCTGTATCTCCCCGTCGGAGCAGGCCGCCAGCAGCTGTGCTGCCAACAGTGCGGCCAATATCACTTTACCTGTTTTCATGGCTGTAGTTGATTAATTCGTTATGATAAAACGTTTGTTCCCGCTTTGCCTCCAGATAGCGCCTATACATGTCCCGGGAGGTGCCGTCGGTGGGTATTTGGGAAAGGTCAATTCGGTATTTGTCTATGTTTTGCCGATTGTATGCCAGCAATTCGGCGGAGCCTACCGATTGGGTATGTAGCATAATGAAAAGCCCCACCAACACCACCAATGCAATGCTGGCGGCAACACGAGCTGCGAATTGAAAATTGAGAATTGAGAATTGAGGATTATTTGTCGCGCCAGCATCCCCTTTTGAAAGGGGTGCCACGATAGTGGCGGGGTATGTATCCCCTCCCCTCTCCTGCTTCTGCGCATACAATCTCTCCATCACCCTGTCGGTGAATGCCTCTTTGTCCTCAATCTGTGCCTGCTGCCTTTGCAGGCTGTCCAGCAATGTGTCCATCCTATTCATATCCCAATTGTTTTAGTCGTTGTTTCACAATCTGACGGGCGGCATACAGGTTGCTTTTCACCTGCCGCGCATCCAGCCCTGTCCGTTCTTCTATCTCTTGGTTGTCCAAACCCTCCAGATGCGAGAGGGTAAACACCACCCGTTGCTTCGTGCCCAAGCCCTCGGCAAGCACACGCACTATGGCCGCCAGCTCGCTATTCTCCAGCTGTCGTTGGCCGTCCATCTCGTTCATGTAGCGTCGCAACATCTGTTCATCCTCGGGCAGCGGTGCTATCCGCCGCATCCGTTTCATGCGGGTCATGCACATCCGCGACGCAATGGTGTAAAGCCAAGTCGAAAAGGCATATCTCGAGTCGTACTGCCCTATGTGCTCCCATGCCCTAAGGAAGGTGTCCTGCACAATGTCCTTAGCCTCCTCCTCGTCGCCCAGCATTTTCAGCCCCAGGGTGAGGAGCATCGTCTGGTACTGCTCCACCACATAGCGGAAAGCCGCTGTGTCGCCCTGCTGGCATCGTGCTATTATATCCTTCTCAGTTGGTATCATGGGATCTTGGGTGTTTTTGCCCTATTATACGCCCAAGGAGGACAAAAGTCAAAAATACATTAGTTGCGGGCAAGGGCATCTCTTCCCGGCCCGCAAAGTGGAGTGCCGCTCAGACTCTCTTCATCTTCATCACGATAGTGGTGGTATAGGTTTGGTCATCCTCCTCACCCGACTCGCTGTAGGTGAGGGTCATGCTCTTCTTGTCGATGTTGTCGATGTGATAGGTCATAGTGCCAAAACCATCGGTCATGGTCAGTTTGTCGTCATCGACAGACCAGCTGCCACCATCTTCTTCGCCATCACCTTCGTTGGAGTGATAGACACTTGTGAAGGTGTGGTCATCCTTGAAGGTGATTGTGACGGTCTCGCCGGGCTCGAGCATCGAGATGGGATCTTGTGCCTCGCCATTGATGGTTTGATTATAGGTGGCTTCCGTTTCTTCCCAAGTGCCAATGATCAAATCTTCGGCATCTTTGCTACAGGAAAACATAGCCGTCGCAAACAATGCGGCCATCAAAATTGAAAATACTTTTTTCATCTTTGTAGTAATTTGATTAATAAAATAGTTAACTGATAATATTCATCCTAGTTTCTACTCACCCTTGCCACAAAGCCGCCGCCGGGAGCAAGATGCACCTTCAGTTGCGTCATGCCCATAATCCCATACTCATCGTAGTCGCTGCCCTTTCGATGGGCGTTAGTTCCATCGGTATATATCGTGCCATACGCATTTAGCAGCCCTATCTCTATCTCCGACAGGTCAATCGCAATGTCGCGTTCCGTCCAATTGGTGATGCCGCCGATATACCACACGTCGCCTTTGCGCCGAGCGGTGACGATATATTCGCCTACCTCGCCTTGCAGCACGCGTGTCTCGTCCCACACCGTGGGTATCTCTGCCACAAAGCGGGTGTAGTCGGGCTCTTTCTCATAGTTGGTGGGAGAGTCGCACAGCATGTTCAGCGGCGACTCCAGCACGATATACAGCGCCAGCTGGTGGCAGCGCGTACCCTGACTCATCGGCTCGCTCCAGCAGGGATAATAGCAGCCCTTGGCGCCGTTGTGCATCGCCCCTTGGGTGTAGTCCATCGGCCCTGCCGTCTGGCGGATAAAGGGAATCTCGGTGTCGTACTGCACTTGGTCCCATGTGGCGGGCGCCCACTTCAGCTGCTCCAAGCCTGCCACTCCCTCGAAGTTGAGCACATTGGGGTAGGTGCGGTTCAGTCCCGCGGGCTTGAATGCCCCGTGGAAGTCCACTATCAGGTGGTACTTGGCACACATGGCTGCGGCACGTTTGTAGAAATCCGTCACAATCTGGTCGTCGCGGTCCATAAAGTCCACCTTAAAGCCCTTGATGCCCATCGCGCTATAGTGCTGGCACACATGCTCCATATCGCGGTCGAAGGCGTAGTAGCCCGCCCATAGTATCAGCCCCACGTTCCGTTCCTTGGCGTACTGCACCAGCATGGGCAGGTCTATCTCAGGCACCACTTGGAAAAGGTCCGCCTGCTTATTCACCGCCCACCCCTCGTCGAGGATAACATACTCGATGCCGTTCTTCGAGGCGAAATCAATATAGTACTTATATGTGTCGTTGTTGATGCCCGCCTTAAAGTCCACACCGCCGATGTTCCAGTTGTTCCACCAATCCCATGCCACCTTGCCCGGCTTAATCCAGCTGATGTCCGCCACCTTGCAAGGCTCGCCCAGCAGGTAGCTCATGTTGTTCATCGCCAGCTCGGCGCTGTTCTTCGCCACCATAGCTATGCGCCAAGGCATTACGGTCTCTTTGTTCACCTCGGCTATATACTCCTCGCGCTCCTTCACTATCATCTGCAGGTTGTTGTGCCCGCCCTGCTCCAAAGTCTTGGGATAGGGGGCATGCTCGCCCTCCAGCCTAAAGCCCGGCAGACTCTCAGGAGTGGCAGTTCCCATCGCCTTGAGGTACAGCCCCGGGTAGTCGGTCAGCGTCGACTCCGTGAGGCACACCTTCACCCCGTGCGACGCATGCACCAGCAGCGGCAGGAAGCAGAGCCTACGCGTGTCCAGTTTCGAGAGCGGCAGCGTAGTGTACAGATTCTCAAACGACGAGTTATACTGCACCTCGTGGTTCTTCTCGTCGAAATTAATCACGTATGGCACCGTCGCCTCATAGTCGTTGGCGAAGTTATACTCCACCTTCTCAAACCGCACCTTGCAGGGTTGGAATATCTGATATCGGTAAGCGACGCCCTCGTTATAGGCTCGGAACACGACACATAGGTCCTTCCCCACCATTAACTTTAGCTCGTTGCAGTGGTTCCTCATCGTCGCCTGTCGGGTGAAGGGCGAGGCAATCACCTCGTCGATAGTGGCTGTCGACGACTTGCTCACCGCCATAGAACTCACCACCCCCTTCCCGTACGCCCGGTTCAGCCCCAAATGCGACGGCAGCATGATTGTCACCCCGTTATACACAATGTCGTAGGTAATCTCATCCTTATCAGTTGCCACAATGTGCGTCACCAACTTCCCGTTCGGCGACTTCAACGTAAACTTCTGCTCCTTCGCCTGTGCCTGACTCATGGTCAGACAAGCTACAAGGAACAATGTAAAAGCCAAAAAATGTCGTCTCATATATTTAAAAAGTTGAAAGTTTAGAGTTGAAAGTTTAGAGTTGTTTAAAGTTTAATGTTTAGAGTTTAATGTTTACGCGCCAGCCTAACTCTCAATTCTCAATTCTCAATTCTCAATTTAAACATACCCCCCGCCTTCGGCGTACCCCTCTAAAGAGGGGATGGCTGCCGCACCCGGATAATTCTCAATTCTCAATTTTCAATTCTCAATTCGATAAGTTTTCACCTTTCAATTTCCTCGCTCCCTCTCCAATCACCACGGGGATAATCTTGCACTCCACGCCGAAGCGTTCCTTATAGCTCCGCTGCACCTCCGCGACAAAGGCATCGTGGCATTCGTCCTTCACCAGATTGATGGTGCAGCCGCCAAAGCCGCCGCCCATAATCCTGCTGCCCGTCACACCGCAGCGGCGCGCCACCTCCACGAGGAAGTCTATCTCTTCGCAGCTCACCTCATAGTCCTTGCTCAACCCCTCGTGGGTGAGGTACATCTGCTGTCCCACAGTCTCGTAGTCATCCTTCTGCAAGGCGTCGCACACCGCCATCACGCGGTCGTACTCGCCCAGCACATACTTGGCTCGCATATAGTCCTCGCTGCTGATTTGGTCCTTCAGCCCTTCCAGCTTCTCCCACGTGCAGTCGCGCAGCGTCTCCACGCCCGCCAGCTGTGCCACATGCTCGCAACTGCGACGGCGGTCGTTGTAGGGCGACCCCACCAGCTCGTGCTTCACACAGCTGTTCACCAGCACCAGCCTATAGCCCTTGGGGTGCCAAGGGAAATACTCAAACTCGCCGCTGCGGCAGTCCAACCTCACCAAGCTGCCCTCGCGCCCGTGCATCGATATAAACTGGTCCATGATGCCGCACATAGTGCCCACATATTTATGCTCCGTCGCCTGTCCCACACGTGCCAGCTCCATGCGGTCGAGCCTTCCGCCGAACATATCATTCAGCGCAAACGCAAAGCAGCACTCCAACGCCGCCGACGAGCTCATGCCCGCCCCTAGCGGCACATCGCCGGCATACACAGCGTCGAATCCCCCCACATCCACTCCGCACGCCATCATCTCGCGCACCACGCCATACACATAGCGAAAATGCGTCTCGTCCGGTCCCTTCTCGTCGTCCAAATTAAAGGTGCATCCGCGCTGCAAGTCGGACGCCCACAGCCTTACACTGCGGTTACCGCTAGGCCGCACCATCGCCATGATGCCCTGCTGCACCGCCCCGGGGAACACAAAGCCGCCGTTATAGTCGGTATGCTCGCCTATCAGGTTGATACGTCCCGGAGCAAAATACATCGTCCCCTCGGCTGAGGAGCCGAAATGCGAGTCAAAATCGTGTATTACAATATCTTTATTCATAATGACCGTTTTTTTCGAATGCAAATTTACAGAAAAAAAATGAATCCTCACATCGATGCACGAAAAAAATATCTATCACACAAATAACCACCCATTTACCAGCCGATAATATATCGCCGACACACCCCAATTCCCGCCTCCCCAGAGGATAGATAAGGCGAAATCGCCCCCCTCCCCTATTTCCCTCTTCCACACACGCTGCTTCCATCCCTCCCACCTCACTTCTCTCCATACCCCTCAGTTATTCTATAGTTATTCTATAGCTACTATAGACTTTAATAGAATAACTAAAGAATAAATATAGAATAAATATAGAATAAGGATACAAGGCAGTTCGGAGCCAAAGGGCAATCAGGAGGGGAGGTCAAGAGGCTATTTGGAGGGCAACTCGCGGATGGCCTCGTAGAGCTGCGGGAAACGCTCGGCAAGCTGCACGGGGCGGCCGTTTTCCATAAAGCAGTGGACGCTGCGGGCGGTGCAAACCAGCTTGCCTTTGGCGCGCATGGTGTAGCCGAAGGTTATCTTCAGCGGACTGGTCTCCACCACGCGCACCTCTATCTCAATCACGTCCTTGAAAGTAGTGGGGTGCTTATAGGCGCACTCCACGCTCACCACGGGCGACACCACCCCTTCCGCCTCCATGCGGTCGAAGCCGTAACCCAGCTGGTCCATCCAATCCACCCGAGCCTCTTCCATAAAACGTACATAATTAGAATGGTGCGTGATACCCATGCGGTCGCACTCGTAATACTTCACCTCGTGACGATAAACTTCCATAGCAATCAACGAATAAAAGATATACCCTATAAACGCAATAATGGCCGATTTATTGCGTCACTCACTCACAACAAACATTTAGATCATTGTAAAAGGGGAAGTAAAAGGGAAGTAAAAGGGGGAGTTAAAAGGGAAGTTAAAAGGGGGAGTTAAAAGGGAAGTTAAAAGGGAAGTTAAAGGGGGAGTTAAAGGGGAAGTTAAAAGGGAAGTTAAAAGGGGAGTTAAAGGGGAAGTTAAAAGGGAAGTTAAAAGGGGAGTTAAAGGGGAAGTTAAAAGGGAAGTAAAAACGGACAATACATTTGTCGACAATGTTGTAGACATCACATTTGTCCACTTTAACTCCCTATTTAACTCCCTATTTAACTCCTTATTTAACTCCCAGTTTGACTCCCTATTTAGGGGCACTGCGCTACAGTGCTACAGTGCTACAGTTCGATTTACGCTTATCACCCCTCCACAAAAATAATATTTTTCTACTAAAAAAAATAAATAGATACCCCAAAACCGAACTGTAGCACTGTAGCGCTGTAGCGCCTCAGGCAGCCCCACGCCATTCCCCCTAAGCAACACATAGGTTTATGGTGGGAGGTAATGCACAGAATGTCAGTGCAAACGATAGGCATCGCAAAAATTAAGGTTCTTCCGACAAATGAATAGGTGATGACCCGAGGCTTTTTCATCCCGTTTTGAATTTTGATTTCGTCCATTTCTGCTCAAAGAGCATCACAAAATGTTTTTTTTGATGGTTGTCAAAAAGAAGGTCACCTCCAATAATTAATTCTGAACACGAATCTCACTAATCTAACGAATTATTATTCGTGTCATTCGTGTTATTCGTGTTCGTCAAAAAATGAATATTTAGGTTCATCCGCTAAATGGATAGGTGGAGTCGTGTAGGGAGAGGAGTTTGAGTTTGAAGAAGGGCATGTCTCTGTAGCCATAGGCCTGCCGTTTCATGGTTTTGATTTTATTGTTGATGCCTTCGAGTTTGCCGTTGGAGA
>JAFWQP010000098.1 GCA_017509045.1 Bacteroidales bacterium
CCGACAGCATGACCATGAGCGCCAAGAAGGACGGCCTCGTGAACATGGGCGGCTTCATCGCCACCAATAAGAAGGACTGGTACGAAGGTGCCAAGCTCTTCTGCATCCCCTTCGAGGGCTTCCTCACATACGGCGGTATGAACGGCCGCGACATGGACGCTCTGGCCGTGGGTCTGAAAGAGAACATCGAGTTCGAGATGGTCGAAACCCGCATCAAGCAGGTTCAGTACCTCGCCAAAAAGCTCGACGAGTACGGCATCCCCTACCAGCGTCCTGCCGGTGGTCACGCCATCTTTGTCGATGCCGACAAGATCCTCACCCAGATTCCCAAAGAAGAGTTCCCCGCTCAGACCCTGACCTGCGAGCTCTATCTTGAGGCCGGTATCCGCGCCTGCGAGATTGGCTACGTCCTCGCCGACCGCGACCCCGTGACCCGCGAGAACCGTTTCGGTGGCAACGATTTCGTCCGCCTCTGCATTCCGCGCCGCGTCTACACCAACAACCACATGGACGTCATCGCCGCTGCTCTGAAGAACGTCTACGACCGCCGCAACCAAATCACCCGCGGTCTGGAAATCACCTGGGAAGCCGAACTGATGCGCCACTTCACTTGCCAGTTCAAGCGTCTCGGTTAATAACCGCAATGCGACGACTTAAAAGCCCCGACCGTTGACTGGTCGGGGCTTTTTACATTACATTACTGCTCATCACTGTGGCGAGGGCTTCGCTGATACTCTCCACACCGAGCTTGCGGAAGAGTTTCTTGCGGTGGTATTTCATCGTGTCGGCTGTACGGAAAAGGCGGGTGGCTATCTCTTCGGTGGTGTAGCCTTGCGCCGACATCATCAGCAATTGCTGTTCTGTTTCAGTAAGGACGATTGGTGTGCTGTCGTGCCATTTCCCATCAACCAATGAGTACTCTCGCACATCGCGGTTGCCCACGATGCCATTGCCACTTTCCGTCACGCGCCACATCCTCACATTGCCGAAATGCTTGCGAGGCGAAAGCGAGAAGGAGGCGAGGGCAAGCCATAGCTGCCCCTTAGAGTTGAGCGCCAAAGGCGTAAGACGGTGGTTAACCATACGGCTGCGGCCATTTTGAACAAAGTGGAAGTCGTAACTGATGACAAACTCCATCTTGTTTGCCAAGTCTATCCGCGAGAACTCCTCAAAACCCGCACGGTTGATTTCGAGCAACATCGCCTGTTCCTCCTTTGGCACATAGTTGAGATAGAGAGCATAACCCATATCTTTCAGTCCCACAGGAGCCAGCATCGGGTTCTCCGACGAGTAAAGGAAGTTGCGCTTGTGGTAATCAATAATATAGATGCTGTTGGTGGTTGTCCGTGCGGCGGCAGCCACGGCCTCAATCTTGGGCTGCACCCGCTCGTAATCCTCCTCGGAGATGCCGTCCACACGGTTTTTGTCTATAAAGAAGTCGTCAATCTGAGGCATAAATGCTTTTTTCTTTGGGAGAATAACGATTCCACGCTGCATTTATTGCCGCCGCAACCCCTACCCTTTCGGGTAGTTTTTTATCAAGTAGATTCTTTTCACCCCTTCGTGTAGGGGTTGATTGTAAAGGTGTTAGTACTTTTGCAACGCCAATTCGGAAATAATGCCTTCCTGTAAGGCTGTAGTATTTTGCCGACTTAGGCGTTTATATGACAAATCAAAACGAGATCTACTATGACGAAAAGAACGATTCTGATGACTATTCTGGTGGCATGTGCCATCGGTGGGGCAAGAGCCCAACAACTGACTACCAAAGGAACACTGCAAGATGCCACTTCGGGCGAGGCACTGCCCTTCACCAACTGCGTGCTGCTACGACAACAGGACAGCACCTTTGTTCAAGGAACCACAACCGATGCCTCGGGCCTATTCCGTTTCAGCCCTGTGGACACGGGCAGCTATCTGCTGCGTATCTCCGCCATCGGCTATGAACCCTATTGGCAGCAAATCAGTCTGCCACCCGACACGGCATTGGGCACAATCAACCTATTCCATAGCGCCACAAATCTGCAAGCAGTAAGCGTCACCGCCCAGCGTCCACTCTACAGCGCCGATGGCGAAAAGACATTCTATCACGTGGAGGACGACCCCAGCGTGCAGGCCGGCACCGCCAGCGATGCGTTGCAGAACGCCCCGGGCGTGGAGGTGGATGCCGAAGGCAACATCACCTATCGCGGCAAGACCGCCGTGGAGGTTTGGATTAATAACCGCCCGTCGAATATGGACGGCGAGGCACTGAAGCAGTACATCAAGACATTGCCAGCCTCCAGTATCAAGCGCATCGAGGTGCTGAGCAACCCATCGGCACGCTACGGCACCAGCGGCAGCATCATAAACATCGTCACCGATGGTCGCAATCCACTCAACCAGCTACTGTCCGTTGGCTTCAAAGCCAGCACAGGTCCCCGCTTCTCGCCTTGGGTGAGCTATGTCTATAATAACGACAAGTTGAGACTCAACCTCTACGGCAGCGCCTATTTCAATGACTTCAAGGTTGCCACGGAGCAGCACTCGCGACTGCTGACCGACGACAGCCTGCTTTCCTCAACAAATGACTACACAGGCAACGAGTTGCAACGGTCAAGAAACTACAACATCGGTGGCAAACTCGACTACCACTTCGACGACCGAAACACCTTCTCGGTGTGGGCGTGGCTCTATCCCTCGATCTTTAATATGGATGTGGAATTTGACGTGAGCCGAATAGAGTACATAAGCCATCCCGGCGACTACAGCTACCGCTCCGATGTGGATACCCGTATGCATTATTTCAGCGGCAACGTGGGTGCCTACTATCAGCACAAATTTGATACCACAGGGCGCGAGATTGAGTTCAACTGGAACGGCGGCCTGACCAGCGGGCACGACGACCGCATCCGACAGCGGCAATATGCCAACTTCCCAGCATTGGACTTCACTCGTCATAGCAATCTTGACCAGTGGGGAAGTAGAAACGACCTTTACGTCGACTATACCCATCCCTATAGTAAGAACGGCAAGATTGAGGCTGGCGCGGAATTTCATTATAAGCCACTGGACAAGACACATCATCTCGACACACTCGCCGGTGGCATCTACCAGCGCGATTCTGTTCGCAGCTACCTCTTTAACGACCGCGAGACCGACCTGACTTTCTACCTCACCGTGCAGCAGAAGATTGGTCGGCTGACCCTCAAAGGCGGCTTGCGTGGCGAGAACCAGTGGCTGCAACGCAAACACAACATCGCGTCGTGCGACTTCGACAAATACTATTTCGGCCTTGTCCCCTCCATCCACGCCACCTATGCCACCGAGAAGAACCACAACTTCACCCTGAGTTACACACGCCGTTTCGAAACACCCGACATTGCCAAACTCAGCCCATTCATCATCTATGCCGACGACAGCTATACCGTCGGCAACCCCGACTTGTGTTTAGACTACACCCATAAAGCCGAGGCGGGTTGGACTCACTACACCGACTGGGGTTCCGTCGGGGTTGAAGGCTACCTTAACCTTAGCACTGGCAATATCGACAACGTCAGCGATGTGTCCTATAGTCCTTTCTTCGGACGAGTTGTGCAGATGGACACCGCCGTCAATGCAGGCAACGTGCGCATGAGCGGTGCCGAAATGAACCTCACTTGGCGACCGCGCAAGTTTATGAACATCCGGCTCTATGTCAACGGCGGAGAAGTCTGGTACCGTATGCAGGTGCGTCCCGGCAAATGGGTGGAGGACGAAGTTTGGAGCTACATTGTGCGACTCAATATGAATGCAAAACTGTGGGGCAAAGTGGATGTGTTCGTTAACGGCAAGTTCTTCGGTCAGCAGATAGAATTGCTGAGTCGTAATGAACCGTATTTCAACGTCGACTTCGGCCTCAGTACCGACCTCTTCGACCGCCACCTCTCGCTCTACTTCAAAGTCAACGACTTTTTCAAGTCGTCTAACACGCACACAGTCTCCACCAACCCCTACTACACCGAAGACTATCGCTGGAGCTACAACAGCCGCTTCGTCAGCCTCGGCCTCACCTGGCGCATCGGAAAAATGGACCTCGAAAGCAAAGGCCGCCAAGGTGCCGCATACTAACGAATGTGTTAACATGTGAATGTGTTAGTCCTTGGCGCATCAAAAGATTAACGAATTAACAATGCTCCCGCTCTTAGTTGGTATCTTTTTTTGCCAATCACAAAAATAGTTGTACCTTTGCAACGCATTGTAGGAAGCATCACGGAGGTGCATATCACAATGCAACAGCACATTGAAAAGATAATCATCATCAAGGTTCCGCCCTATATTAGGGTGGCGAAGAGGGAATCACGTGAGAATCGTGAGCTGTCGCGCAACTGTAATCCCCATAAATCGGTGGGCAAAACGCCATTGGACACAAGCGGTCTGAGAAGGTGCCTGCCGACAGGGGGTAAGCCAGGAGACCTGCCTCGACTGATAGGCAATGCTTTCGCGTCAAAGGTTGTTGTCTTCGGATTTCTCATCTGGATTTCCTTCCATTATGTTTTTTCCTTTGCAGCAGTTGGCATTGCCTTTTTTAACCC
>JAFWQP010000099.1 GCA_017509045.1 Bacteroidales bacterium
ATGGCTTTTTGCATCAGGTTCAAGGCACTCAAAACACGAAGTCATGAGTAACATAAGTGGGGCTAAAAGAAAAATTTTGTATTTCATATCGTTTAATTTTTAGTTCGAGAAAATGTCGGATTGTTTCAGTAGTTTTATGGTGCAGTGGTTTCTACTTTCGGCCGTACTGTTTCATGAGGCGGAAGGTGAGTTCGCGGCCGTCGGCGGTGGTGACGGTGAGGAGGTAGGCGGCAGGGGGGCGGTTGGTGAGGTCGAGGGTGTAGCGGTCGGGGCCTGTGGGGGTGAGCACCACCTCTTCGCGGCGGCCCTGCATGTCGGTGAGCCAGGCGGTGACCACGCCGTCGTGCGACTGCAGTGCGCTTCCGCTCACCTTCATGTTGTAGCGCTGGTGGTAGGGATAGTCACAGCATTCGTATTGCGAGAAGGGTGCCCCCGGGCTGGTGTACAGCACCATGTCCACGTCGCTGGTGTCGCTCGGGCGCGGGCGATGGTACGGCAGCGGGGGTGCGGGAGGTATCTCGGCAAGGTCGATGGTCACTCTGCCGCTGGTGGGGTTGGGATATGCCTTGGCCTGTCCGTCCGCGCCGACGGTGGCGATGCCGACATTGCCCACGGTGAGGAGGCGTTGTACAGGCTCGGCGGGGAAATACTGGTAGTCGCCCTCCTGCGTGGCGGTGAGCCATGCGTGGCCGTCTGCCACAAGGTGCAGCCGGTCGCCCTCGACATAGGCGATAGTGCTGTCGCTACTGGTGTATGACACGGGCAGCCCGCTGGTGGCTGTGGCGGTGAGCGTCACGGGACTGTCAGCCAAGGTGAACACCAAGTCCTGCTGCCACTCAATCATCTGCTCCTGCCTGTCAGAGGGATGCACGTAAGGCTCTGCAAAAGCGGGATCAACATACTTGGCGATAAATACCTGACTACTGCCGTAATTCTGAGTTGTAATGTCGCCAAAAGTAGCATCCTCCCAAATGCTTCCTGTAAGATACACAATGCTGTCAATAACGTGGGGTGAGCGAAATTCGTTATTCGAAGAGTTTAAACCATGATTCATTACATAAAGTAAATCTCCATCATAATTCCAAATGGCAAAAGCTTTATCATGGCTTGAAAATTGATTCGCAAATATTGCGGTGTCATCAATGGCAATGCTCCAAAGAAAGCCTATTTCAGAAAAGACCCTATTGTTGCTTATATCCAATTTAGGATAGATTATTACTTTTCCACTTTCACCAGGTAATACACGGCCTATTGAAAGAAGGCGTAGATTGTCCTTGTCCAGTCGCATCCAATAGCCTGAATTATTAGGCAAGTCAAGCGTGTCCTCATTATAGAAGACGCTAAATATAGTATCCCACAATGACCAGAGGAAGCTACCTGATACGAACAATGAGTTGGTACGATTGTCCACATAGATGTCACAGACACCTAACTGTGGAGTATCAGAACCATCACTTCTAATATGTGACAATTGAATTAAATCTGTTGCGTATAAATTTGGATTATACTTTAGTATCCAAGTTGAACCTAATAGTGAATCTCCTAAATGCAGAGAATTTGAGTTGGCAATTCCCAAATGGGCCGGCATTCTATCTCCCACCATGGCTATATATAGATTGCCCTGTGCATCAATGTTGAATGAGTTAATCTCACTATAACCAGTTTGACAATGTAAAAGAGTAGAGTCGAACACATACACGGCATCAATCAGGCTGTCGAAATGGGGGGAGAACTTCAAAATCTGCTGGTTCCCGGTAGAGGTGGGATAAGGAATGGGGTAAAAGATATTGTGCGTGCCGTCGACCACTATCTTCAATGCCCCGATGGTGCCTTCATCAATCCTCCACCAAGAGACATCATTCGTGCTATGATTATACTGGCCGTAAACGGCATCGCTAGAATAGCGCAAGACATAGATGTTGCCCTCGCTGTCGATATTGAAACTTTCCCACGACAGGGCTTCTGCACGCAACTGGTCGGTATAGGCAGACCCCAATGTGGAACGCCAGGTCAGCGCATTGCCGTTGGTGTCGGTATAGCCCACACAGAGGAGATGCCGCTCGACGGCATTCCCGTCGAGATCGAAGGTGATAAAGGCAGTATAGACCGGACTTTCCACGCTGTCGGTGGGCATCAGGTAGTCGTCGTTGCCCGTCAGCAGGGTGTCGAGATAGTAGAGTTTTTTTTCATACTGGCTATAGCCGTTGTCGAATGGCAGGCAGAATCGCACCATCACCATGATGGCACTATCGCCCACCATACGCAGGGCATGGGCATAGTCGTGGTCTTTGTCGTTGTAGATGGCCTTGTGCCACAGCAGCTCGCCCGACGGGGAGAGCTTGGCAATGACGATGCCATGCTTGAGCGGCATCGTGATGACCGACGAGGGCAGGAGCCGCTCGCCGCACAGTTCGGCATAAGGCGAGAACTCGCCAAGGATATAGAGGTTGCCCGCCGAGTCGACGCACGAGCCCACCAAATGGTTTGTCGTCACTCCGGAGGTGACCTCTTGCCCCGTGTAGGTGCGTACCCACTCGAAGCCCTGAGCCCTTAATGAATTGAGAATTGAAAATTGAAAATTGAGAATTAAGATGGCTAAGAATAATACTTTTTTCATTGTTTGAGGGTTTTTGTTTGTATGTTTCATTGTGCAAATAGGTCATCCATTGTGACATCTCATTTGTCATTTTGAAAAACGGTGCAAAGATACGAAAAAAATTTGATACCGCTTCCGTAACTTCCTTTTTTTTTGATTAACGGAGCCACCATCGGTATATTTTTGTATTTTTTGAGGGGAGTATATCATATCTGA
>JAFWQP010000100.1 GCA_017509045.1 Bacteroidales bacterium
GAGATGCATTTTACAGCCTCGAGGCAAGCTCTCAAAAGGGGTTATGTGTCACCCCGCTTCGCGAAATCGGGAAATCCTAGGGAAATCTATTTTTCTCCAAGATTTCTGGATTTCCGCCGCAGGCGGGGAGATGCATTTTACAGCCTCGAGGCAAGCTCTCAAAAGGGGTTATGTGTCACCCCGCTTCGCGAAATCGGGAAATCCTAGGGAAATCTATTTTTCTCCAAGATTTCTGGATTTCCGCCGTAGGCGGGGAGATATTTGCCCAAAAAACTAATTTAGCATGTGACCAAAGAGAGCCTCTTTTTTTTAAAAGAGGGTGTAAGTGACATTTTTTTGCGAAAAAAGTTTGTTATGTCGTTATTCCGCATTATCTTTGCATTCCGAAACGGACAAGAGACGGCCTCCCACGGGTACGCTCCTAAAGTGGAGACAAAGCGTATGGATGAGCCAAGAAATTGATGGCAATTCGTGTTCAGAAGAATGCAACAATGAAATAACCATTTATTGACGAACACGAATCACACGAATAGTACGAATAATGATTCGTCAGATTCGTGCAATTCGTGTTCAGAATTAACTAGTGGAGATGTGCTCCGATAAAATGAAAAATTGGTGGTTGATGTTAATTGCTGAAGACGGTACGGTAGCGCATGTTGCCAGTGATGGTGGCGGTGATGGGGATGCCAAGGACGGGGACGGTGGCGGTGCCTTCAGCCACGCTGGTCCATTCCATCTTGCCGTTGACTGGGGGCTGGATGACGGGGTGAGTCATGCTGACGCTGACGGAGAAGTTGAGGGGGAAGTTGAGGACGGTGGTGTCGATGGAGATGGCGATGGTGTCGTTCTGCAGGTGCAGGCCGGCGGTGTCGACAACGCCGCGGAGATACATGCCGTCGCTGCTAGACATGATGATGCCGTGTTCGACTTGTGGGTCGCTCTTGATGGTGACGGTCTCAACATCGAGGTCGCGGTCGATGGGGAAGGAGAACATGTTCATGGCAGTGATGGTGAGGTCGGTGTGGCGAGTCATCAGGTGTTTGCCCAGGTAGGGGGTGATATCGATGACGGGTTCGTCGGGGGTGTTGCCGTTGCCCGAGGGGTCGTTGGGGTCCTTCTCACAGCCGCACATCACGAGGGCGGCAAGGGCGATAAAGGTGAAAATTGTCTTTTTCATAGTTAGAATATTTAAAGAGTTCTTGATTGTATTTTTTACAAATTCACAACGGGTTATTCATAACATTTTTGGGATAACGTCGATTGTATGGAAAAAATTGTGTACTTTTGCAACGTTTTTAAATTAATTAACAATGGAGCATTTGGAGTATCAAGAGGGTCGCACCGAGCTGGAAACGCTAGGAGAATTTGCATTGATAGAACGCCTTACGGATGGTTTTGGGCGTGTGAACAAGAGCACTGTGAAGGGTGTGGGCGACGATTGTGCGGTGCTGGGCACGGGTAAGAAAAAGACGGTGGTGACGACCGACATGCTGGTGGAGGGTATCCACTTTGACATGACCTACACGCCGCTGCGGCACCTGGGCTACAAGGCGGTGGCTATCAATATCAGCGACATTTGCGCTATGAACGCCACCCCGCGGCAGGTGCTGGTGAGTGTGGCGGTGAGCAACAGATTCTCGGTGGAGGCACTGGAAGAGCTGTATGCGGGCATCAGGCTGTGTTGCGAGCGGTATGACGTGGACTTGGTGGGTGGCGACACTTCGTCGAGCCGCATAGGGATGGTAATCAGCGTTACCGCCATCGGCGAGGTGGATAGCGACAAGATTACCTACCGCAGCGGTGCCAAGTGGCACGATCTGATATGCGTGAGCGGCGACCTGGGCAGCGCCTACAGCGGGCTGCTGGTGCTGGAAAGGGAGAAGGTAACCTATCAGGCCGACCCCAATTTCCAACCCGATTTGGACAGCTACGACTATGTGCTGGAACGCTATTTGAAGCCCGAACCGCGCACCGATATAGTGAAATGGCTGGCAGAGCGTGAGGTGGTGCCCACGTCGATGATTGACGTGAGCGACGGACTGGCGAGCGAGCTGCTGCATATTTGCAAGCAGAGCAAGTGCGGTTGCGAGGTGTATGAGGAGCGACTGCCGATTGACTACCAAACCACGCGCGTGTGCTCGGAGATGAGCCAGAATATGCTGCCCGTGAGCAACGCCCTGAACGGCGGCGAGGACTACGAGCTGCTGTTTACTATAGACCAAAAGGACTA
The DNA here is from genome assembly GCA_017509045.1 of Bacteroidales bacterium. Taxonomy (GTDB): domain Bacteria; phylum Bacteroidota; class Bacteroidia; order Bacteroidales; family P3; genus Colimorpha. The sequence continues at coordinate 2,231 of JAFWQP010000100.1, forward strand.
CGAGAAGATAAAGGACAGCCAAGAGGTGCACATCATCGGCCACATCACCGAGGAGGGCAGCCCGGCTGTGATGGTGACACCGCAGAACAGCACCATAGAGCTGCGGGCTCAGGGGTGGCATGAGATGGGAAGTAAGAACTAAGAACTAAGAAGTAGGTTGTAAGAAAACAATAATGACTCCAGATATTCCGAAATATCAAGCTTGGCGCAGGCGCATGGTGGACCAGTTGCGCGAACGAGGCATCACTGACGAAACGGTGCTGGCGGCCATGGAGAAACTGCCTCGCCACTGGTTTGTGAGCGACACACTGCTCGACACGTTCCTTTACGACATAGACCGTGCGATAGAGATTGATTGTGAGCAGACTATATCTAAACCTTATACTGTGGCATGGCAAACTCAGCTGCTATCGCTACAACCGTTGATGACGGTGCTGGAGGTGGGCACGGGCAGCGGCTACCAAACGGCGATATTGTGCGAGATGAGTGCCCGAGTGCATACCGTGGAACGGCAGCACACATTATATAGGAAGACCAAAGCGCTGCTGGCAAGTTTGAATTATCACGCCAAATGCTTTCTGGGCGACAGCTTCAACGGTGTGCCCGAAATGGCAGATTTCATCTACGACAGAATATTGGTCACCTGCGGTGCGCCCAACATCCCGACGGGGCTGATGAAGGTGCTGAAGGTGGGCGGCATTATGGTGATACCCGTAGGCATAGGCGAGCAACGGATGCTGCGCATCTATAAGGATGGCGACACTCCCGAGCAATGGCGCATCGAGGACCACGGCGACGCCAAGTTTGTGCCGATGCTGCAAGGAAGAAACTTTGAGAAGTAAGAACTAAGAACTAAGAAGTAGGGGCTGATTGAACCCAAATCGGTCATTAGGCCGACTTTTCAATCATAATTGTCCTTTTTAGGTCTGTTTATGGCATATTAGCATTTCTTTCGGCATCTTGTCCATATCCCTGTCTCGCCGTAGCCCGCTACGACTTCGCCAGCGATGCGGCCAATCTGCTCGAAACAAATGCTAATCTGTCAAAAACCCTAATGACCGATTTGGGTTGAAATACTCAAAAACTCATCCTAATTCTTACCTCTTCCCTCAACAACCACCCTCGCACTGCCGCTAACGAGGTATTTCTTGTTGTCGTCTAAACCGAGACATATCCAGCGGGTGCGGCGTTTTTCGAGCGAACGAAAAGGCTTGTGCGGTTTGCTGGCAATGCGGAAGGCAGTGCCGGGAGGCAGCTGGTCGAGCGTGAGGTCGTCGGAGGGGGTGTAGTTGGGGTCGTAGTGGCGCAGTTGTTCGTCGAACTGTTTCTCTAGGGTGCGGCTCAGGGGGATGCGGCTAGTGTATTGGGTGATGAGCGCAACAATGTCGTCGGGGAAACAGGAGAGATATTGGCGCAGCAGCTGGCGGTATTCCTCCTGCCATTCGTGACCATGGGGCTGGATGTCGTTGCCGTGACGCTGGTAGGTGTTGAGGTGCGCCATCTCGTGCAGCATAACCTGCAGGAACTTATAGGGGTTCATGTCGCCATTGACACTTATCTCGTGATAGTTGTGGCGGGGTTGCGGCCAACGGTAGTCGCCCAATTTTGAGGTCCGCTTGCGGGTGATATGCAGAAACACCTTGTAGCGGTCGAGGAAATCGTAGACACTGTCCACCGCTGTGGCAGGCAGGTATTTGGCAAGCACAGCCTTGTATTCTTCAGGCGACATAGGTGGCGGTAGGTAGCGTTGGCTGTGGCGAGGAGATTGAGGCGAAAGTGGGGCAGTCGCAATGGCGGCGTTTGCGGTGCTTAGGCATATGCACACCCTTGCTGCTGCACGCCGCAAAGAAGGCGAACAGCAGCAAGGCGAGCAAGGCAAGCGACATATTACGTCGAGTGTGTTTCATGCCATATTAACGAGGCTGCTCCGATTTTATTGTGTCGAGGCTGAGAGGAGAGGTGCAGATGCGTTCCTTGGTGACGTATCGGTCGAAGAGGAAGATGCAGAATGCCACAATCGCCATCGCCGTCATGCCTACCACACCGCAGCAGCCGTTGATGAGGTCGTTGAAGTTGTCGACAAACAGGGTGCCGGTTCCTGCCAAAGCGTTGAGAGTGCCGTGCATGATGGCGGCCACGATGACGGAACCGCTCTTGATGCGCACATATTGGATGATGATGCTTAAAATCGCGCTCATCACCATCATAAATAGGACACCCCATTGCGGATGCTGGGGGTAGTTGTGCCCCAACAGGATAAGGGGAGCGTGCCATAGACCCCATATCAGCCCGATGATTATGGCGGAGGTGAGAAATTGCTTGCCCTCGAACTGCTTGAGCAGGTATCCACGCCAGCCCACTTCCTCGCCAAAGGCGAAGAGGGCGTTGATAGTGGCACCAGCCACCATCGCAGACACGAAGGAAATCACCGTTATCGTCCAGGGCGACATACCCATGCCAGTGCCTACAATAGCCATCCCTACCGCATCCTGTAGGTGGGTGCCGCTGACATAATGGTCAAATAGCAGCGTCAATGCCACGATTACAGGCACCAGCAGCCACCCGACGAACCACCAGCGGTTGATCTTCCAGCTGATGCCGACGTTGCGAAGCAAGGGCTCTTTGCTCGATTTTTGGCAGATGAGGGTGGCTATCAGGGGGAAAAACATGCAGACCGACATCCATAGTGTACTCGCACCGGGATAGGCGGCTACAAGGCTTTTGGAAAGATATAATGCCCCACCTGCGGCCCAGGCAAGGCCATAGGTGATGGCAATGTATAGTTTTACGTTTTTCATTTCGAGAACATGATTTTTTCGCTATTGAACATTCGGGTGAGGCCGTAGACAGCGATGCCGGTATAGGCTATGTCGGACACAAGGGTAATCAGCACCGGTGTCCAGCGCAGCGAGTGGGCAAACACGTCGGTCATCACCTCTATCGAGTTGTAGAAGGGGATGAGGTAGACAACCAGATTGTCTGGTGTGCTGGTCTGGAACATGGGCAGCAAGCCTGCCAGCATCACCACCAGCATAAAGGGAGTAATCATGGTGCCGGCGTTCTTCACGTCCTTGGCAAGGGCGGAGAGCAGGCTGACCGCCGAGGCCATGATAAGCACCGAGGCGAGGATGACCAACAGCAGGGCGACGTAGTCGTTGGTGGTATAGTTGAAGGGGATGTTAATCTCTTCGCTGCTCGCCGATATCATCTTGGGCAACGAGAGGGCGATGCCTACGAAGCTCGAGAGGCCGCTGAGCAGGGCGATGCTGCTGAGCGAGACAATCTTGCCCAATGCCAGCTCCGAGCGTTTCATGGGAGTCACCAGCAGGGTGGCAAAGGTGCCGCGCTCCTTCTCGCCCGCAATGGCGCTGGGGGCTATCGCCATCGTGCCGCTGAAGAGCATCATGATGATGAGCATGGGGATGAGCTTGCTCAGTATGTCGCCCACCACCTGGTCGTCGGTGGCTTGGTCGAAACTCTGCTCCTCGCTGTCGGCGCGGTTGATGTCGAAGAGGTTCGACTGGCTGTTCTCATAAGCGGTCAGCGCACCGTCGATGGCATAATATACACGGCTGGCAGCGTTGTTGGCGGAGTTGTAGTATATCTCAATATTCGGTGCCAGCTCGCCGCTCTGAGGGGTGTAGGCGGCCACCAGCGAGTCGAAATGCTGCGGAAAACGTATCAACACGGCGCTGATGTCCTTATCCTGCAGCGCATCGATGTCGTCCTGACCGAAAGGGTGCTGCAGCAGGGCCATGCTGCTGTCGGTGGGTGCCAGCAGGGCGGCCATGCTCTCAGGCATATTCTCCACATGCACAGTCACAAGGTCCTGCTCGCCCTGCGTCTCCATATTGCGGATGCCCACACCCATCAGGCTATAGATAAGGTATATCAGCAATCCCGGCATAATAACGGTGGTAAATACCAGCTGGCGGTCGCCAAAAAAGCGGGCAAACTCCTTGCGGATAATGGTCCAAGTGTTGCTATGGTTTTTCATTCTTCATCTCCTTTCTGTGCTTTATATAGTTCGAAAAAGCGGTCCTCGATGCTCAGTCCGTCGCACACCTCGTCCAGTGTGCCGCAGGCAGAGAGTCGGCCGTCAATAATCACGCCCACGCGGTCGCACAGGCGTTCCACCAGGCTGAAGATGTGGGTGGACAGGATGATGGTCTTGCCCTCGCTGCGCAACTCCTGCAGATAGTCCGTCACCGTGCGGGCGGTGATAACGTCCAGGCCGTTGGTGGGCTCGTCGAAGATAATGATGTCGGGGTTATGCACCAGCGAAATGACGATGCTCAACTTCTGCTTCATACCGGTGGAGAGGTTCGCCACCTTCACCTCGGCAAACTTGTCGATGCCGAAGCGGGCAAACAGTGCCTGCTTGCGTTGGGTGGCCATGGCGGGAGCCACCCCGTGCAGCTCGCTGAAGAAGTCGAAGAGGTAGTTGGGCGTGAAGAAATCTTCCAGCTTCAGCTCGCTAGTGAGGAAGGCAATCTTGCCCCTCACATCCTCGGGCTGGCGGACGATGCTGCAGGCGTCCACCCAGGCATCGCCCTTGTCGGGCTTGATAAGGGTGGCAAGCATACGCAGTGTGGTGGTCTTGCCTGCCCCGTTGGGACCCAGCAGACCGAAAATCTCGCCTCGGTTGGCGGTCAGCGTCAGGTCGTCCACAGCCACCTTGCGACGCTCGTGTGTGCGCTCCAGCCGTTGCTGCTTGCGCGACAGGGTGAAGGTCTTGCTCAAGCCTTCGATACGTAGGATTTCGTCCATGATATTAATTGTTTTTTCTGATTATTCTGATTATTCGGAGTGTTCAGATTATTCTGATTGTTTCTTTATGCCTAATACTGCCCAACGCAGGAAGGGAACACGCCGCAGCAGCTCGTAAATGGCGGGCGACAAGGTAAACACTGCTACGAGGAGGATAATGTAGTCCGCCACAGGCGGCAGCCCTGTGTATACCTTCAGCATATAGCCTAGTGAGGCAACCACCAAATAGTGCACAATATAAATTCCATAGCTGCTGCGGGTCATATAGGTGGCAAACGGCGAAGTGCGGTCGCCCCAAGCCTTAAAGCATGCCAGCATCGCCAGGATGGCGAGCCAGGCAAAGAGGTTGGTGCTCCAGTGCATCAGATAGAGCGGTGCCGTGTTGTTCTCGCCCCAAGTGGCGCAAGTCAGTGCCACCCCTGTCACCACCGCCATAGCAAGCAGCCAGCTGGCATAGTGCGACAGGAAACGCTGCACGCTGTCGCGCGCGAAGAGGTAATACCCCATCAAGAAGGGGACCAAATATGCTGCCGGACGGTAGAGGTTCCACAACCCCTGCGCGCTATGGGGGTCGGGGTTAGGTATAGAGCCTTGCGCCCCTGCCCAGATAAGGAGGAATCCGCCCACCAGCAGCACCGCCAGACGGCACACCTTCGACCACCCTCCCGTGCGCTGCAGCAGACGACCGACGGCATCATATAGGCGGTCGCGCTCAATGGCGATAATAATAATCAGCAGCAGCGAGAACACCCATAGCTCCTGAATAAACCACAGCGGGCCTATGCCGCTGACTCCCCACAGAAAGAACTTCACCGGCTGCGGCACGTTGGCCAGCACGTCGACTCCTGCCACTTGGGTGTTGAAATAGCCCACCATCCAATGGAAGACAAACAGGCCTATGGTTGACGGCACAAGCAGTTGGCGGGTACGCTTCTTGAACCATTGCCCAGAAGTGCTCTTCCCCAAAGCGTAGCGGCTGCTGATGCCTGCCACAAGGAAGAGCAGCATCATAAACCACGGATAGAGGAGATACATCACCACATCCTGCGGCTGGGCTTTGGGGTCATCCACCCAGCCCCCGATGCCGCCGAAGACTCCCTTGTTGTTGTAGAAATAGACCACGTGGTAGAACAGCACCAGCAGCACTGTCGTCCAACGGATGTTATCTAGGAAGTGTTTTCTAGTCATTTTTTTTGCGTAATTTACTCTCTATTATACAATATGTGATACAGAAGACAGTCAGCAAAACCACCACTGCGACAACAATCACCCTTTCTGCCACCAAGTTTGGCCACAACACGGCAGCGGAGATGACCGCAAAAAGCAAGGCAAACATCAGCACGCATACCCCCGCCGACACATATCGCAACCCCTCGGGGTCAGGCCCATATTTGATACGCTCCCAACACCACCGGCCATCAACCCTTTTGACGGTATAGTTGTAATTGTGTTGCGGGTTGAGGGTGCAGAAGACCATCAGGGCACATGTCGCCAATTCCACAAAGAAGAAAACCAGCGGCAGCACGATGCGCATCTGCCTATCATTTCCCAGCACTGCCAACAGCACCGTCTGCGCCAGCAGTATGCCCACCGAGGCAAAAAGCAATATACGGAAGATGGATTTGTTTCTCTCTTTCATGGTTGGTTAACTATTATTGTCACGCCTTTTAGCCATTTCTATTTTCACCGACAACCACAGCACCAATGCAACCGTCAAGACACTCAATACAACGATACACCATCCAGCGGAAATCCTGTCGAACAGGGGTACACCAAGTTTATCCATGATGTCAACGGCAAAGATTAATATTATACACACGCTCATGGCC
>JAFWQP010000101.1 GCA_017509045.1 Bacteroidales bacterium
ATTAATTATTAATTAATAATTTATATAATAATCTACCTGAATGGCGCAAAAAACAATATGCATTTAACATTTAACACTTAACACTTTTCGCAGGGCTCTACAACCGTTTTTTAGTCTCAAAAATCCGAAATACGAAACCTATTCCACAGCTCTGAACATACAGGCAATTACTGCCCTCCAATACCCAATCTTCCGACCATGCACAAGGATTCTATTCGGACAGATAGCTCACCTACGCATTTGTCGGAAGAGTCTCAAATAATATGTAGGGAGATGAGGGCATGTTCGATGCCCTCTTCGTCAACCGAGGTGGTGACATGGTCGGCATGAGACTTGACAGTGTCGTCCGCATTGCCCATCGCCACACCAATGCCACAGTACTCAAGCATCTCAATATCGTTACCACCGTCACCAAAGGCGATACATTCGCTACGGTCGATACTGAAATGACGTAACACACTCTCTATACCTACTGCTTTGCTGTTGTCCATGTGTACAAGATCGCTAAACTGGGGATGCCAACGGGGCAGACGACAATGGGGCAACAATTGTAACACCTCGGCATCACGCAAGGCAGGCATGACAGCAATGATTTGGTATACTTCGCTTCCAAACATCTGCTCTATAGGAACCAATGGAGGCATCTCGAACTGCAACTGACTATGGATGGCGTTGGCAACAGGGTCGGTTAGGGTGTTGATGGCCATCTGATGTTCAGTGAAGAGCATGGTGCACAATCCATTATCTTGTGCATAGTGCAGCCATTGGTCTGTTTCGACTTGTGGTATAGGATTGCGCAACAGCACTTGGTCGCCGACAAAGCAATAGCCACCATTCATAGTGACGTATCCGTCGAACGAGACAGGCATGTCGGGAATTAACACTTTAGGTCGGCCCGAGGCAATGAAGGTGTGGATACCTTGAGCATGCAATGCACGGAAGGCGCGTACAGTACCTGACGACACCTTGTGTGTAATGAAACTGAGAAGTGTGCCGTCGATGTCGAAAAATGCCGCTTTAATCATTCTTGTACTGGCAGTTTGGCAATCACACGTTCGAACAATGCGGTCATCTTTTCGGCAGCAAGGTTGGCCTGACGCACCACATCGTCACCATCATTTAGGCAGTTGTCGCTAAGGTCGTTGGACTGGTTAGTAATGATACTCATGCCAAATATCTCCATACCACAATGACGAGCCACTATCACTTCGGGGATGGTTGACATGCCGGCAGCGTCGCCGCCAATAGCACCATAGTAGCGATACTCGGCACGAGTCTCATAGGTGGGGCCTGTGCCACCGACATATACACCCTGTTGCAAAGTTTCGCCCATTTGTTGAGCCTCGTCAAGGGCAATCTTGCGAATGCGAGTACTATAGACGGTAGTCATATCGGGGAAACGGGGACCGAACTCGTCCATATTGGGACCAATCAAAGGGTTGGGAAGAAGATTGATATGGTCGGTAATAATCATCATATCACCTACTCGATAGGTTGGATTTACAGCTCCGGCTGCATTGCTGACAAAAAGTGTTTTGATACCCAAACGAGCCATAACACGGACGGGGAAAGTGACCTCCTGCATGGTGTAGCCTTCGTAGTAGTGAAAACGGCCCTGCATCGCCATGATGTTCTTGCCACCCATGGCACCGATGATGAGGTTACCTTTATGACCTACAGCGGTGGAACGTTTGAAATTAGGTATGCCCGCATAAGGAATGGTAAAAGGTTTTTCGATATGGTCGGCCATCAAGCCCAGACCACTGCCAAGGATAACAGCGATCTGCGGCATGGGACGCGAGCCAAGACATTGACGGATATAGTCGGCTGTTTCGTCTATTTTGTGTATCATGATAATAAAAATTAAAAACTCATTACATTAAAAATTAAAATTTGGCGCGAGCGTTTTCGTAAATCGAACCTAGACAAACTTGTTTGTATAGTGAAATGAGAAATCGTCACGAAGTAACCTTTAAAACCCAAAACCTTTTAACCTTCAAAACCTTAAATTGTCAAACAACCAAACATTTAACTTCATAGTTCTTACTTCAAGCTTTGGCTGCCGAACACTTTCTTAGTTCTTACTTTTTTGGATTGTTGGTTACTTCTTCAATTGGTTGATACGATCCATGATTTGGGCGGCTTGCTCGTAGTCTTCGTTTGCCTCACAGTCGCGCAGCTGCTGCTCGAGGTCTTCGAGGGTTTCACCATGTGGATTGGCGTACCTCCCAGAGGGCAGATTGTCGGTCAAGGCGTTAGGGTTCATCGATGTTTCCTCCAGCACGTTGAGATCCATCAGTATGTCGCAGTGCTGCATGATGGCGAGGACGACGGCATCGCTGGTGCGGCTGTCGATACGCTTCTCGGAAAAGCCATCGCTAATGTAGATTGACGAATAGAAGATGCCTTCGTCGAATCGGTCGATGGTAACTTTCTTCAACGTAAGCATGTATTCGTCGAGGATGTTTTTGAGTAGGTTGTGGGTGAGCGGACGACGCGCCTCTTTCTGCTCAATTGCCAAAATGATGGCCTGCGCTTCCGCCTCTCCAATGAGCACGGGAACATGCTTTTCCTTCTCCGACGCATTAAGCACCAAGATGTAGGAATCACTCATCGACATGGTTTGCGAAATCTGCAGGGGATATACTGGAGTGTACATTAAAAATTAATAATTAAAAATTAATAATTAAAAATTGGCTGCGGCTCAACTTCAAAGCTCATAGATGGTAGTTCTTACTTCAAGCATCTGGGTGCGGGAGCCAATAATCAATTTGATATACGGGTGTCGCGCCCCATGATATAATCGACAAGCTTTTTGACGGCTATGCCGCGATGGCTAATCATGTTCTTGACATCGAGGGGCATCTCGGCAAAACTGACAGCAAAGCGGTCGGGCATGAAGACTGGGTCGTAGCCAAAACCGTCGGTGCCGTAGCGCTCGGTGAGGATAACGCCGTCGACACGCCCTTCGAAATAGCGTGGCACACCATGCTCTATCAAACAGATGACAGTGCGGAAGCATGCTCGACGATTGGCACAGCCGTCGAGTGCGGTGAGCAGTTTGTTGATGTTGTCGTCGAATGAGCAGTGCTCGCCCGCATAGCGTGCGCTGTAGACTCCGGGGGCACCGTTGAGGGCTTCCACCTCGAGGCCGGTGTCGTCGGCAAAACAGTCGGTGTGGGTACGCTCCCACACCCATTGCGCTTTTTGCAGTGCGTTGCCCTGCAGGGTGGCTGCCGTTTCGGGAATATCGCCTTCCAACCCTATGTCGGAAAGACTTTTTATCAGCACGCTGTCACGGAGTATCTCGCTAACTTCGTGCAGCTTGTGTTTGTTGTTTGTTGCAAAAACCAAGGTTCTCATGGTATGCAAAATTACATAAAAAAATGCAATTAAAAAGTTTTATTTATATTTAACACAATAAGAGCGGACAAAAGACGTTATTTTTATCTTGAAAAGATAAAGAACGCTGTACAACTATGAGAAGAATAACTTTTATCCTATTGGCTCTCCTGACGGCATCGACGGTATTTGCCTCGGAGAAACACCTGACGGCACAGTTTGGCTATTCCGCCTTCTATCTGCCCGAGAACGACCAACCCTACGTGGAGACGTATCTGAGATTTAACGCTTGGTCGTTGAACTTGGTGCAGGATGAGAGCGGGCAGTACCGTGCCACGGTGGAGGTGACTATCGTAGTGAGCAGAAACGACACGATAGCATACGTGAAGAAGTATGACCTGCACAGCCCCTACGCCAGCAGTGCCGAGGCTGACGGCTTCACCTTCTTCGACCTGCAACGCTTTGCCCTCACGGGCGGCATATACGATTTGCAGCTGTCGCTGCGCGACAAGGGGTCGGACCAGCCCGCATACGTTTTTAACGACAAGCTGGTGGTCTATTTCCCAAAGGGAGCCCTATCGATGTCGAACATTCAGCTGATGGCCTCCGCCACGCCGACGGAGCAGGAGAACATGCTGTCGCGCAACGGCTACGACATGGTGCCCTATATCGACGACTTCATCCCCGCCAGCGTCACCCAGCTACACCCCTATATAGAGGTGTATAACATCGACAAGGAGTTGGTCGGGGGACAGTATGTGGCCTATTTCGCCATCGAGCAGAAGGAGTCGGGCCGCCGCCTGGCAAGGTACGATACCTTTGTTACCCGCACCGCCAAGCAGAACGACCCCATATACGCCACCATCGACATCGCATCGCTGCCGTCGGGCAACTACAACCTGGTGGCGGAGGTGCGCAACCTAAAGGGCGAGACGCTCAAGAGAAGAAGCATGTCGTTCCAACGTTCTAACCCGGGCATCGACGACGACGCGCTGACGGAGACACGGGTGGCGACCTCGTTTGCCGGTGCGATTACCGACGAGACGAAGCTGAATTACTATCTCGACGCGCTGTACCCCATTGCTTCGCCCGACGAGGTGACCATAGCCCGACAGATGATAAAGGGCAGCAGCCTGGCCGAGAAGCAGAGCTTTTTCTACCACTTCTGGCTACGGCGCGACATGCTGGAGCCCGAAAAGCAGTGGAACAATTATCTGACACGGCTCGAATATGTGGAGGAGAACTACAGCTACCCCAAGACACCGGGCTATATGACCGACCGCGGTAGGGTGTATCTGCAATACGGTCCTCCCGACCATATCCGCGACGAGAAGAATTTTGTGGGTGCCCTGTATGTGCAGAATAGCCCCGACGACGACAACTATGTGGTGGGCACCAATAGAGTGAATAGTATCGTCCCCACCAAACCCACCAACCAGGGCCATATACACTACCTGCCCTACCAGCTGTGGCGATATAACCACATGGACAACGACTACCCCAACCGTGTGTTCCTTTTCTGGGACGAGTTTCGCAGCGGTTATTACCGACTGCTGAACTCCAACGCCCGTGGCGAGATACGCACACCCAACTGGGAACGTATGCTCAGCCAGAACCAATTGGAGGAAGACACCCTAGGCGAGGTGGGGCAACAGTTTGAGAGAGGATTCTAAATTTGAAGTAAGAAGTAAGAACTAAGAAGTTGGGGCGGAAGCCAATGCTTGAAGTAAAAACTAAGAAAGTGGACGGCAGTTTTTTTTCAATTTTTAATTTAATTTGACTCTCATATCCAATATAATATACTTCCTTGCATATCGTTTGGTGCGCTACCGCCGCAGGGTGACACGCACCAATCTTGCACATGCTTTCCCCGACATGACTACCGAGCAGCGCGGCGCCATAGAAAGGGCATACTACCACCACATCAGCGACCTGCTAGTGGAAGGCATATACAATCTCTACGCCCGCCCGCAGGCCATCATGCAACGTTATCACTTTGTCAACCGCCATCTGGTGAACCGCTACTATGAGCAGGGGCAGAGCGTCATCCTCATGTCCGCCCACTACAACAACTGGGAGTATATGATTACCTCGCTCAACTACCAACTGATGCACCACGGCGTGGGGGTTGGCAAGCCGCTCGACGACAAGCTGGTGGCAACCTATGTAACACGCCGTCGCGGTAGGTATGGCACTGAGATTGTGGACCACACCAACGTTAGGCAGACGATGGAATATTACCACACACACCATGTGCCTGTGGCATATATGATGCTCTCCGACCAGTCGCCCAGCGACGAGCACCGCAGTTTTTGGACTACCTTCCTCCATCAAGAGACCCCCTTCCTCTACGGTGCCGAATATTTTGCCCGCAAATATAACTTACCAGTGCTATACTACGAGGTGACAAAGACCTCGCGTGGCCGCTACGAAGTGCGGTTCTCGGTTCTCTGCGACAAACCCGCCGAGGTGCCCCAATACACCATCACCTCGCGCTATATCCAACAGCTGGAGAAAACCATCATTGCCGACCCACAATATTGGCTATGGTCGCACCGCCGTTGGAAACGGGTCCGCCCACAAGATGTTCCATTACACCAATTAACCATATAATACCAACTCAATGAAGACTGCCGTCGTCATACTCAACTGGAATGGGAAGCACATGCTCGAACGCTTTCTCCCCTCGGTCACAGCCCACACCACTGGCGATGCCGAGGTGGTGATTGCCGACAATGGCTCCACCGACGACTCCCTTGCTTTCCTGCAAGCCCACTACCCCAACCTGCGCGTCATCGCTATGGACCAGAACTATGGCTTTGCCGAAGGCTACAACCGTGCGCTTGCCCAAATCGATGCCGAATACTACGTGCTGCTCAACGACGATGTGGAGGTTACGCCCAATTGGATCGCCCCAGTCATCGCCCAGATGCAACAACACCCCCTCACTGCCATCTGCCAACCCAAACTGCTCATGTACGACCAGCGCGACACCTTTGAATACGCAGGCGGCGCAGGCGGATTTATCGACAAATACGGCTACCCCTTCTGCCGTGGGCGGCTGTTCACCACGCTGGAGCAAGACCAAGGCCAGTACAACGATGCCCGCGAGATATTCTGGGCATCGGGTGCCGCCATGTTTGTCCGCGCCGATGTGTGGAAAGAATTGGGCGGACTGGATGGCGAGTTTTTCGCCCACATGGAGGAGATAGACTTCTGTTGGCGCGCCAAGAACGCCGGCTACCGAGTGGAGTACTGTCCACAGTCGGTGGTCTACCATGTCGGTGGCGGCACACTCCCCAAGTCCAACCCACGCAAGACCTACCTCAACTTCCGCAACAATATGGCGCTGCTCTACAAGAACCTTCCCCACCGCCGACTGGCATGGGTGATGCTCTGCCGTGTGGTGCTCGACTATGTGGCCGCACTCAAGTTCCTTCTCGAGGACAAGCCCAAAGAGTTCAAGGCGGTAGCCCAAGCCCACCGCGCCTTCTACCGCTGGCTGCCCACACTCAGGGCTCGTCGCTGCCGCCATGCCAAGCCCGTCAGCTGCACATTGGACAGCCTGCTGCTTATCCACTACTATTTATTAAAGAAAAAACACTTTACCCAATACAATAATCTTTAACACTCATGAGAAAAGTACGCGTTCGTTTCGCACCCAGTCCCACCGGTCCGCTACACATTGGCGGCGTGCGCACTGCTTTGTACAACTATCTCTTCGCCCGCCAGAACGGCGGCGACATGATTCTCCGCATCGAAGACACCGACCAAACCCGCTTCGTCCCCGGAGCCGAGGACTACATCATCGAAGCCCTCACCTGGCTCGGCATCCAATTCGACGAGGGTGTCCACATCGGCGGCAACTATGGCCCCTATCGTCAGAGCGACCGCAAGCCCATCTATCGCCAATATGCCGACCAGCTTATCCGCGACGGCTGGGCCTACTATGCCTTCGACCGTCCCGAAGCCCTCGATGCCAAACGCAAGGAATACGAAGCGCAGAAGCAGACCTTCCAATACGACTGCAACACCCGCGCCGACATGCAAAACAGCCTCTCCCTCCCCGCCGACGAGGTGCAGCGCCGCCTCGATAGCGGTGAGCCCTACGTGGTGCGATTCAAATTCCCCGACAATATCGACATCACCGTCCACGACCTCATCCGTGGCGACGTCACCATGAACAGCCGCCTGCTCGACGACAAGGTGCTCTTCAAGTCCGACGGCATGCCCACCTACCACCTCGCCAACATCGTCGACGACCACCTAATGGAGGTCTCCCACGTCATCCGTGGCGAAGAGTGGCTACCCTCCGCCCCCCTCCATGTCATGCTCTACCGTGCCTTCGGCTGGGAGGACACTATGCCGCAGTTTGCCCACCTGCCCCTGCTCCTCAAGCCCGACGGCAACGGCAAGCTCAGCAAACGCGATGGCGACCGTCTCGGTTTCCCCGTCTTCCCGCTCGACTGGCGCAACCCCGAGACAGGCGAAATCTCCAGCGGCTACCGCGAACGCGGCTACCTGCCCGAAGCCGTAGTCAATATGCTCGCCCTCCTCGGCTGGAACCCCGGCAACGACCAAGAGCTCATGACCATGGACGAGTTAATAAAACTCTTCAGCATCGAACACATCAGCAAGAGCGGAGCCAAATTCAATGTCGAGAAGGCCAAATGGTTCAACCACGAATATCTACAAAAATGTCCCGATGAGCAGCTTGCCCAGATGTTCCTCCCCCAGCTCAAAGAGCACGGCATAAAGGTTGAAGACTCCAGGTCAAACAACTTTCAACTCTCAACTTTCAACTCTCAATATGTCGTCAAAGTCTGCGGCATGATGAAAGAGCGCCTCAGTTTCCCCAGCGAGCTATGGGAACAGACCCACTACTTCTTCGTCGCCCCCACCGAATACGACCCCAAAGCCGTCGCCAAACGCTGGAAACCCGGCATGACCACCCACATGGCCAAAGTCATCGAAATCCTCAACACCGTCCCCTTCCAGTACGACGCCATCCACCAAGCCCTCCTCGAGGACTACATCAAAGGTCACGAACTCAACATAGGCCAGATAATGAACTCCTTGCGCCTTGCTGTTGTCGGCACCACCGTCGGCCCCGACATGCTCACCCTAGTCATCACCATCGGCAAGGACGAAACCATCGCCCGCATACAGCGCGCCATCAACACCCTCGGCGAAATAGATAATTAATAAAAATAACCACCCGTCCGACTAATCCGACCTGTCCGACCCCCATCCGACCCGTCCGACTAGTCCGACAATAAAAAAAACACAATGGAAATCCATCAAGACCTCAACAAACCCGTCGACGACAACAGCATCGACACCATCGAAATGAAAGAAGCGCAAGAGCAGCACCCCGCCAACCCCGAGCCGCTGCCACAGCACGAAACGCCCGAGCCCCAGCCCTGTTGCGACAACAGCCATAAAGACAATTGTCATAAACCTCACTGCCACACATGCCTCACCATCCTCAACATCCTGCTCCTCATCGGACTCGTAGTCCTCTACATCCTCCACTTCACCGGCACTGGCACCCCCAGCAAAGTCAACCCTAACGCCTCCATGCCCGTCATCCCCGAAGACGGACAACTCAAAGTGGCATGTGTCGACAGCGACAGCCTACTTGCCAAATACCAATATGCCATCGACCTGCAGGAAGAGCTCAACAAATACAAAGAGGCTCAAGAAAAGAGCTACCAACAGCAAATGACCCAGTTCCAAAAGGATTATCAAAATTTCCTCCAAACTGGCGAAACCATGACGCTCAAACAGCAGCAAGACAAAGAGGCCGAACTCAAGCAGCGCGCCGAGAAACTCAGCACCCTCGAAGCCGAGCTGACCCAGAAAGTACTCCAAAAGCAGATGGATTCCAACATCGAGCTCCTCAACCGCATCTTCGCCTTCGTCCGCGAGTACAATGCCGACAACCAGCAGTTCGACATCATCCTACGCAAAACCTTCAACGACTCTCCCACCCTCTACATGAACCCCGCCATGGACATTACCGACGAAATCATCGAGGGTCTCAACAACGAGTACAAGACCGTCAAGGCTAAGAAGAAAGCCGCCAAGTAATACGCACTAGACTTCATTTCCCCGTGAGAATCCATGCCGATTTGGAGAGCTGCTCCAAATCGGCATGATTCTTTTACTCATACACTTCCTATCAGTGTGTCATTGAAAGGAAGTATTAAACCCAAATCGGTCATTAGGACGGAAAGCACTCAGAAATCATTTTGTTTTGTCCTTTTCATGCCATAGTGGCATTTTTTTCGGAATCTTACTGACGAAATCATCTCGCCGTAGCCCGCTACGCCTTCGCTGGTTTCGCCAGTAATCTTCTCGAAACAAATACCACTCTGACATGAAACCTAATGACCGTTTTGGGTTAAAAAAACATTGTATTTAACTTGTAACTTTGTAACTTCTCTACAATATGCTTGGTATTAATTGATTATGTTGATTTTGGTGCAAAAAGTGCCGTGTAACTTCTTTCGCTTTTCTGTCGTAAAAAAAGCGTTTTTGGATTGATATAGACCGACTTGTGTATGTTTTACCCCAAACACGTAGTGAACGAAAATACAATTTTTACAAAATCACATCGGTATGATTTAGTATTGGAAAGGTGTACACAAAAGTAATATTATAATTATTAACTATTTACTATTATTCGGGGGTTAAAAAAGCCTAAACACATTGCATGTAAAATGTAAAATGTAAAATCTATGCTACCATATTGCCCCCGAGAGCGCGGTTCTCGCCTTACTTGCATGTGACGAAAGAGAGCCTCTTTTTGAAAAAAGAAGGTA
The DNA here is from genome assembly GCA_017509045.1 of Bacteroidales bacterium. Taxonomy (GTDB): domain Bacteria; phylum Bacteroidota; class Bacteroidia; order Bacteroidales; family P3; genus Colimorpha. The sequence continues at coordinate 10,170 of JAFWQP010000101.1, forward strand.
TAAGTGACATTTTTTTTCGAAAAAAGTTTGCCATGTCGTTATTCTGCATTATCTTTGCATTTGGAAATGGTCGAGAGATGGCCTCTCTCGGGTTCGCCTTTCCAGAGTGCCTTCGCTCTGGGTTCGCTCTGCCTTCGCTCTGGCTCCACTCCTAAGATTGGAGGTATGGTGAACCCAAAACGGGATGAAAAAGACCTCACAACGTTGTATAAGGTGAGAGCAGAGAGAGCTTGCTCGCTATGCCGAGCCAAACAACGTCACGAAGTAACGTTGTATAAGGTGAGAGCAGAGAGAGCTTGCTCGCTATGCCGAGCCAAACAACGTCACGAAGTAACGTTGTATAAGGTGAGAGCAGAGAGAGCTTGCTCGCTATGCCGAGCCAAACAACGTCACGAAGTAACATCACCTATCCTTATGTCGGATAAGTTTTTTTCTTTTGGAATTTAAAATAATTTGTATTTTTGCAATACATAATAGAAAAACAAACCATGCATTAAGTACCATTATACCATAGTTTTGTGTAACCTTGTCGACTAATCGGCCTGCCCGAGGGCGACCGTGAAAGGGGATTATTTTGCCCTTTCGGCGGAGTGATCTTTGACATAGCAAGCAGGCTGTACGTTAATTGATAATTTGTTGCTTGAGAAAACTTCTCTCGCATAAACTATTTTAAAACATACAAAACTATGACAAGGAAAAGAACAAGAATCAAAAGCAATGGTGTGATGGTGGCATGGAGCGACGGAGAGAGGGTGCATGTGGCACCATCACGATTGAATTATTTAGATAAGGACTATCGACAAAGGATGGACGACTACCATACCCGCGTGGATGAGGGCTACGAATGGGAAACAGACCGACCTTCGGTGATGCGCGGTGACAGCCGTTTGATGGAAGAGCGGAGCGATAGGCTGTGGGAACTAGACCAACATGTGGAGAGCCTGCTTTGGCTGATGGATGCCGCCCGAGTGTTGATAGATTGGGATTATGTGGTGATAGGCCCCGAGACCAACTACCACCACCGCAATCTGGCACGCTTCCGCTATCTGGTGAAACGGTGCAAAGAACGGTGCCAGCAAGACCCTCGCCTCAGTCCTCTGTTGGAACACTGCGACATCTGCGACGCCTACCTACACATGGAGCGAGCCTACGCAGGATACAAAGATCTGGGATGGATTCCCTAACTCTCGTGGCTGATGCGGCACATCTGGTCGGCGACTTTGTTCAAGAGGTCGGGATTGACTAGGGTGCCTTTGGGACAGAGTTTCACGCCCATCATTTCGCTCACGTGCGCGAGACGGTGGTCGTAGTCGTTCTTTAGGGTGAAGATGTAGGAATGGCACGCCATGCCTAGGATGACTTCTTTGAGGGCGCTGACTTTGTAGACAATCTCGTTGAACATGTGGTCGGTGGCAACGCCTGTCTTGCACTCGACAACGAAGAGGGTGTTGGCCTTGATGAAGACCACGTCGAGTTCGTTGTTGTGCTGGCTGCCGGGACGAAAGATGCGCACGCCCAATGCAATCTGTTGAGGACCTACCAACTCGAGGAGCTTAAAATAAACCCATTCCTCGAACCAGCCGCCCGTTAGGTAGTCGATTTCCTTGGGAGAAAGCTGGTCGGGCTGTTCTGGCACAAAGCCGAAAGCGGTAAGCAGCTCCCTGATGCCTGGGATGGCTTCGCGACGATGGGGTGAGCCAAACATAATGTCGCGTATAGTCAAGGGGTGACGAGTACCACGATATTGCACACGCAATTGGTCGATGGCATTGAATGCACGATGTGAGAGGTGACGACGCTTGAAACATTCGAAAATACGCCCAGCATCGTCGGAGGTGCGGATGGGGGTATGCCGTTGGGTCTGGAGGTCGTGATTGAGCCCGTTGAGCTTGAAGTATTCCGCCAACGACATGCGATAGCGGATAGGTTCGATGATGTCGTCGTTGTCGCTGATGTTGTCGTCGAAGACGGAACTGACAATGACGTTTTCGCGAGTCTGTACGTAGAAGAACTTGGCGTTGTAGCTGGCGAAGAGGTGCTGTACGGCTAATGCCAAATAGCGGCTGCCTCCAGCCAGATTGACCCAATAGGTGGCCGACGACGGTACGCGCGAACGGAGGTGACGACAGATGCGCTCGTAGATGTAACTGTCCTCACTACGACGGAGCCAGATATAGTCAATCATCGTGTCGGGGATTTGGAAGAGGGCGGCATAGGGCGCCACGGCATTACGGTCTTCTTTGGTGGAAATAAACATAAGACGGTCGCCCTCCTCGTAATACTGTTTCAGAAACAGGTATGCCGCCAAAGGCTCCTGAGCATCGAAAATATTGACTAAAGTTTTCATTTGAAAAGAATAAATAGTTAGCAACCAAGGGCTTTCGAAACCGTTCATAAACACTCTCGTTGTACAAAGATACGAAGAAAATTAAAAATTAGAAATTAAAATTTTAGGGGGACACATTCGCTTTTCCCTTCTAGGCAATAAAAGGAAGCTTTTGGCGTTATTTAAAGAAACCAGTTTGCCATGAAGTATTTGATACTAGCCTTATTGATGTTGCCGGCAGTGTGTGGCTGCCACAAGCCGGAGATTGAAGAGCCGGGCGTGCCCGAAGAGGACTCGATAGTGTATTACGAGCAATGCCTGTACCGCCCGGGCGACTATGGTAGCACCAACTGGCGTATACCTGCTATCTGCTGTCTGAATGACGGCACTCTGCTGGCGGTATGCGACAAGCGAAAATATAACGAGTCGGACCTGCCCGAGGATATCGACATAGTGATGCGACGCAGCACCGACAACGGGCGCACATGGAGCGAACCGCTGACCATTGCCGAAGGCACAGGCCACAAACAGGGCTTTGGTGACGCAGCCCTAGTGGAGTGCGAAAACGGCGACGTGGTGTGCGTGTTTGTGGGCGGCAACGGACTGTTTGCCTCCAGCCAAGCAGACCCGATACGGAGCTATGTGTGCCGCAGCAGCGACAAAGGACTATCGTGGAGCGAACCCGAGGACATCACATTCCAACTGTGGGGCGACCAAGCGACCAGACCTATGTGCCGAAACTATAGAGCCTCGTTTTTCGGGTCGGGCAACGGCCTGCGACTGACTCGTGGAGAGCATGCAGGACGCATCATGTTTGCCGCCGCTATGGTGAGAAAAAACAGCAATGTGGCTGACAATTTTGTAGTGTATAGCGACGATAACGGGATGACTTGGAAGGTGTCGCAACGAGCATACGAAGGCGGCGACGAGGCGAAACTGATGGAATTGGTGGACGGCAGAGTGCTGATCAGTGTGCGACAAACGGGAGCTCGAGGCTACAACTATTCTAGCAATGGAGGATTGGCTTGGGGCACGCAAGGACGATGGGAGTGCATGAAGAGCAATGCCTGCAACGGCGATATGCTGCGACTGGCGGCAACCGACCGCGGTGACAGCTGCAACATATTGTTGCATAGCATACCCTACTCGATGGAGCGGAGAGATGTGAGCATCTTTGTCAGCTACGACGAGGGGCAGACTTGGCAAGACCCAGTGTTGCTGTTTGACGGACCCTCGGTGTACTCGTCGATGACACTGCTGAAGAATGGCAGCGTAGGCGTATTGTTGGAAGAAAACCCCAACGGAGCGTGCGAGATATGGTACCAGAATTGGCCGAGAGAGATGATAAATAGGTAGATGGAGGAACTGCTAGTATTACTAGTATCTCCAGTATTACTAGTTCTATTTCAGTACTTCGATGCATCCGTTGTGCTGGGTGGCGTGGTGGATGCCACGACCTACGAAGCGATAGAAATAGGTGCCAGCAGGCGAACGGGTTGCAGCAGGATCCCAGAACTGCTCCTCGCTATAGATATTCTCGACACGATACACCACACGACCTGTGCGGTCGAAGATGATAAGCAGGTTGTAGGGATAGCATTGGTGCTCGACCAGCCCGCCAATAACAAAACGGTCGTTGATACCGTCGGCATTGGGTGTGACTACATTGGGAAACGAGAGCGAGCTATCGCAGTGGTCGCCCTCCCAGAAGATGTATAGGTTGTAATATATGATGCTGTCGCATCCCACCTCGTTGGTGAGGACGAACGGCATGTTGCTAACACTGTCGGTGAAAAGGCTGTCGAGGAACCCCCACGGAAGCTGGCTGGAGACGATAGTATCGTAAAGAGATGTGTCGCTGTCGGATTTGACAGAGAGGATGTAGGTAACTATACTGTCTTGACCCAGACTGCCCAACAAGGTATGGGTAAACAGAGAGTCGCCATAAACAGTAGTTCCCTCAAGGGTATAGGGCATCGCACTTGGACAGATGAAGGCCAGAACGGTATCGTAGACGTTGTCGATGACGGTGAGGTTGTAGTATAGGAGTGTGTCGCAGTCGGGCAGGGTGCCGAGGAGGAACAATGTGTCGTTGCCCGAGGCGGTGAACTGTTCGCCACCGAAGAGCCACGGGAGTTGGTTTTCCACAATGGTGTCGCTACGGCTGAGCGTATCGTCGGGGAGAAAGGTCAAATGGCAGTAGCGTAGGGTGTCGCAATCAAAGGCATGAATGAGCAACGAATCAATGCCTGGCTGAGTGAAGGTGAGCGTGTACCAAGAGTAAGGTATTTGTGAACGGCATACACTGCGAGTTACGGTATCGTGCACCAGACACTGGCAACGGGGACCTGTGAGGAGCAACGAGTCGGAGGCAATGCAAGGCCCCATCATCTCTAGTTGGCTGAAACAATAGGAGCCTGTTGTATTGTAGTAGGGTGTTGGCGTTTCGTAGAAACGGAATACTGCTCGCCCATGGGGTGCAGGTCGCATATTGAAATGCCAATCGCTATTGATGAAGCGTGCCGCACCATTTCCCGCAGGTAGGGGTAAGGCATAGTTGTTGAAGTAGAAGAGGGCGGTGTCGCATAGTCGTGCATAGTTGTCCACGCCAAAGAAACGGAGCACGGTGTCGTCAATACAGTTGACGGTGAAGATGAGCATCGGCACCGAATAGAGCGAATCGGCAATCTGTGAGGCGGTGAAATGGTAGGCGTGGAGGTGGTAGACGTGGTTGGGGTCGGGGTTGAGCAGGTCGACGGTGTCGACGTAGAATGGCACGTATGCACTATCGAAAGGCAGATGTCGTAAGGAGGGCAGTATGGCATTGAGGTGGCTGGTGGGATTGGCACCATCGATTGGGAAAAAGGGCTGGAGGGTGTCGTCGTAGCAGCGCAGAGTGTCGGGGCGGATGATGATGCAGCGTTGTGAGGTGTTGTAGTCCATTTCGGCACAATAGTTCTGCGGATAGGAGTCCAGCGTGATGCTGCGAGGTTGGCAGAAGTCGCCATCCGCAGGCGACTGAAAATAGTTGTATTGCGTATGGGTGCGAAGAAAGTCGGGCTGCTGCCAATGAAAGAGGTTGGCATTGCTGTGGAAGGCGGTGAGTTTGACAGGGAGCGTGTCGTCGCACCCTAGCGTTACCCACTGCGATGGCGCCGTGGGGTCGGCAAAGAGGCTGTCGGGATACCAGTGAAGGCTGTCGGCAGCGGCGGAAGGAAGCAGGTGGAAGCGTACAGAGTCGTCGGTAAGGAGGATTGTGTCGTCCACAATGATACGCACTGAGCAGTCGGAAACGACCTGTGCCCGCACCGAGACCATTAGGAAGATGGCAAACAGCAATATGGAAAAAGACTTATTACGCATCTAGGAGTGATGTTAATTGGACGTGACAGTTTGAATGACGGAGACCTTCGGCTGACCGAGCCGCACACACAACCATGCCTGCAACTTATCCATCTCGGCTTGTGAGATTGCAACAGGTGTTTCGAGAAGTACAACATACTCTGTTTGGGTATTGGCATCGCTGACTGACGACAGAGTGTGGGCATTCCCCAGCACGACACGTGTGACTATGGGGTGCTGAACCATCACCTCGTGAGCTACAGCATTGTTGAGAGCAGCTACCGATTGGTGTGCCTTAAGTGAATCGTTGAGTTTAGCAATACTATCAGTAAGCGTTGTGATACGTTGTTCGCTTGCTTCGTAGAGGTCTTTCACCAGCTCAGACTCGAGCCCCCGACGGTCGGACACGTTGCTCTTAAGTATAATCTGATTGCGAAATATACCCAACTCCTCTGCTGCGATATAGAAGGACTCCATTTCTTGCTCGCTAGGGGCAGGCCCGGCAAGGAAGAACTCGACAGTAGAATGTCGAGAGGTGAAGTGGGTTTTATGGTCGTATATGAAACCCGAGCCTATGGTGGGGTGGCTTGAGACAAGCTGCTGCACATGGCGGCTAAAATTGCTTTGACGCACGATCTGCACCGCTGAGAATATGCTGGGGATGATGACAATCAGCAACAGGACGATGACTGAGCGACGAGATAGGTGACGTTGGGTATCGCTGGCAGCGACAACAGGATATTTCAGGTATTTGACGGTGATGAATGTGGCGAGAGCTATGAATATGCTATTGATGATGAACAGGTAGAGGGCGCCAAAGATGTAGCGAGCATTTAGAAGCGAAAGGCCATAGCCGACTGTGCACAGCGGTGGCATGAGCGCGGTGGCTATGGCGACACCCGATATGACGGTACCTTTCTTCTTGCGCGAGAGTTCGAGTATGCCCGCAAAACCACCAAAGAGGGCTATGAGAACATCGTATAATGTGGGATTGGTACGCGCCAAGAGTTCGATGGGATTCTCTAAACGTAAAGGTGACAATAGGAAGTAGAGGAAGGATGCACCGATGCTGATAGACACCATGATAAGGAAGTTTTTCAGCGACGACTTAACCAACTGATTGTCGCGGATGCCCAAGCCAAAACCGAAACCAAGTATGGGCGCCATAACTGGCGAGATGAGCATGGCACCAATAATGACGGGGATGGAATTGACGTTGAGACCTACCGACGCGATGATGATGGCACACGCTAGTATGAAGACGTTGGCACCCTGAAACTGGATGCCACTACGAATGCTAATGCTAGCTCCTTCGCGGTCGAGGTCGTCGGACATATTCACTAGCCTTAGCAAACGGTAGCGTATGTTTATTTTAGACATTAGACGAAATGGTTATTTAGGTATTAAACGAGAAATAAGGGAAATTATTGTAGCACCATAAAAAAAAGGGTGCCCCCAAGAAGGAGCATCCCTTTAGAACTGATGGGTTTTCTACTAGTGTAGGAATGCCAAGAGGATACCAGCTGCCACAGCGGAGCCAACAACGCCCGCCACGTTGGGACCCATGGCGTGCTGGAGCAGGTAGTTGGTGCGGTCGTATTCGAGACCCACATTGTTCGACACACGGGCAGCGTCGGGAACGGCACTGACACCAGAGTTGCCAATAAGCGGGTTGATCTTGTTGCCTTCCTTAAGGAAGAGGTTGAAGAACTTCACGAAAAGGACACCGCAGAAGGTGGCAATGATGAAGGAGAAGGCACCCAAGCAGAAGATAAGCACCGAACGGCCTGTGAGGAACGTGGTGGCCTGGGTGGAAGCTCCCACGGTGATGCCGATGAGGAGGGTGCAGATGTTGACGATGGCGTTGCTTGCCACCTCGCTCAGACGCTTGGTGACACCGCACTCCTTCAATAAGTTACCGAAGAAGAGCATACCCAACAAGGGCAGACCCGATGGCACAATGAAGGCGCAGAAAAGGAGACCGACGATGGGGAAGGTAATCTTCTCCAGCTTGGAAACCTGGCGCGGCGGTTTCATACGGATGCGGCGTTCCTTGTCGGTGGTCATCAGGCGCATGATGGGCGGCTGGATGACGGGGACAAGAGCCATGTAGGAATAGGCGGACACGGCGATAGCACCCATCAGGTCGGGAGCCAACTGGCTGGAGAGGAAGATGGCGGTAGGACCGTCAGCACCACCGATGATACCGATGGCACCAGCCTCGTTGGGCATAAAGCCCAGAGCCAAAGCACCTGCGTAGGCGGCGAAGATACCCACCTGTGCGGCTGCACCGATAAGGAATAGCTTGGGATTGGAGAGCAGGGCAGAAAAGTCAGTCATAGCACCGATGCCCAAGAATATGAGCGGCGGGTACCAACCGTTCTGCACGCCATGATAAAGGATATTCAACACAGAACCAGTCTCGTAGATGCCGATTTTCAAACCCGGATAGAAGGGGATATTACCCACCAGCATGCCGAATCCAATCGGGACAAGGAGCAACGGCTCAAATTCGAACTTGATACCCAAAAAGATGAATGTCAAGCCGAAAAGAATCATGATGATGTGACCCCATGTGACATTGGCGAAACCAGTGTACTGCAAAAATTGCATCAACTGGGTCGACATGAAGTCCATGAAACCACTTGTTGCTAATAAGCTAAACATTTTATTCTTTTATTAAAGGTTGGAACAAGGTATTAACTGATGACGATAAGGGTGTCGCCTTCGAGGACGCTGTCGCCTTTGCGAACGTTGACCGAGGTGACGGTACCGTCGGTATCAGCCTCGATGTTGTTTTCCATCTTCATGGCTTCGAGCAGCACGACGCGCTGGCCAGCCTTAACTTGGTCGCCCACATTGACGAACACATCCAGGATGGTGCCGGGCAGCGGGGTAGCCACCTTGGTGCCGCCAGCGGCACTGTTGGGATTGGGAGCCGAAGCACGTTGCACATCGCCAGCGGCGGCTGCCACACGGGGAGCAGGGCTGCTGCTGACAATGGTGGTGCGGGGTTTCTGTGCACGCATCTCCTTGTCGACTGTGACGACATAGGGTGTGCCGTTGACATCCAATTTGATTTCCTGACCTTCAACTTCGTTGATGTCAACGTTGTAGTCAGTACCGTTTATCTTGAATTTGAAATTTTTCATGGTGTTTAACTATTTTCCAGCGGAAATCCCGCCTATTATTTTCTTGTAGAAAAATATTGATTCATATTATAGAACTTGGCATTCCAGGGAGTCCAGGCACGCTCAACCTTCTGGATGGTGATAACGGTGTCTTCCTCGTCATGCAAATCCTGCTCGTAGGCATAGATGGCGGCAGCGATGGCGGCATACACCTCGCCAGCCACATCCTTGCTCTTGGTCGGGGCGATGGCCTCACCCTTGGCAACAGCCTTCTTGCTCTTGCGGTCCTGCACCTTCATGATAGCGGCACCGTAGCCCTTCATGATGAAGCAGATGCACACCAGGGCGAAGAATACCACACAGATGGCCACCAATGCCAATCCGCCACCATGAGGGTCGGAAGCCTGTATGCGCTCCGACTGCTTGGGCACGTGGTAGTGGAAACGGCTGCCAGCAACAGCATTCTCCAGTCCGTTGGAGACATCAACAAAGTTAAGGTCATATCCCACAGGATTCTTACCAACGATGGCAATCTCCCCGTCCTCGACATTGAAATTGAAGGCGTAGGAACTATTGGAAAGTCCGACAATAGAAACAGCCTTGAGGGTGTCAAAACCGTCCTCTTCAAGACATTCCACAGGGCTCATGCTTACAAAAGCGAGGTAGGAGGAATCCTTTTGCGAGGATGCCAACACCACCATCTTGTCGCCCATCACCGACACCGAGACAGGACGCAAGATGTTCTTCAAGTCGTGTCTGCCCTTGTACACATCGGTGACAAAGCGACCCACACGGCGCAATTCACCGCCTTCGCGCACCAACAGGTCTACAGCACAATCGATGCTGTCGACAAGCACATACGCTTCCATGGCAGGCACATAGCAAGACTTCACGGAGACGAAGTTCACCGGCTGCATAGCCATGTGGTGCATCGGGCAGTGGTCTATCATCTCCATGTCGGGTGCTGGTGGCACGGGCTGCGGAGGCACAGGCGCCTTAGTAGGACGCGCCGCGGCACTGCCCATCACCAACATGAGGCCGACAAAGATTGCGACTAAATGTTTAATATTACGTTTCATTTCTAGTTTCAGCTATAACAATCAAAATGTCTGTTTTCTTCAGCTTGCAGACCGTAGAGTGCCGGTGATTCGCCTGTCGGCACCAACCCGACACCCCACGTTCTACAGGCCACTCAGCGCGCTTACTTCTTCTGCTCGCATTCCTTTTTGCACTCTTTCTGCTCGCAGCACTCTTTTTTCTCTGCGCAGCATTCCTTCTGCTCGGCGCAGCCCTCGTGCTGACCTTCGCAGCAGGCCTTCTTGCAGCAGCACTCCTCGTTGGTGCAGCCTTCGCAGTGGTTGGCGGCACAGGCAGTGTCAGCGCAGTTGCACTGATGGTGGTGGCAGCACTCGTGCTCGTGTTCGCAGCAAACCTCAGTGGTATCGGTGGTTTGCTCGGCGGGAGCGTTGTTGTTGCAGGAAGCCATGCCAAAAGCAAAAGCGGCAGCGACAAAAGCGGTTAAGAAAACTTTCTTCATTTTGTGTTGTTAGGTTTTTGTGGGGTGAAGAACCCCTGGTTAATAATTATTATTTATACAATATTAAATTGTATCAACTTTTTTTAGGCGTTACTCCCATTCGGTCGCAGCACTACAGAGGAATATTGCAATGCTTCTTCATCGGCAGCGTGTCCTTCTTGGTGGCCAACACCTGCAAGGCGCGGATAACGCGGAAACGGGTGTTACGCGGCTCGATAACGTCGTCGATATAGCCGTACTTGGCAGCATTGTAGGGGTTGGCGAACTGGTCGTTGTACTCCTTCTCCTTCTGAGCGATGAACTTGGCCTTCTCTTCGGGGTCGGTAATCTCCTTCAGCTGGCGGCCATACAGCACCTCGGTGGCACCGCTGGCACCCATCACGGCAATCTGAGCCGTGGGCCATGCATAGTTGATGTCGCCACGCAGCTGCTTGCAGCTCATCACGATGTGGGCACCGCCGTAGCTCTTGCGCAGGGTGACGGTCACCTTGGGCACAGTAGCCTCACCATAGGCGAACAGCATCTTGGCACCGTGCACAATCACGCCGTTATACTCCTGACCCGTGCCGGGCAGGAAGCCGGGAACGTCCACCAACGTGACGATAGGAATGTTGAAGGCATCGCAGAAGCGGACAAAACGGCCACCCTTACGCGAAGCGTTGCAGTCCAGCACACCGGCCATAGCCTTAGGCTGGTTGGCAACGATACCCACGCTCACACCGGCAAAGCGGGCAAAGCCCACCACCAGGTTGGGGGCAAACTTCTCGTGAACCTCCAAGAACTTACCATCATCAACGATGGCGGTGATAATCTCCTTCACATCGTAGGGAGCGTTGGGGTTCTCGGGGATAATGCTGTTCAAGCTGTCCTCCAAGCGGTCGATAGGATCTTGCGAAGGCATAAAGGGGGCCTCTTCGAAATTGTTCGAAGGCAGATAGCTCACCAAGTCGCGAATCAGAGCGATAGTCTCCTCTTCGGTCTCACCCACAAAGTGGGCAACACCGCTCTTGGTGGCGTGCACCATAGCGCCGCCCAGTTTGTCCACCGTCACATCCTCGCCCGTCACCGTCTTCACCACCTTCGGACCCGTCAGGAACATGTAGCTGTTCTCCTTGGTCATCATGATGAAGTCGGTCAGTGCGGGGCTGTACACAGCACCACCGGCGCAGGGGCCGAAGATGGCGCTAATCTGAGGCACCACGCCGCTGGCCAAGATATTGCGCTCGAAAATCTGGGCATAACCCGCCAGCGAGTTGCAACCCTCCTGAATACGAGCTCCGCCCGAGTCGTTCAAACCGATAACGGGGGCACCCGTCTTCATGGCTTGGTCCATGATTTTGCAAATCTTAAGCGACATAGTCTCGCTCAAGCTGCCGGCAAACACCGTGAAATCCTGTGCAAACACATACACCGGACGGCCGTCGATAGTACCGTAGCCCGTCACCACGCCGTCGCCTAGGAACGACTGCTTCTGCATGTCGAAATTCACGCAGCGGTGAGTAACAAACATGTCATACTCCTCAAAGGAGCCCTGGTCAAGCAATAGGGCGATGCGTTCGCGGGCAGTCAGTTTGCCCTGCTCGTGCTGTTTGTCGATGCGCTTTTGGCCACCGCCCATTTTAGCCTCACTTCTCTTGTCAAGAAGCTCTTTTATTTTTTCTTCAAATGCCATATTTGAAAAGTTATTTGGGTTATTGAATGGGGTTTCGCTCCCGGCGTTAGCCGCCGCTCGTTCCACCCAGAAATTCTTGTATCTTAAACTAAAAAGTAAAAGCTAAAAACCAAAAGGGCTGTAGCCGAATACTTTTTAGTTTTTACTTTTTAGTTTTTAGTTTAAACTTATTTGCAGCAAAACTCGGTGAGGACGCCCAGCGTGCTCTTCGGGTGCAGGAAACCGATGTGCAGACCCTCGGCGCCGCCGCGGCTCTGCTGGTCAATCAGGCGGATGCCCTTCTCCTTGGCGTCGTTCAGAGCCTGGTCGGTGTCCTCCATGCAGAAGGCGATGTGGTGCATACCGCCCTTGCCACCGTTCTTCTCGATAAAGGCAGCGATGGTGCTTTCGGGGCAGGTAGGCTCCAGCAACTCAATTTTCACTTCACCGCACTTAAAAAAGGCGGTTTTCACTTTTTGGTCGGTTACTTCCTCAATGGCATAGCACTTCAGGCCCATGACGTCTTCCCAATAACGGATAGCCTCGTCAAGATTGGTCACAGCAATGCCGATGTGTTCAATATGTGAAGGGGTCATTTTGTATGAGTTTTTATTTTTTAATATATTATTTAGTCATTATTCTATTCAAAACACTAATATTCAATACACAACACTTCCTCTTGAAAATACAAAAATACGAACAATATTTGACATACACAAAAAAAGTTACACCATCTCACAATATTTAAGATTCTCATGCCAAACGGATATAGCATAAGTCGTGATGCCTCCCCTGAAAGGTATGCATAGTTCCGCCAATCGTCCGCCCCTACGAGCGAACCCAGAGCGAAGGCAAAGCGAAGGCAGAGCGAACCCAGAGTGGAGGCACTCTGTGAAATCGAATCCGAGATTGGCCACTTCCCGACCGTTTTCGAATGCAAAGATAGTGCGGAATAACGACATAACAAACTTTTTCGAGCAGAAAATGTCATTTTTCCCACTTTTTAAAAAAAGAGGCTCTCTTGGGTGGCAAAAGAGGCTCTCTTGGTTATCGGGTAAGACGTGACTCAAGTGACAAAAAGAGGATTTTCCCCAATACAATAGGCTACTTATGGACTATTCGTAAGTGAGGCTATTTGTGCACAACTCGAAATGAATGCAAGTAACGCAATATCAGTCAAAAACGTTATTTTTCACTCCAAATGTCAAATAACACCCAAAGCACCATTTTATACATAACTTATTAATAGAAAACACATTGCAAAGATGTTAAATGTTAAATGTTAAATGCAATGTGTTTTATTCTTGCAATATGGCCTATAATATAATAATAATAAAATAATAAATTATTTTATTATTATTATATTATAGAACTCTTTCCACGACCAAAATCATACGCATTTAACATTTAACATTTAACATTCAGACCTCATATCCTATAAATCAACGGTTTATTTTTGGAAGAGGTTAAATCCTCCTATTTTTCATTGCTTGTTGAAAACTCTTTTTTCGTAATGTTGGACGTGAATCTGACGAAGCTCTGCGAGGTGAGCCTGTAGGGTGACGAGGTGCAGCCTGAGTACATGATGGATATGGGCTTTCTGAACAAGAAGCTGGAGGCTTGGATGGAGAAACAGCGACAACTGACCTTGAAGTCGGGCGACAGGACACACAACACGTTTTCCGCTGTTGTGCGATGGTGTGTGTCAGGGCTAGTATGCCCGCCCATTTCCTCTACAACAAGGCCGACAACAACGCCACAAAGTCGAAGGTGGGACGCTTTGCATCTTGATTTTGAAAGAGACTGCGCATTTCTGCAATTATCATATCCCGAACTCACGTATAAATACTCCGACCTACTTCTCCAAATCAAAAGACAAATATGTACTTCACCTTGCCGCACACTGTATTTATCCAGCAAAAACACGATATAATAATCAAATGTCAGATATTCATAATTTTAGACATCAAAAATAGGCGTATAGGTCATTTTGCAGGATGATTTTTTGTACTTGTTGTCAATAGGTCAAATTGCAGGATGGCCATTTCAAAAAAGTTTAGTACTTTTGCCGTGCAGTTTGAAGCATAGCGGAGCTCTGCTGGGGAGCAACTCCG
>JAFWQP010000001.1 GCA_017509045.1 Bacteroidales bacterium
CTCAAAGAAGAGACCGGTTGTACCCAAATCGAACCACGTGCTACCTGTGCTTACATAAATATTGGTGTTGTTCGGATCAACAACTTCCCAACATGCAGGAGCAGCATTCAGCGTCTGATCCTCGAAGTTCTCGCTCCACGGCAGAGCTGCAACAGCTGCACATTCCGTGCGGATACTGAGGCTTGCAGCAGCACTCTGTACGGTCTCGTTGAAGTAGGAGCGTACATAGAAATCATAGGCGGTATTGGCTGCTAACTCCGTCCACTCGGCGGTGGTGTTGGCGGTCGTCTTTGCCTTGCTCCAATAGATATATAGATTTAGGCCTCATTTGGCGGCTACGCATGCAAGGTAATTGTCATTGTAATTGTCATTGTCATTGTCATCGACAATTGCAAAATATGGAAAATGCGTAATATCAATACATTATAGCAAAGTGGCAGAAAGTGGCAGTCAGCAAAATGCCCTATTTTGCGCCTTTTTTGAGTCACTTTTCAACCCTTTTTCAGCCTGTTTTTATGCGAAAACGCACGCCAAACTACCGCAGGAGCCCTTGCAGAAACGATGAAAAAAATGAAAAATACGTGTAAACGACTCTCACAACATAAAAATTAAGAATTTTTATACTTTGTACCGAAAAGAGTAAAAGTATTTTGATAAATGTTGGTTCACAACATATTAAAACATTACGTGCAGGATATTTTTAAAATCTTAAGAAGCATTTTTGTGAGAAAAGCGCATTTTTATTCTTCGTTTTTGCAAAAAAAGGCACTGTTTTGTGTCTATATAGCGTACGGTACCGACAAACAACCATTATTCATCAATTAAACATGTACAGAATCATGAAAAAAAGAAAAAATGTAATCAGTAGCAATCTGGGCATAAGATTGTTTGCCTATACTGTCATATCAGTTGCGATGATATGCCTTTCCAGTTGTGGAAAGGAAGAGTCGCCAGAACCAGACGATGACGAGCCTCGGACAGAGGCCATTGATGGGCTTTTCTCGGTAAGTGCGACCAGACACGTGCAGTTTGCGCAGGGAAACCTGCAATATACGGCAAGCACTTTCACATGGAGTTTTGCCAAGCATCAATACGACTACATTGGCAAGGACAACCAGTATGCCGACACGGCGTACGACGGATGGATTGACCTTTTCGGATGGGGCACAGGTCTTTACCCCACACTAACCTCTTCATACGACGGAGATTACCCTTCATTTAATGATTGGGGAGACCACATTGACGGTGGCTGGCGAACGCTGACAATCACCGAGTGGAACTATGTCCTGAAAAGTCGAAGCGGCGCAAATATCAAACACGCCACAGGTACCGTCGACGGTGTGCATGGGCTGATTCTTCTGCCCGACCACTGGGAGTTGCCGAATGGGTGTACGTTCAGGCCAGGATGCAAGGAATGGGATGGGAACGAGTATACCAAAGAGCAATGGCAGCAGATGGAAGCGGCCAACGCGGTGTTTCTGCCTGCGGCGGGCATACGCTGGGGCAAAGACGTTAATGAAGTGGGCGAATACGGCTACTACTGGACATCGACACCAGAGAATGATTCTAAGTCGTTCGTTGTGTTTTTCAACGGTAGTTTCATTAATACGGAGAGCAGCTGCTTACGCCACGGCGGTATCGCAGTGCGCCTTGTTAGAGACACGGAATAGGCCTAAACACAATTATCATGTTGCGGATAGCACACACTGTCCGCAACATGATTATTTTCATTTTCGCTCTAGTATAAAGTATGACTGATTATTGCCAATCTTTTTATCCCAAATCGGTCATTAGGGTTTATGGCAGATTAGCATTTGTTATGTTCCATGACGTTACTTGGTCTCGGCATAGAAAGCGAGCTTTCTCTGCTCTCGTCTTTCGTAACGACTCGAGCAGATTGGCCTCATCGCTGGCGAAGGCGTAGCGGGCTACGGCGAGACAGGGATGTGGACAAGATGCCGAAAGAAATGCTGATATGGCATAAACAGACCTTACAGATATAAAAGGCGGTCTAATGACCGATTTGGGTTTATTGTCGCGTCCCTTCGGGACGCAGATAGAGAGTATATTCAGTCACCGCACTTGAACTCTTCCCGAAAGTCCACTGGACTTTCTCTCAGTGTTATTGAGATTCAACCTCTCCGAGGTTGTTGAAAATCAGTTATACTTCAAACCTGAGCCTTCATTTTTTAATTAAGTGAAGAAAAAGACGTATATTTGCAATGCCTTTTATGTTCTGACAAAGGGAGAATAAATCTTGTTAACACACTAACATATAATCATATATAAAATCTAATCACAAATTATTTTACCCTTATGAAAAAAATTGGAATGCTTATGGTTATTGCAGCCACAATGATGACCGCCATTTCGTGCGGTTCTAAGAAAGAGGCACCGAAGGTACTGGTACTCTATTATTCACAAACGTCGAACACCAAGGCTGTGGCAGAGGAAATTGCCACGCGGCTGGGAGCCGACATAGAGGAGATTGTCCCCGTGATGCCCTACGACGGAGATTTCAAAGCCACTATTGAACGCTGTGTGCAAGATCGAGAGCAGGGAGGACTCCCAGAGATTCAGCCTATTGCCGCCGACTTGGCGAAATATGACATTGTTTTCGTCGGCTACCCTGTATGGTTTGGCACCTACGCACCGCCCATTGCTTCGCTACTCGACCAAGTGGACTTGAGCGGGAAGAAGGTGGTGCCGTTCTGCACGTTTGGCAGCGGCGGGTTGGAGTCGAGCACGAAGGACTTAGTAGAGAAACTGCCTGATGCAGAAATTCTTCCCGGCTATGGGGTGCGTGCAGCTCGCTTGGAGGCGATGCCCCAGGAGGTTGACCAGTTCTTGAAGGCGGGTGGCTTTCTTGAGGGCGAATATACCCAGTTGGAGGATTTCCCCGAGCAGCACGAGGTGAACGAGGAGGAGTCTGCCCTATTTGATGCAGCTGTGGACGGCTACCCGA
Organism: Bacteroidales bacterium; assembly: GCA_017509045.1. GTDB lineage: Bacteria > Bacteroidota > Bacteroidia > Bacteroidales > P3 > Colimorpha. The sequence continues at coordinate 2,966 of JAFWQP010000001.1, forward strand.
TGATTCACGCCAAAGCCACTATGGTGGCCACGCGCGCTATACCTGAAGGCAAGGAGTATCTGTTTACAGCCATCGACCTGCCCCGCGAGGACCAACCCAATATGCCTCCTGCAGGAGAGATGAAGGTGTATGTGACTGTGGCAGATGGCGCGGCGCCGGTGTTTACAAAGGTTATACGATAAACCCTTATCTACTTGGTAACGACAACTTGCACAATAAAAACTGTAGCGTTACGTTATAAAGACAACAAACAATACGAAGTTATGGGATAATTGGCCTTTTTGAAGATGTTTATCTTGGTGTCGATACCTGTAGACAAACTCGACAACCGGCGTCATGTCCATGTCTTTTATCGGAACGGACGACACCAGCGGTCAGTAGCCAAAATATGGATTGAGAAGAATGGGCGGCCATGTGTGGAGATTGCAGAATCGTCGCTAACGCCCAAGGAGAACAAGATGTTGGTGGATGCCATCACTACCCATTGGCAATTCATTAACGACCAGATAACCCGTTGCTTCAATGAAGAAAGAACAATAAGCAAAAACATCGAATAATATGTGCAAGATACCCGAAACCGACCTTGGAATCAAAGACCTCGACTTCAAAAGCCGACGGGGCAAGTTCATCGCTAAACTCACTGATGGACGCGAGATTGTCATCCCTGTCAGCTTATTCCCCGACATCAAAAATCTCTCAGTCAAAGACCGTGAGGACTGGATGATACTGGACGACCAATATTTCACCTTTCACAACCTCACTCGCATCTATGCGGTGACCGACCTTCTGCGCTTGTGAACTGTTATCACGATATGCCTCCTACGGGAGAGATGAAGGTGTATGTGACTGTGGCAGATGGCGCGGCACCAGTGTTTACAAAGGTTATACGATAATACTCGATTATGGATACTTTGTCTGCACGACTTTTCTTTCAAGCTCTGGGAAAATTCTTTCTTGGGCTGGTAGTTGTAGGGGCGTTGCTGTTTTTGCCGGCTGGGACGCTCGAGTATTGGCAAGGGTGGCTATTTGTGGGCGTGCTGTTTGTGCCTATGTTTGTAGCAGGGATTGTGTTGATGTTCCGCCAACCAGAACTGCTGCGCAAACGCCTTGAAGCCAAAGAAGAAGAGAAGGAACAGAAATGGGTGGTGGCACTGAGCGGTATGCTTTTTATAGCCATGTTTGTCGTGGCGGGACTCAACCGCCGCTATATGTGGTGGATGCTGCCTGACTGGGCGGTATTTGCTGCGGCGGGACTGTTTCTGGTCGGATACCTGCTCTATGCCGAGGTGCTAAGAGAGAACGTATGGCTGTCGCGCACCATAGAGGTGCAGGAGCATCAAAAGGTGGTAGACACAGGGCTGTACGGCATCGTGCGTCACCCCATGTATGCCGCCACGTTGCTACTGTTTCTTAGTATGCCTTTGGTGCTGGGGTCGCAGTGGTCGTTTGCCATCATGCTGTTCTATATCCCCGTCATATCCAAACGCATCCGCAACGAGGAGAAGGTCTTGGAAGAGGGGCTTGAGGGGTATAGGGAGTATAAACAACGTGTGCGCTACAAGGTGATACCATACGTATGGTAATCGGCAGCGTGGTCGCAACGTTTTTGCCTATTGGAAATCAGCCATCTATGTTGAAGAAATATTTTATTTGGCTGATTGAAAAAAAGTGTGTATCTTTGCAGATTGAAATTTTTGCATTTTTTAACTCTTAAAATGAAAGGAATCCGACTATGACAAATATCGAGAATCTGAACATCGATGCTTCTGCAAAAACCAATGTCGCCACATGGCTGAACGGGTCGTATGACGAAGAAACCAAGCAGGCCATCCGCGAGATGATGGAGAACAACCCGAACGAGTTGAACGAGAGTTTCTACCGCAACTTGGAGTTTGGCACGGGCGGTCTGCGCGGCATTATGGGCGTGGGCACCAACCGCATGAACAAGTATACGGTGGCGATGGCTACCCAGGGACTTGCCAACTATGTGAAGAAGTGTTTCCCCACAGCCAAACCCATCAAGGCAGCCGTGAGCCACGACAGCCGCAACCATAGTCGCGAATTTGCCGAGATTACCGCCAATGTGCTTGCCGCCAACGGATTCCACGTATACCTGTTCGACGGTATGCGTCCCACTCCAGAGCTGTCGTTTGCGGTGCGTCACTTTGGCTGCCAGACGGGCGTGATGGTGACTGCCAGCCACAACCCGAAGGAATATAACGGCTACAAGGCCTATTGGGACGACGGCTGCCAGCTGGTTGCACCGCACGACACCAACGTGATTGACGAGGTGCTGAAGATTCAGAAACTGGAAGATGTGAAGATGACGGGTGGCGAGAGCAACATCGAGATTATTGGCGAGAATGTGGACAGCGTGTACCTGGACCGTATTGAGAAAAACTCGCTGCATCCCGAATTGATTAAGAAGCACCACGACCTGAAGATTGTCTACACTCCGTTGCACGGCACAGGCATCACGCTGATACCGCGAATGCTTGAGAAACTGGGCTTCACCAACGTGAATGTGGTGAAGGAGCAGGCCACTCCCGACGGCAATTTCCCCACAACGCCCAGCCCCAACCCTGAAGAGAAGGCAGCTATGAAGATGGCGGTGGAACTGGCACAGAAGATTGACGCCGACATCGTGTTTGCAAGCGACCCCGATGCCGACCGCGTGGGTGTGGCAGTGAAGCGTCCCGACGGCGAGTGGATGCTGCTGAACGGCAACCAAACTATGTCGGTGCTTATCTACTACCTAATAAAGGAATGGAAAGAGACCAACCGCTTGACAGGTAAAGAATTTGTTATCAAGACCATCGTCACCAGCGAGCTGCCTGCCGACATTGCCAAGAAGGTGGGCGTGAAGGTGTACGATGTGCTGACCGGATTCAAGTTTATTGGCGACAAAATTCGCCAGCTGGAAGGCAAAGAGGTGTTTATCGGCGGTGGCGAGGAGAGCTATGGTTATATGATTGGCGACTTTGTGCGCGACAAAGACGCTGTGGCTGCCTGCTCGATGATAGCCGAGATAGCCGCCTGGGCTGCAGAACAGGGCAAGACGTTCTACGACGTGCTGGTCGACATCTACAAAGAATATGGTTTCTATAAGGAAGGCCTGCTGAGCGTGGTGCGCAAGGGCAAGAGCGGTGCCGAGGAGATTCAGCAGATGATGAAAGACTACCGCGAGAATCCGCCCAAGGAGATTGACGGCGAGAAGGTGGTATGCATCAAGGACTACAAGCTGCACGAGAGCATCGACACCGTGACCGGCAAGAAAGAGACCATCGATCTGCCCACCAGCAATGTGCTGCAATACTTCACCGAAAAGGGCAACAAGGTGACTGTGCGCCCCAGCGGCACGGAGCCTAAGATTAAGTTCTACTTTGGCGTGAAGGGATGCCTCGAAAACAAGGCCGACTTCGACAAGGTGAACGCAGCGCTGGATGGCAAGATTGAGGAAATCAAGAAATCGATGAATCTGGCATAGTCGACCGTCTATACCAATGCCCCGCATCAGGATAACAACTTGGTGCGGGGTATTCTTAACATCAGGAACCCAAGATGACAGCATTTGAAGCGATAGGGATAATACTGCTTACCCTCCTACCCTTCATACTGATGATATGGAATAAGCATCGTATTGAACCGCAGGTGCAGCAGTCCTTGGATAAGCGACGGGAGGATTACTGGCAGAAGATAACAACACAATATGGCGAGCCTGTGGAGTCGCTGTGGACTGCCGAGGTGCCTTTGCTCATCTACGACGGGTTTCTGGTGATGGCGGGTGTCCGTGTGCCATACGACAGCATCGTGAACGTCACATGGAACAATGCCGACAATCTTCCATGGGGCAGAGGAAACTATCAGGTGATAGTGCGCACCAACCTTCCCGGACACGAATTCATCCATGCCCTTATGGGAGATGACCCAAAAGAAGCCATGGAGATGGCCGAACAGATACGCAACTATATGCAGAAATGAAACGATTGCTCATAGCCACCATTCTTGGACTGTTCTTGTGCACAACCGATGTTTGTGCACAGGATGAAGGGCGGTGGACGATGGCATTCTGGAATGTGGAGAACTACTTTGACACGCAGCACGACACGCTGAAAGAGGACATGGAATTTACGCCTACGGGCAAGAACCATTGGTCAGCCAAACGCTATGCTGACAAGCGCAACAAGATATACAAAATGGTTGCCGCCATGCAATGGCCGGTGGTGGTAGGGCTGGCGGAGGTGGAGAACGACCGTGTGCTGCGGGATTTGTGCAGGTTCACTCCATTGCGGAAGCAGGGGTATGAGTTTGTGCACTATGAGTCGCCCGACAGGCGGGGGATTGACTGCGCACTGCTGTATCGAAAAGAGGTGTTCAAGGTGTTTGAGTCGCGGAGAATAGATGTTTCAGACAGCTCAGAAGACTTCTACACCCGCGACATACTGATGGTGGGCGGAGTTCTGGGAGGAGGCGACAGCTGCTATCTGTTTGTGAACCACTGGCCATCGAAACGAAACGGAGCTGTGGCGGAGCGGCATCGGATGGAGATTGCCCGCCTATTATTAGGTCTGATGGACAGCATCCAGCAGACACACCCCTGGGCACTGGTGCTGGCGATGGGCGACTTCAATTCAGCACCCGAAGAGGAAGCTATCAGCAAGGGGTTGGAATTTGAGGGAGGATGCCAGAACGCGGTGGGATTCTACAACCTGATGTGCAAGATTACAGCGGGCGAGGGCAGCTACAAGTATAAGGACACTTGGTCGTGTATCGACCAGATGATTGCCAACCGAGAACTGACGGCAGAGGTGTTTGCGCCCGACTTTATGCTGACTGACGACACAAAATATATGGGCAAACGGCCTTTTCGCACCTATACGGGGATGCAGTATCTCGGCGGCTATAGCGACCATCTGCCAATAATAGTGAGAATACCATGAAGAGGCTTGTTTTGACATTATTTGCTCTGCTTATGTTGCTACCTTTAGTTGGCAACGCACAGGAGCTGATGCCTTATGCATGGCGCAGCTATTTGGAACTGCTGTCAGAGGAAGGCGAGGACGAGACGGCGGAGGAGTTAATGGAACTGTATGAGACTTATCGCGACAAGCCTGCCAATGTGAACGATACGGTGATGCTGCTGAGCGACTTCCCCTTTGTGAACGACCTACAACGAGAGCGGCTGAAGGCTTATGTGGTGCTATACGGCCCGCTGCTCAGTGCAGAGGAGCTATATACCATCAACGGCTTCGACAGCATGACAGTGGAGTTGCTGCGGCCATTAGTGACGTTCGAGCCTATAGAGACATCCCAACGTGTCACCTTGAAGGAGATGCTGGCACATGGACACAGCAACCTTGTGACGGGCATAGGAGGCACTGTGGAGCAGGCGCGAGGCTATTGCGACAGCATCTACGAGGGCGACAACCTGCGGCTGATGTGGCGATACTATTTCAAGTATAAAGACCGGGTACAGCTGCAACTGTCGGGCGACAAAGACCCAGGCGAGGCATTCTTTGCCGGGAGTCAACGAAAGGGGTTTGATTTCTACGGCTACAGCTTGATGATTAACGATGTCGGGCGGTATGTTGAAAATAGTCGTCATCCTTATTTGAAAAGGGTGGTGATAGGGCAATATCACGCCCAATTCGGGCAGGGACTGACGCTGTGGTCGGGGTTCGAACCTAGGGCGGCATGGGAGACGAGCATATACCGCAACACGCAGGGCATACGTCCCAGCGGCGCATTCACGGAGTACGGCTACCTGCGGGGAGCAGCGACCACCATAGCCCTGTCGCAGCATTGGAGCCTGTCGCTGGCATACTCGTATGTGAATCGCGACGCAACTCTTCCTCGGAAGGAAAAGGAGGACACGGTGCAGAGCCTTTACAACTCGGGCTACCACCGTACGGAAACTGAGATAAAGAAGCGCAACCAACTGGGAGAACATCTTATCGGCGGACATTTGGAATATCGCAACAGCAATCTGAAGATAGGGCTGTCGGGAGCAGCAACATTACTGGAGAAGGTCATCGTGCCTGCCACTTACGTATATAACGGCAATGCTTTTCGAGGAAACAGCAATATCAACATAGGCTTTGATGCCGCCTACCGTTATCGGCGACTGCTGTTGTTTGGCGAAGCCGCAATATGTGCCAATCACGCTTTCGATAGTGCGGTGGCAAATGTCAGTCCAGCGGCCGTTATGGGTGGAGAGTTTATCTTTAACAACAACCACCGTGCCAGTCTGCTGATGCGATACTACTCCCCTACTTATCACAATCTGCATGCCATTGCCCTAGGGCAGAGCAGCACACCGCAGAACGAGATGGGTATCGGCTGCCACTACCAAGGGCGGTTGCCGCTAAGCATAACGGCTACGGGTATCGCCGACTTCTTCTATTTCCCGCACATGAAATACCTAGTCTATGCTCCCAGCCACGGGCAAGAATACCGTGTGACACTTTCGAGGGCTGTGGAACTCGTCAAGGGGCTGTCGGTGAATGTGCGCTACCGCTACAAGGAGAAAGGCCGGAATATTACCCCTTCAACGCAGGTGGAAGGGTATTACTTGTTGGAACAGACCTACCGACACCAAGTGCAGGGCGACATAGAATACAACACAGGTGTTTGGCGGCTGGTGACCCGTATAGGCTATGCCCACTATCACGGCAAAGTGACAACGGCGGACAAAGGGCTGCTGCTGTATCAGGATATACAGTATCACCCACAGCATATCCCACTGACAGTTGCGGCACGGGTGGCGTGGTTCGACGTAGATGACTATGAGGCGCGGCTATACACCGTAGAGAGCGACTTCATCTACCAATACAACAGCATGGCATATCAAAACGAGGGCTATCGCTGCTACCTTGTGGCACGCTACGACATCAACCGCCACTGGGACATCGGCTTCAAGTACGGCATCACCGCCTATACCGACCGCGACACCTTCGGCTCCAGTTACGAACTGATTGATGCCAACCACCGCCAACAATGGCGCGTACAGATGCGGCTCAAGTGGTAAGTTTGCAAATCATCAAATCGCTATTGGGCAGTATTACAGATTTTTGATAATAATTTACCCCGTCTCTCAATGTCCCATTGCAGAGGTGTCTGCCTTCGACAGAAACGCCGCGAGGTACCCTTCTCACCTCTGAGAGCGTCTCAGCCATATCCGCTCCTTTGCCGCTCGTTATCTGCTCCTTTTCCGCTCTACGAGCGGAAAAGGGCACCCCAATCGGTAGAATGCAGTAAGTTAATGTAGGATGCCGTAAAATGCGGTAGAATCCGGTAAGATGCGGTAACGATGAGAAAAACTTTGCGTATTTTTGCATACGAATGAAAAAAAAGTGTATTTTTGCAAAAAAATTAAAATGAAACACATAATTGTAATCATTTGTCTTATGGCAACCCTGGGTGCTGCAGCCCAAAACAGCCTAGTGCTAAAAACACAGGATTTGCCCAATCATAATTCGTTAATAAGAACATGGAATAACGACTATTCCATAGGCTATACAGATGATGATATGGGACAGGGGTATTTCTTTGTTGAGAATACTACTAATAGATACTTATATTATGTGAAATTACGCCCCGATGCGCGTGTTTCAGACTTCTGTGTACACAATGACTATGTTTATTTTTGTGGAAGTTATGAAGGAAACCCTTATTATGGCATTGTAGGGTGCTTTGACATTAACTCTGTTATGGGGGGCACAGCCTCAATAAACTATGGACTTTTTAACACCACAACATATCCCATATACAAGGTGCGCAACTTTATTCGAATGGACATATTTGAATATGGCGGTTATGTTCACATGGCATTAGTTGGGTACCTGCAAGATGCGTCCAATAATATTGTGGGAACTACGCTATGTGACGTGTATTTTACAGGAGGGGCATGGATCGCGAACTATTATAATGGTCCTGTGGGTATAGGATCAATGGATTATTTGGATATTGCCGCAAGCAGTGAATATGTGGTAGCCACGTCAAAGGTATCGACATCCAACGACTATATGGTCAGCGTATATAGAGTATCTGCAAATTATCTAAATTCACCATTAAGTCCGGGAACAAAATTCCAATTGTTTGGAGATACCCCATTGGATAATATTCTGGTAGAGGATGTAGGACCCAATTCTTTCATGTTAGCATACTATTACGATTCTCTGTACCACACAGGTACTGAATTTGGTCTGATATCGGTAGACGGAGCCAACTCCACGATAGTCCCTCAATATTACTGTCATGTGCCGCATGGAGTGAGTACACTTCAGACAAGCAAGATGCACAACCTCCATTACGACTATGGTACTCAAAAGCTTTTACTCTTGCAGAGTTTATCTTGTAACCAATATGGGGGGTCTGAGAATGTGGTCTTTGAGTATGATGTATCCAACCCCGTAGCAGGATACATCTTGGGATCATACATACATGGTATACAGATGAATGATATCGATGAGATGATTAATGGCTATTATCAGACCATTGGAATAGACGTACTGCACGATAGCCTTTTCATTAATCACGAGATAAACGCAACGAGCCATGGATGTAGAGAGTTATTTGAGATGCCCCTATATATTTCCACTCACTTCCCGAACCATGTTTTTTCCAGAAGTATTAGTTTCCCCATTGGTGCCATATATTTCGATTCCAGTTTCGATAGTAAAGGTCGAACTTGATACATATTGTGAATATTAAAACCTGAAAAAATGAAAAATGTTTTATATATATTAGTATTGCTGCTTTCGATGGTGGGCAGGATATACGGGCAGGAGCCCAAATTGGGCTATGGGGACACGATAGACGGAGTGAACGGCATGGATCCCACCTATTTCACGAACTTTGATTTCGAAAACTGGTTTAATTCAACACCCAGAACCAATGTCGCCGTAGTTTCTAATCCTTCTCCCCATGAAGCTTATTTTTCTTCGGATTCGAATCCGACTTCGAATGCATGGTATTCGGACTTAAATAGAGGTGCTGACTCTATTGCCCGTTTCTTTTATACAGACCGTCCAATAAAGATTGTAGGGATTGCCATATCAGTGGCATATTATAGTCTGGAGGACTATACCTATAATACTTTTAGGTCTGATACGATGAATTGTCAAGCCAGCCTGTTTCTGTATGATGCGATAGGCGATTCGCTTGCTTTTAAAGAGGAGGTGCCAATGCCGCCAAATCTTTCAATGCCCCACCGCTATATGCGATTACCATCCGACCCCGCGGTGGCTCCGCCATGCATGGGAGGCTTTTATGCGGAGGACAGCATCATGCACTTATATGAAACATACTTTCCAAACCCTGTCACAGTGTACGACTCTTTCTATGTGGGCTTTTCATGTTGCACTAAACAAGGGGAGGATTTTCGTTGGGATCCGCCTTTTCTGGCCAGAGTGTCTGAGATGTATGAAGGGGATGACGACAAACTGTGTCCGAATATATTACCCAATTTTCGATACAGGGTTGTCCGCTCTACCATTATGTCCAACTGGACACAGTTCGTAGAATATTGGAATATTCCCCGCCTTTTTATGATTTTCCCTCTAATAGAACTCGACACCGAATGCACGGCAGTGAACAGCGTCGAGGTGTCGGAGACTGACAGCGGAAGAGTCCGATTGGTGTGGGAGATGCAGGAAGGGCACACATGGTGGGAGGTGAGTTACGGACCGGCAGGCATAGAGGCTGATTCTGGGACGGTGATTGCGTGCAGCGATACGACAGCGGTGCTGGAAGGAATAGCGGACGGCGAACGATACTGGGCGTATGTGCGGGCAATATGCGTAATGTACAATGACACAAACTACAGCGACTGGTCCGACCCAGTTGAAATATACAATCCTATCAGACATACAGTTGTGGCGGAGGCAAACTATGAGGAGCGCGGACGTGTGGAAGGTGGAGGGGTGTATGTGGATGGAGAGACGGCTGTGCTGACGGCGAGGGCGTGGCGGCCTTACGTATTCTATCAATGGGACGACGGGGTGGTGGAGAACCCTCGGCGGGTGGTGGTGACGCAGGACACGGCGTTCACAGCCCTGTTCACCGACCCTGTAGGGATAGCGACGGCGGACAGCGGGTCGGTGCGGCTGCAGCCAAATCCGGCGAGTGGCAGCGTGGTGGTGATGTCGTCGTATGGGATAGAGCGCGTGGAAGTGTACGATGCGAGGGGCCGCAGAGTGCATGAGCAGGCTGCGAGCGGCACGACGACGGGCTTCGACGTGTCGGGATGGGCGAAGGGTGCCTACGCGGTGGTGGTGTATACTCTCGTCGGCATCGCCACGAAACGGCTGGTGGTGGAGTGAGGAAAAAACTATACGGTAGGAAATGTCAATTAGTGACTGCTAGACGAGGCTGTCTCTTCGGTGTGGGGCGGGATGACACCCTCTTCTTGCAGTTTCTTATAGGTCTTTTCGGCGGCTAACTGCTCGGCGGCCTTGATGGAGTATTCGATGGCGTGCTCGGCAGGGGTGCCGTCAATCTTTACGCGCACGTCGTATTGGCGACGGCCTTCTTTGCCTTGATATGATACATGCTCAACTTCGAAGCTAATCTTCTTACGGTTCTTCTGGCCCCAGTCGATAAGTTTGCTCTTGTAGTTCCACTCGGTGTGTGCCATAGCATCGACATCAAGATGGATGCCGATGATTTTATTGACGAGAACTCGGCGTGTGAACTTGTAGCCCTTTTCCAAATAGATGGCTCCTACCAATGCCTCAAAAGCATCACCGTCGACAGACTTGAAGATGCCTTGTGACTCGCGATTGTATTGGATGAGTTGGGATAGCCCTATCTGTCGTGCCAGCTTATTCAGGTTAGCACGGCTGACGAGCTTGGAACGCATCTCGGTGAGGTAGCCCTCGCCTTGATAAGGATATTTCTTGTAGAGAAATTCCGCCACAACGGCACTCAGCACAGCATCCCCAAGGTACTCAAGCCGCTCGTTGTTAACACGCCAGCCCTGTCCCATTTCGACTGATTTGGAACGGTGAATGAAAGCAATCTGGTAAAGCTTGGTGTTGCGCGGGGTAAAACCCAGCACATTCTTGAAGAAAAGATAAAACTCTTTATTCTCGCCCTTATAACGACCAAACCACAGCATGATGTTAGTACTTACGGAAAGCCAGACAGGCATTGTGTCCGCCGAAACCGAAAGTATTGCACAAGGCGAAGTCTACACGACGGTGGGTGGGCTTGTTGAAAGAAAAGTCGAGAGGTGGGATGTCAGGGTCGTCGGTAAAATGGTTGATGGTGGGCGGGACGACATCATTCTGCACCGCGAGAATAGTTGCGATTGCCTCCACCGCACCTGCCGCACCCAGAAGGTGACCCGTCATCGATTTGGTGGAATTGAGCGTTATTTTACCCGCATGGTCGCCAAAGAGCGACACGACGGCCTTAGGCTCAGAGATGTCACCAATAGGCGTTGAGGTGCCATGCGCGTTGATGTGGTCGACATCGGTTATTTGCATTCCCGAATCTTCGATGGCCATACGCATAGCATTGAATGCACCAAGACCCTCGGGATGAGATGCGGCAATATGATAGGCATCCGCACTCAAGCCCGCGCCAGTAATTTCGGCATAGATTTTGGCTCCACGGGCTTTGGCATGTTCAAGTTCCTCGAGAATGAGAGCCCCCGCACCTTCGCCCAATACAAAGCCATCACGATCTTTGTCAAAGGGACGTGAAGCGGTTTGAGGGTCGTCGTTGCGCAAGGAGAGTGCCTGCATGGAGGAGAATCCGCCGATACCAGATTCGATAATGGCGGCCTCGCTACCACCTGCCACAAAGATGTCGGCTTTGCCTAAGCGAAGCATCATAAAGGCGTCAGCTATTGACATTGCCGACGAGGCACAGGCAGCAGAGGTGGAATAGTTGGGACCGCGAAAACCGTATTTAATAGAAATTAGACCCGCACAGATATCAGTGATAGTCTTGGTGACAAAGAAAGGGCTAAAACGGGGAATCATGTTTCCCATAGCAAAAGAGACCAGCTCGTCCTGAAAAGACTTGCTGCCACCCATGCCTGTGCCGAAGATGACACCCACCCGGTCTTTGTTGAGGCGGTCTATGTCAAGCCCTGCGTCACGGATAGCCTCATCTGCAGCCACCATACCATACTGCGAGAAGAGGTCAATCTTGCGGATTTCTTTACGGTCAAAAAAAACCGCGGGGTCAAAATCTTTGACCTCTGCGGCTATTTTACATTTGAAGTTGGTGGTGTCGAACCTTGTAATCAGGCTAGCACCACTTACTCCTCTCAACAGAGCGTCCCAAAACTGAGAAACATTGTTGCCAATAGGAGTAAGTGTGCCTAGACCAGTGATTACAACTCGTTTCAGTTCCATTCAGACGAATGAAAAAGAAAATTTTAGTTCTGAGCTTTTTCGATGAATGCGACGGCATCGCCGACGGTAGCAATCTTTTCAGCATCGGCATCATCAATCTGGACATCGAATTCTTTCTCGAATTCCATAATCAGTTCGACGGTGTCCAAAGAGTCAGCGCCAAGATCGTTAGTGAAACTGGCTTCCATCGTAACATCTTTTTCATCTACACCGAGCTTATCGACAATGATAGCTTTTACTTTCGTTGCAATTTCAGACATGTTTATTCAATTTTTAAAGTTTAACAGGGTGCAAAGAAACGAAAAAAAACTCATATAACCACTATTTTTAACTAATTTTCTTCACTTAAGAAATAATAACACCCTAACAATAATGCACTTATGCAAGATAAAAGTTTATCATTCGAAGTAGTTTTGGCACAAAAAAAAGGGCAATTATGGTAGAAAAAAAGGGCCATCTTTGTTAATTTTGGTAATTTCAGCAAAGTACCAAATGTTAAATTTTATGGAAATACAACAATTTGAGAGATTTAGCGTTATTTGGAAAATAACAGAAAAAACATGATAAAAATAGCCATTTTAGCCTCGGGCAATGGTACAAATGCCCAACAGATTAGCGAATATTTTGCTGATAGTGAAAAAGTAAAGGTTGAATGCATCATATACAACCGAAAGGATGCCTACGTGGCAGAGAGAGCAAAGAAACTTGGCATTCCAGCCGTATATTTTGGCAGAAAGGATTTCTTTGAGAATGGGAACGTGCTGGCATATTTGCAGAGTCATGACATCGACTGGGTGATTCTGGCAGGTTTTCTTTGGTTGGTTCCCGAAGAAATATTAGCCGCATTTCCTAACCGCATTATCAACATTCACCCAGCACTACTGCCAAAGTATGGTGGTAAAGGGATGTACGGACACCATGTGCATGAGGCAGTTGTTGCCAATCACGAAAAAGAGAGCGGGATAACCATTCATATCGTTGATGGCAATTATGACAAAGGCATTATTCTATTTCAAGCCACATGCCAACTAACTGAGAATGATACTCCCGACACATTGGCGGAAAAGATTCATTTATTGGAAAAAGAGCATTTTCCTAAAGTCATTGAAAAAACCATACTCGGATGAGAATAGGTGTAAACACACGCTTGCTACTGTCTGGAAAGATGGACGGCATAGGATGGTTCACAGCTGAAACGCTGAAGAGAATCGTCGTGGCGCATCCTGAACATGAGTTTTACTTTTTCTTCGACCGCAAGCCAGACCCCCAGTTCATTTTTTCAAAAAATGTCCACCCTGTGACCCTATGTCCACAGGCACGGCATCCCGTTTTGTGGTACATCTTTTTCCAATATAGCATTCCTAGGGCTTTGCGGCGATACAAGATAGACCTCTTCCTATCGCCCGACGGGTATATGTCGCTCGATACTAAGGTGCCGACTCTGACAGTAATCCACGACCTTAATTTCGAACACAGCCCAGACAATCTAAAACCTTCGCATCAGCGATATATGACATATTTTTCGCCCCAATTTGCCCGATACAGCACACGAATTGCCACAGTGTCGGAATACTCAAAAAGGGACATTGTTGATACCTATCATATCGAAGCCGAAAAGATTGATGTCGTCTATGATGGGGCTCACGAAGGCTACCGACCATTAACACCTACAGAACAGCAGCAGACACGCGAACAATATGCAGGAGGCAACCGCTACTTTATATTTATTAGTACAATCATCAAAAGGAAGAATCTGGCGACACTGCTGACAGCTTTTGACCAGTTTAAACAAAACGACCCTGAGGGTACTAAACTCCTTGTGGTAGGACATAGGGTATGGTGGAAAGACGAACTAGAGAAAGCCTACAAACAAATGGTGCATAAAGAAGATGTAGTTTTTGTGGGCAGAGCTGAGCCCGAAGTATTGATAAGACTACTTGGCTCAGCGACAGCACTTGTATATCCTTCATTATACGAAGGTTTCGGCATTCCTATTCTCGAGGCTTTTGAAGCCGATGTGCCAGTAATCACATCCAACTGTACCTCTATGCCTGAAGTAGCAGGTGACGCAGCTATATTGATTGAACCAACCAATGTTGAATCCATGACTGACGCGCTATGGCAAATTGAGAAAGACTCCGCCCTCCGGGAACAACTAATTGCCAACGGACGAAAGCAACGAACACAATTCAATTGGAATAACACTGCCGACAAACTATGGCAAAGCATGATGAAAACCCTTAATCGAACTATATGAAAAAGACATGGGTTACCATAGGATTATTACTGGCTCTCGCAAGATTTGCACAAGCACAAGCACCTTCAACCACCGATACGTCCCAGCTTGTTAATCTAGTTTATAACGGCTCATTTGAGGAATACCGACACTGTCCTCGACGAGTCGATGCCGTGGGCATTCTCACACTTGTAGAAGGTTGGTATCAGCCAACACGTGGCAGTGCTGACTATTTTAATGTATGTGGCAGCCGCGAGTGCGGCGTCCCTTCAAACAAACTAGGACAACAATTACCACACGACGGAGATGGGTATTGTGGCATCTATTGTAGCAAGAATGACTACCGCGAATACCTTCAAACAAAGCTACGAAGAAAACTGCGCAGCGGCGACAGTATTCAACTCACGTTTTGGGCAAGCCTTTCTGAAGAGTCGACAGGCGCTGTTGCCACTCTCGGCGGCCTATTCACAAAGGAGAGCATAAGCGACACCGTGCGCAGCATATTCCTTGCAAAGGAGCATGAATACCTTTCCGAGGATATTTTTCAAACCATTGCCCGCCCATACATACCTCAGGTAGTCAATAGCACAGACTCGATTATTACCAACACTCGTGGATGGCAACGTATCAGAGGCACATTCGTTGCACAAGGAGGAGAGCAATACATCACCCTCGGTAATTTCAATTTAGCGGAGCATTCGGGATATATTGACTACGACTCGTTGACTCGACTGCTGCCAGGAGCATACTACTATATCGATGACGTAACAGTCGAATGCCTTAATTGTCCACCCCCAGTTGCAGACGATTTAAACGTGGATTCAACATATCTGACCGAAGAGCAACCCGCTTTCACCGTAGGCAGCACCTTTGTCCTCAAAGACATCTACTTTGAATTTGATAAAAGTACCATCTTACAACAATCCTATTTCGAATTAAAGAGCCTTATCTCGTTACTCGAGACCTACCCTCAGATGCACATCGAAATACGCGGCCACACCGATGGCAAAGGCTCCGACAGCTACAACCTACGACTTTCAGTAAACCGTGCGAAAGCCGTTGCCGACTACCTTATATCAAAAGGTGTCAGTGAAAAGCGACTGCAGCATAAAGGATATGGGAAAAGCCTGCCCATCGACAGCAACGACACAGAAGAAGGCCGCGCCAACAACCGGCGGGTAGAATTCAAGATAATCTCTATGTAAAACAGCCAATAAAAAAAAGGCGACCAACATTGGTCGCCTTTTTTCTATACCATAATAAAGCTTATTCAATAACGCGGTAGAAGGAAACACGACGGTTTAGTTCGTAGTGGATGTCACCGAAGGCAACAGTCTTACCTTTCCAGTCAACAGTGAGACGGTCAGGATCGATACCATACTTCTTAACCATGATGCGCTTCACTTCCTCAGCACGCTTCTGAGAGAGCTTCATGTTGTACTCGTCGGAAGCAGTGTAGTCGCAGAAACCGACAATGGTCAGTTTCAGGTCGGGGTTGTCCTTCATCACGCGAGAGACAGCCTTCACCTTTATCATCTCAGCATCGGTCACGTGCCAAGAATCGTTGGGATAGAGAACCGAGAAGGGGATAGCATAGTAGTTCAGCTGGTCAGCCTTGAGCTGGTCAAGAACGTTGTTCAAGCTGTCGGTAACTTTCTGTGCGCGAGCCAAAGCCTCACGACGGATTCTGTCGTTCTCGTCATTGAGAGAGTTGACCTGGGCCTGCAGTTTCTTCTCGTTATCCTTTGCAACAGCAACATCCTTCTTAAGAGCTTCGTTCTCTTCCTCAAGAGCGTCAAGCTGCTCCTTGGTGATAAGGGCACGCTGGGCAATCAGCTCTTGGTCAGCAGCGGTAACGCCAAGGTTGAAGATGTAGCCAACAGTGGCGAGAACATCGGAGTGGTGGAAACCAACACCCTTTCTCCAGAAAGCAGGAGCATCAGCAATAACGTCAGCCTCGAGTTCGAGGAAGAGGTTGCTTCTGTCGGACACTCTGTAGCTGAAACCAAGACCACCGTCCAACTGGATACCAGCCTTGTACATAGCACGAGCCTCATTGCGGCTGAAAGCAAGACCACCACCAGCAAACACATAGAGGTTACCACGGCGCTCGGGATTCCAGTTGTGGAAGCTGTTGTTCAGCGACAGCACGAACTCAGCAGTGATAGCATGGTGCTTGTCCATGGAGATGGAGGTGTCAGTAATGCCCCAACCATTGGTAACACGGACTACCTGACCAGTTGCATCGGGATACAGGATGGCATTTGGGCTCTGACCAAAAGTAGCTAAGTCGTTCTGATTGCAATTGGCAAACAGGCTCGGGAAGTTGTAGTGGAAACGCAGATATGCACCACGGTCAACCTCTTTCTGCAGGAGAACACCGAGACCAGCGTTGAAACCGCCTCCCCAATAGGGATTCTGAACGCCATAGAATTGATTAACGTCGGGCTGGTACATGAACGAACCAGTGATACCAATGCCCCAATTGCTCCAAAAACCATACTGAGGATATTCGGGAACCTCGTTTTGAGCAAAAGCGTTGCCTGCAAAAGCAAACATGCAGAACAACACTGCGATTTTTGATACTTTTTTCAACATATTGGTATACTTTTTGTTATAATATTATTACACTTCTTTTCAAATTGCAAAATTACACATTTTTTTTTACTTACAAAACTTTTTTTCAATAAATTGTATTTTTATGGCTTTATGCACCAAGTCTCGTTACTATTTTTAATAGCCTGAACACATCAATTTTACCTTCATTTCTGTCCGATTCCTATCACCTACTCTATCCCTAACAAATTGTGGCTTGCGAGAGGATTTTGGCACAAATTCATAAACAATGACTAATGAGGGAATTCAAAGAAATACCACTCCGAATAATCGGCCGAGGACTACAAACTTATCAACAACTTACTAACAAACACCTTTATCATATCTCAACCTGTTTATTGCCCTTCTTTTTGTCATTACTCAAGCGTTTTCCCTATAAACACCACGTTTTTCAGCATCAACTCATTTTCAAAATGTTATAAACAGAATGAGAAGCCAATATGTTAAGCGATAAACAAATCATATTCTATAATCATATTTTGTAATAATTTTTTTGTATCTTTGCATTTTCAAAATATCAACAACCACTAAATATTTCAACTTATGAATACAATTGGTTTAAACACTGAGTATTTGCGGCATTTTGTGAACGACGGTGAGCTTGCGGGAATACACGAAGAGGTTCTTCGTGCAAAGAGAACTCTGCTCACTGGGTCGGGCAGGGGAAACGATTTCCTCGGATGGGTAGACCTGCCCGAAACTCTATCTCCTGAGATTGTACAAAGCATCAAGGCCGATGTGGAACGACTACGAACCCAGGCACGCCTATTTGTTGTGATTGGCATCGGAGGCAGTTATCTCGGTGCCCGTGCCGTCATTGAGGCATTGCAATCTGAGTTCGCCGCCATGCAGTCCGAAGGAGGCTATCCATACATTATATATGCAGGTCATACGCTCAGCGAAGACTACTATTGCCAACTGATGCAGATGTTGGACAAATATGAATATGCTGTTGCCGTTATCTCTAAGTCGGGCACTACCACCGAACCTGCCGTCGCCTTCCGTATCATCAAGTCGCATCTTGAAAACAAGTATGGTAAAACTGAGGCCGCCCAGCGCATCATCGCCATCACTGATGCCCGCCGAGGTGCCCTACACGACATCGCCCAGCAAGAGGGCTATCGTACATACGTGATACCCGACAACGTAGGTGGTCGTTTCTCGGTTCTCACACCGGTTGGCCTACTGCCCATCGCTATGGCAGGATATGACATCGACCAACTACTACAAGGCGCACGCGACATGCGCAAGCTGTGCATCGACAGCGATAGCCTGAACGAAAATCCCGCCATGCTTTATGCCGCCATCCGCAACCTCCTTTATCGCAAAGGCTGTAAGGTTGAGATTCTAGAAAACTTTGTCCCGCAGCTGAAATATATCAGCGAGTGGTGGAAACAGCTATATGGCGAGAGCGAAGGCAAAGAAGGAAAAGGCATACTGCCCCACAGCCTCAGCTTCACCACCGACCTGCATTCGATGGGACAATATGTTCAGGAAGGTGAACGCCTGATGTTTGAGACCGTTCTTAGTGTGGCTCAGCCAAACGGCCATGTAAACATACCTTCCGACGATAAGAACCTAGACGGCATCAATTATCTGCTGGGTAAGAGCCTCACCGAAATCAACCACAATGCCGAATTAGGCACAATCCTTGCACACAACGACGGAGGTGTACCAGTTTTGCAAATCGTGCTCCCCACAGTTAACGAGTATATCTTGGGCGCACTGATATACTTCTTCGAATTTGCATGCGGAATAAGTGGATACACCTTAGGTGTCAATCCTTTCGACCAGCCTGGGGTAGAAGCATACAAAAAGAATATGTTCCGCCTGCTGGGCAAGCCGGGATATACAAACTAGGAATTGATAATCGAGAGTTGGGAGTCAGTCAAACGGCTCCCAACTTTCAATCTTAAAACGGCAAATCGCCTAACGGCTCCGTCTCGCTATTAAGAATGGTCGAAAGGGGGTCTTGTTCTTTGTCGGCAGCCTCATCCGGGCGGTTCTTATTGGCAAGCACCGTGAAGTTGTCTGCCACCACCTCCGTAATATATCGTTTCACACCTTCTCTATCCTCCCACGAGCGAGTCTGGAGTTTGCCTTCGACATACAGCTGGGTTCCTTTGTGCAATATCTTCTCGGCTATCTCCGCCAGTGCACGCCAGCAAACCACATTGTGCCATTCGGTTTGCTCCACACGCTCTCCATCTCTGGTTTTTCTATATTCTGTGGTGGCGAGGGGAAACGACGCCTTCTTTACAACACTTGCCGCTTCATTATGTCGGTCCTGCGGGAACGCGACAACGTCGGGATTTTTACCCAAGTTACCAATTAGAATTACTTTGTTTACTCCTACCATAATTATATCACATTACCCTTGCTTAAGAGCAAAGAATCGTGCTGCAAAGATAACACTTTTTAGGAAACTGAACAAGTAAAGATATTCACAATTCCGACAAATATCTGTCTATCAATCGCGAAATCGGAAGAGATTTCAGCTCAGACAGGCCTACAACCCGCATTTTTTCTTGCATTTTGGCAGGTTTACCATCAAAATTCACCCGCACAAAACGAGCCTTGATGGTCCTATGTGTGAGCTGATGTGTCAGACAAGGACCCACCTCCATGCTCAGCGGCTCTTGCCCTGTCCAGTTGTACAGAACTGCCCCTAGTTTATCCAACAATTTCGAATCTGCAATCGGCACCTCTGTCTCATACAATGGCAATTCATATAGCCCCTGCCAAATATCGCCTGCACCACGCTGCTGCACAATAATAGATGGTTGAGGATTGCTCCACCGGATGTCGAAATAATAGAAGTACCTCTCCTTTATCTTCGCTGGCCGAGGACGAACTGGCAATTCCGCCACCACCCCACCACGATAAGCCAAACATTCCTGCCTGAAAATACAAGCGGAGCAATCACTTCCGACCGGCTTGCACTGCAGTGCTCCAAAATCCATCATCGCTTGATTGAACAAACCCGGCTCTTCCCTGTCAATCAATTGTTGCAACAAATGTTCAAACTCCTTATACGCCTGATCTGTTCCAACAGGAGTATATATACGATACATGCGCGCGATAACACGATACACATTCCCATCAATAACAGGATAGGGCAAGCCAAAGGCAAATGAGGCAATCGCCGCAGCAGTATATCGTCCCACCCCCTTGAGCGAAAGAATACCCTCATAAGTGTCGGGAAACCTTCCTCCCAAATCAAACGCTATATGGCGTGCTGCCGCGTGCAGATTGCGGGCTCGCGAATAATAGCCCAGCCCTTGCCAGCTTTTCAGCACCTGCTCCTCCGAAGCCTCAGCAAGGTCCATCACAGTAGGATAGCTAGTCACAAACCGCTCATAATAACTTCTCCCCTGCTCTATGCGAGTCTGCTGAAGAATGATTTCCGAAAGCCATATATAATATGGATTGTCAATCCCCCGCCAAGGCAACTGGCGACCATTTTCCTGATACCAATTTATGAGTTTTTCTGCAAACATCCGAGAGGGTCAATTTTTGAAAAATAGGAGGAAAAAAATGAGTTTTGAACACGTTATTAGACCATAACTACTTGAAAAAGTAGTGTTAAATTTTATTTTTTCAAAAAACACAAATATTTACACCAAAACATTTTACAATAAACAATATGTTAAAAAAAACGAAAACCCAGTTTTTCGACCATCAAAATCTTTGCCAATTCAAAAAAAAGTCCGACTTTTGCACCCGCTTTTTCACAAAAAAAAGCACGTAAATAACGTAAACAAACAAAAAAAATTATAGCTAACATGTCAAAGATTTGTGAAATTACCGGTAAGAAAGTGATTCGTGGCAACAACGTCTCCCACTCCCGCATCCACACCAAACGTACCTTCTCCCCCAACCTCCAAACCAAGAAATTCTACATCCCCGAAGAAGGTATGTGGATTACCCTCAAAGTGAGTGCCAAGGGTATGCGTATCATCAACAAGAAAGGCATCCTCGCTGCTCTTAACGATGCTGCCGCTCAGGGCCATCTCCAATTCTAATACGAAGACAAACTAAGTCTTAATAACAAACATTTTTTATCAATCCTTAACAAGAAAGAGGTTATAACAATGATCGTAGTTCCTATCAAAGAAGGTGAAAACATTGAAAGAGCACTCAAGAAGCTCAAAAGAAAATTCGAAAAAACTGGTGTCGTGAAAGAACTTCGCGAGCGTCAGAAATTCACTAAACCTTCCGTCATCAACCGGGAACGCAGACAAAAGGCCATCTATGTCCAGCGCCTGCGCCAGCAGGAACTCGACAAGTAGTCTGAGTCCGCACGCATCAAAAAAGAGGGCGTCCCACACAGGACACCCTCTTTTTTATTGAGTCCGAAGACTTATTTGTAACGCTCTTTGTACTTGTCAATCTGATTTTTCATAGAGTCGACGCAGTCGGCGACGGCTTCCTCGAAGGTGTCTGCCTGCTTACTGTTGAAGAGAGTTTGACCCGGCAGGCTGAGCGACAATTCGGCAATCTTATTATTGTCACTCTCCGGCTTATCCACCTTCAATATCACCTCGCACTTTGTTGCATTGTCAATCAGGCGGTCGAGCTTGGCGACTTTCTCAATTACGAATTTTTCCAGCTTGGGGTCTGCCTTGAATTTTACGGCATTGATTGTTGTATTCATAGTTACCTCCTTATTTTTTATTTGCCCTAGGATGGGCGTGTTTATATGTTTCTTTCAAATGCTCTCGCGCCACATGGGTATACACCTCGGTAGTCCCCAAGTCGCTGTGCCCGAGCAACTCTTTAATGGCATCAATATTCGCTCCCTCATTCAGCATGTGCGTCGCAAACGAATGCCTAAACACATGCGGGCTCACCCGCTCGGCTGTCGAAATCGGCGACATATACCGTTTCACAATCAGATATATCATCCCGTCGCTCACCGCCCTGCCCTTGCCATTAATCAGCAGTCTGTCAGTCTCCTCATAATGCTCGTTGGCACACTTCAACTCCTCAATCTTCTCCTCCCTTAACGTAAGAAAGCGCGAAATATTTTGTGCCAACTCATTTTCTATAGGAATAATTCTCTCCTTATCCCCTTTACCGCGCACCTTGATACTTCCCGCCGACAAATCCAAACCACCCAACCGCAGCATTGCCAGTTCCGAACGTCGCATACCCGTCTCATACAACATCCTCAGCACCAACTTCTCCATCTCTCCGTCGAACGTATGCGGGAACATGTCGGCATAAATCCTCTCCACCTCCTTCTCACGAAAGAACACCGGCAGCCTCTTCGGAGTCTTGGGCGGTGTAATCTTCGCCATAATGTCGCGCTCACAATAACCCTGCCTGCGAAGATACTTAAACCACGCGCGCAATGCTGCCAGCTGCTTCAACACAGTCCCCACCGCCTCTCCGGCAGACATCAACTCCATCTGCCAGTCACGCACATGATACGCCTCCACCTCATCCACCTCCTCAATCTTCTGCGCCTCCAAGTATCTTCCAAACCGCTCCACCTCGCCCACATAGTACCGGCGAGTGCTAGCTGCAAGACGCTTTTCTGTCGCGACATAGTCAGCAAAATATCGTATGGCTGTCTCTATTTTCACGTTTGCAAAGATACACAAAAAATCCGTAACAAATGTTAAAAGCCCATTTTTTTTCTTACACCCCCCCTTTTCTACCCACATTTTTCTTCCTTTCCCTCCCTCGTTTTGCCCTCCTATTTCCACTTCAAACCTTAAAAAACGTCCCCTTCGCTTCAGCAGTTATTCTATCGTTATACCTTAGTTATACTTTAGTTATACCTTAGTTATACTATTATGTATAGAATAACTAAGGTATAACTAAAGTATAACTAAGGTATAACGATAGAATAAGTAAAGAAACCATTAGGGTGTGGCTATGCTAGCAAAAAAATGCCAATACGCTATTAATCATATATTTGAACAAAAAGGACTTGACAATGATTGCCAAGCCCTTTTATATTGTGGTGTTGAATCGGTTGATTATTTGAGTTGGGCGAGGGCTTCCTTGATGCGGCGGAGGGCTTCGCGCAGGAGGTCTTCGCTGGTGGCATAGCTGAGACGGATGCAGTCGTCGTCGCCGAAGGCGGAGCCCATAACGGTGGCGACGTTGGCCTCGTTGAGGAGATAGAACGCCATATCGGTGGAGTTCTCAATCTTCTTGCCATTAAAGCTCTTGCCGTAGTAGCTGCTTACATCGGGGAAGAAGTAGAAGGCACCCTGCGGCATGCAGACCTTAAGGCCAGGAATGTCGCAAAGAAGCTGATAAACCATGTCGCGACGCTGGCGGAAGATGTTGCGCATGTTGATAATATCGTCGCTGGTGGCGGGGTCCATCTGCATGGCGCGGACGGTGGCTTTCTGTGCGATGGAGCAGGTGGCGCTGGTCACCTGACCCTGAAGCTTGTTGCAAGCCTTGGCAATAACAAGGGGAGCACCGATGAAACCAATACGCCAGCCAGTCATAGCAAAGCCCTTGGCGACACCGTTGACGGTGATAACACGCTCCTTTACTTCGGGGAATTGGGCAAGGGACTCGTGTTTGCCGACAAAGTTGATGTGCTCATATATTTCGTCGGACATGACAAAGAGGTTCTCGTGGCGGGCGACGACCTCGGCAATGCCCTTGAGTTCTTCCTTGGTGTAGAGCATGCCGGTGGGGTTGCTGGGGCTGGAGAACATGATGAGCTTGGTGCGGGGGGTGATGGCTGCCTCAAGCTGTGCAGGAGTCACCTTAAAGTCGTTTTCGATGCTGGTTTTGACATAGACGGGTTTGCCTTCGGCCACACGGACAATCTCTTTGTAGGAGACCCAGAAAGGCGTGGGGATAATGACTTCGTCGCCGGGGTTGACGAGGCACTGCACCACCTGATAGATGGCCTGCTTACCACCCGTGGAGACGACAATCTGCTCGGGTTTGTAGTCAAGGTTGTTGTCGCGTTTAAACTTCTGGGCGATGGCTTCGCGAAGGTCGGCATAGCCAGGCACGGGAGGATAGTGAGTGAAATTGTCGTCGATGGCCTGTTTGGCAGCATCCTTAACAGTATCAGGGGTGTTGAAGTCGGGCTCGCCGATGGAGAGGCTGATGACGTCTTTGCCCTGGGCTTTAAGTTCGCGGGCCTTGGCGGTCATGGCGAGGGTCTCGCTCTCCGCCATGTTGAGGATTCTATTGCTAATGATTTCCATGGGTATAATTTTTATATTAATTTAATTGTGCAAAGATACACACTTTTTTTTGATATTTGCAGATTTAAAAAAAAATTGTATATTTGTAGTCTGATAATTATGCGCTGAAATAACCTAAAATATTAATATAAACAATTGTAAACTATGGCAAAAGAGATGTCAGACATAGAGGCCCAGAAGCTCGAAAAACTGAAGATTCTGCAGAGCACAATGGAAAAGATTGAGAAAAACTATGGCAAGGGTGCCGTGATGAAATTGGGTGACCGGGCCGCAGAGAAGGTGGATGTGATTTCGACTGGCAGCATCAATTTAGATGCCGCGCTGGGCGTGGGAGGTTTCCCAAAAGGCAGAATTGTGGAGATATTTGGTCCCGAGTCGTCGGGTAAGACCACGTTGGCGATACATGCCATAGCCGAATGCCAAAAAAACGGTGGCATTGCAGCTTTCATCGATGCTGAACATGCCTTCGACAGCTTCTATGCTAAGAAGTTGGGTGTGGATGTGGACAATCTGTTTGTGTCGCAACCCGATAATGGCGAGCAGGCTTTGGAAATTGCCGACAACCTAATACGTTCGGGAGCTATCGACATCATTGTGGTCGACTCGGTGGCAGCACTGACGCCTAAGGCTGAAATCGACGGCGAGATGGGCGACTCGAAAGTGGGTCTGCAGGCACGACTGATGAGCCAGGCAATGCGCAAACTGACCTCCACTATCAGCAAGACCAACTGCTGCTGCATCTTCATCAACCAGCTGCGCGAGAAGATTGGCGTGATGTTTGGCAATCCCGAGACTACAACGGGCGGCAACGCGCTGAAGTTCTATTCATCTGTGCGTGTGGACATACGCCGCATACAGGCTATCAAGGACGGCGACCAGAACGTGGGCAACCGTGTGAAGGTTAAGATTGTAAAGAACAAGGTGGCACCTCCGTTCCGCACCTGTGAGTTCGACCTGATGTTTGGCGAGGGTATCTCCCGTTTGGGCGAAATCATCGACCTCGGAGTTGAGCAAGGCATTATCAAGAAGAGCGGTTCGTGGTTTAGTTACGGCGACACGAAGCTTGCACAGGGCCGCGAAGCATTGAAGCAACTGCTACGCGACAACCCCGAGTTGTGCGATGAGCTGGAGGCAAAGGTGCGTGCCGCCATGATGGAAAAAGCAAATCAGGAATGAAGAGGGTTTTGATTATAGGACTGATGTTGTTCGGTTTGGCTCCGCTGTGGGCACAAACCGATTCGGTGTCGGTGTCATCGGTAGACGATACCCTGTATAGCGAAGACGACTATCAGGCACCTAATATCAACCCTATATATTACTTTGGCAGTCCTTTCAGCGTACACTTCGCCGAAACAAGAGGTTTTATCGGCATCGAAGATATAGGCGTGGGACTCAGCTATGCCTACCTGCCCGAAGTGTGGGGTTTCAATCTGAGTGCATACGCACACAACACGCTTTGGGTGCTTGGAGGACCTTGCTACCGAGTTTCAAAACCATGGAACAATAATGATTGGCATCTGTATGGTAGCGTAGGCATCAACTACGATGAGGACTTTGCCACTTTGTATCCGGCTATGGAAGTAGGAGTGCAAGCCACCTTTTTCGACACAGGGAATAAGTTCTGCACAAATAGTGTCTCGCTTGGGGTGTTGACCAACTTCGACGGGATGTATGTGACGGTGGGAGCCAGCCTGTCACTAAGTTTGATTTGTTTGTTATTGTTATTGTTATAGCCTATGACCTACGTGATTGACGAGAAACGCGAAGAGCAAGAGATACAAGCCAAATACGAAGAGTTGTTGGCAGCCTGCCGCGAAATCTACCCGATGACGCAACAGCAGGAGGGTGAAATATTCCGGGCATTTTCTCTAGCGAAAAAAGCCCACGCAGGCACCCGCCGCAAGTCGGGCGAGCCCTATATCTTCCACCCTTTGGCTGTGGCGTTGATAGCGGTAAAAGAGGTTGGATTGGGTCCGATAGCCGTAGTGTGCGCCCTGCTACACGACGTGGTGGAGGACACCAATATAACGCTCGACGAGATACGCACCATTTTTGGCGACCGCGTGGCGGTAATCGTAGACGGCGTGACCAAGATTGAGGACGTGCTAGAAATGCAGCAATCGGACTCGAAACAGGCTGAGAACTACCGCAAAATCCTGCTGTCGATGTGCGATGACGCTTACGTTATCTTCTTGAAAATATGCGACCGGCTGCACAATATGCGCACACTGGACTCGATGAAGGACACCAAGAAGTTGACCATCTCGTCGGAGACCCAGTACCTGTATATCCCCTTGGCGCATCGTCTGGGGTTGTATGCCATTAAGACCGAGCTAGAGGAGTTGGTGATGAAATATACCAACCCCGACAAGTATAACGAGATAGCCGCACTGATAAATGCAAGTGCCGACAAGGCTGACCAGCTTAAAGAATGCCTGTATGAAAAGGTGAAGCAGATGCTGGACGAAAACGGGTATAAATACACCATTAAAACCCGCATCAAGTCAGTGTTTAGCTGCTGGAAGAAGATGGAACGCAAGGGCATCCAATTCGACCAGATATATGACCTGTACGCTATGCGTATCATATTGGATGTACCCTTAGAGCAAGAGAAGTCGGAGTGTTTCAAGGTCTATTCGCTCATCTCCTCAGAGTTCCCCCCCGACCCGACCCGTTTCCGCGATTGGATTTCTCAACCCAAAACCAACGGCTATGAGTCGCTACAAACAACGGTGATGACTCCCATAGGGCAATGGGTGGAGATACAGATACGCACCGAACGCATGGACGTGATTGCCGAGAAGGGCATGGCGGCACACTTCCTATACAAGGAGGCACACCCCGAGGAGCAGCTAGAACTGAGCCCCGTGGAGGTGTGGCTGCAACAGATACGCAGCACCTTGGAGAACACCGAGAAGAGTGCACTGGACTTGGTGGAAGAGTTCAAGGAGACACTTTATACCAAGGAGATTTACCTTTTCACACCCAAGGGCGATATGATAAAACTGCCCGCACGGTCGACAGTGTTGGACTTTGCCTTTGCCATCCACACCAATCTAGGCCTGCACTGCATGGGAGCTAAGGTGAACGGCAAAGTGGAGCCAATAGGTCATAAACTGAGGGCAGGCGAGCAGGTCCAAGTGCTTGCCAGCCGCAAGACTCACCCCGTGGAAGACTGGCTCAACATGGTCTATACCACCCGCGCCAAAGAGGCCATAAAAGACTATCTGCGCAACCAACGGAAAGGCTATCGCGAAGAGGGTAGCCGCCGCCTGCAAGAGATATTCAAGCGACTGAAAATACGCAACAATACTGCCAACTTTGGGCAATTGAAGCACTTCCTCAACATAGCCAGCGATGTGGACCTCTATTTCCAACTGGCCATGGGCATCATCGGCGAACGCGAAGTGATGCAATGCTTCAACCGAGGTGACCTACCCGGGCACAACGTCTATTTCATGGGCGAATACAGTTCCCTGTTCGATAAAAACAGCACCGCCATCAATTTCGGCAATAACTATTCCGATGTTGAGCAGAACCGCCGCCAACGCTCCTTTCTCTTGGATAAAGAATATGAGCGATACACCCCCGAGCCGGCATCGTGCTGCAATCCCGTGCAGGGCGACCACGTGGTGGGCATCGTCACCGATGGCAAGATTATGGTGCACCGCACCACCTGCAAGGTGGCAATGGACGAGATGGCAAACCACGAGAACCGCATCGTGCGTGCCCGCTGGCGTCCCGGTGAGCATGTGGCCCTATTGTCCGGCATTGCCTTCACCGCTATCGACCGCCAAGGCCTCTTAAAAGAGATTATCGCCATTGTTTCCGACCAGATGAACCTCAACATGCGCGCCATCACACTCGAGGCTGTCGAAGGCATCGTCCGCGGTATCATCATGCTGTATGTTCTCGACCTTGACAATCTCAACCAACTGATTTCCAACCTTAGCACACTGAAAGGTGTAGAGGAGGTTCGCCGCCTATGACTCAGGAAACACTCGCCGCCTTCCAACGGCTCAACGACATATTGGACACCCTGCGCCGCGAGTGCCCGTGGGACAAAGTGCAAACCCTTGCCAGCCTGCGCTACCTCACTATCGAGGAGGTTTACGAACTGAGCGAGGCGGTGCTGAAAGTGGAAACTACAGGGGATGACAAAGCTAACTCTGAACTTAAGAAGGAGCTAGGCGACCTTTTTATGCACCTACTCTTCTACTCCAAGATTGCCGAGGACGAACACCGCTTCACCACTGCCGATGTGCTCAATGCCATTTGCAACAAATTGATAGACCGCCACCCATTTATCTACCACAAAGAGCAGTACGGCGGAGAAAGTTGGGAACAGATTAAGATGCACGAAGGCCGCAAATCGGTACTCGAAGGGGTACCCGCAGGGCTGCCGCCGCTAGTAAAGGCGGTGCGGTTGCAGGAAAAGGCTTCCGGCATCGGATATAACGACATTGCCGACCCCTCCCCCCTAAACGATGAGATGGACGAAAAGCAGTTTGGCAACCTCCTATTCCAACTGGTACATTGGGCACACAACCGCGGAATCAACGCCGACGATGCCCTTAGCAAAGCCAACCTACGTTTCCAAGAAGAAGTCCGCAATTACGAAAACCAAACTCGTCAGACTAAAGAATCATCGGATTGACCATCGGTCTTTTCTTCATCCTTAACTTTATCTTTGATTTTGAGCCACTTCTTCCACATCGATAGGTCGAAGAGGCTTGAATCGGTGGTTGCCTGCCAGGTGAGCAATGCCCCTATCGGGATAAACACAAACGTGGCAATCCACATGCCTATGGGACCGACGGCACTCTCGCGCACCGACTTCTCATATATCATGCCGATGACATAGTACAGCACAAAGAACACTACCGACGCCACCAACGGCATCCCCAAGCCTCCCTTGCGCACTATCGAGCCAAACGGCGCACCAATAAAGAACAGCAACAAGCACGCCACCGAAAGCGTAAACTTGCGCATCAACTCGATATAATGGCGGTTGATGTATTCTTTGTCGCTACTCACTATTTGCCGATACATCTGCACGTCCGATAGAGCATTAAACGCCCCTGCCCGCGCCTGCGACCATACCTTGCGGCGATATTCGGCATTTGTATCTGCCACCCGTTGAGCCACATTTATATAGACAGCACTGTCTCCTTTGTATTCTTTCGCCACATTATACACATGCATCTTGTCCACCAACGTGCTGCCAAACTCCTCATACCGCTCGTTTAGTGACTTCTCCAACGACCCTACGGTCGAATCCAACTGAGCCACATTCAACATCTGGTAATGGTTGCTAAACAACTGTGCATCCGACTTCTCAAAAGCAAACGAAGAGATGTCGAACGTCATCACCTGCTCGTCAAAACCGATGCTCGTAAGGGGTCGCTTGTCGTAGTTCTCCCCGTCTGTGGGCTCGCTGTAGGAATAGCCGTCGTAGAGCGTAAACAGCAGATAATGGTCGTCGGGGGTGGACTGCATAAAGCCATGGTCGGCAACAATGATATTGGTGCGGTTGATGCCCTCGGTATGATCGTAGATGATAATATCGCGCATCGTGCGCCCGTCGGGGTCTTTCTTGTTCACGCGGATTACGTAGCCGTCTATCTCGTCGTAATACTCGCTAGGGCGGATGCTGACGGCAGGTTTCTTGCGCTGTATATCGTACAGCGTGGTACGATACTGGTACATCGCCACCGGCAGCACATTGTTGGCAAAATAGAAGGCTATGCCCATCAGCAACACCGCCACCACCGCCATCGGCAGCATAATACGGCTTACCGATATGCCTCCCGCCTTCATTGCCACCAGCTCATACTTCTCTCCAAAGTTGCCCATCGTCATGATAGAGGCAAAGAGCACCGCTATCGGCAACGCCATCGGCACAAAGGTGGCAGAGGCATACATCAGCAGTTCGGCAATCACGCCAAATTCCAACCCCTTGCCCACCAAGTCATCGATATACTTCCACACAAACTGCATCAGCAGCACAAACACCGCTATGGCAAACGTCAGCAACAGCGGGCCGAGGAAGGATTTCAGTATGAGCCGATCAATCTTTTTCAATGGAAGGAAATTAATTCACTATTCAAACTACTGCATAAACCAACCGTTGAACACCCTGATTAAGTCATTGCCGTTGGCCACTACCAACAATGCCAGCAGCAGCCCTAGGCCTATCTTCTGTATCACGTCCAGCACTTTCTCGTTCACAGGCTTGCGCGTAATCATCTCCCACAGGGTAATGACAATATGACCGCCGTCCAAACCCGGTATAGGGATGATATTCATAAACGCCAACACCACTGCCAACAATGCGGTGATATTCCAGAAACTGTACCAATCCCATGTGTCAGGGAACAAACTGCCCATCGTGATAAAGCCGCCCAGACTGTTCATTCCACCCTTGCTGAAGAGCACCTTCAGCGAGGTAACATAAGAGGTCAGCGTCTCCCAACCATGCTTAAAGCCTGCCGGTATCGCCTGCCAGATGGTATAATCCTGGTGCTTCACCTCAAACAATTTACTCATGTCATTCTCAGCAAAGATACCCAACTTGCCATCTTTACCCAGCAACGCCCGCACCTCGATATACTGCCCGTCGCGGTACAACCCCACCACCACGCTGTCGCCTGCAAAGTCGCCCAACGTGGCTGTCACATCCGTCGCCGCAGGTGTCGGTATTCCACCGATGCTCACTATACTGTCGCCCTGCTGCATGCCATAGTGCTTACCCACCGACCCAGGCGAGAAATCCTTCACCACAAACGGGAAACGGGCAGTCATTATCTGCTTGGGATTCTCCGTGGCAAGCTTCGACAGCAGGTCTTTGCTCAAGGCAAAGGTCACCAAGCTGTCGCCACGCATCACCGTCACCTCCTTAGGCGTGTGTAGCACCAACGTCTGACCAGCCTCGGCATAGTCGTACTGCTCCACTCCGTCAAAGGCATAGATGATGTCTCCGTTCTGGAAACCCTCGTCAAGCAGTATCTGATGATATTCATAACCCAGTTTCGCGTTGCGCAGCGGCAACTCGTCAGTGCCCCAATGGGCGAACACGCCGGCAAAGATAATCAGTGCCGAGATAAAGTTCACCAGCACACCGCCCGAGATAATAAGGAGCCGCTGCCAGCGAGGCTTGGTGCGGTACTCCCACGGCTGGGGTTCGCTCTCCAAGTCGCCACTGTCCTTCGTCTCGTCAACCATGCCCGCCACATCGCAGAAACCGCCCAGCGGCACCCACCCGAGACCCCACAGCGTATTGTCCTGGTCTTCGGGACGCAGATTCTTCTCATCCCACGACTCGGGTGTCTCCTTGTTGAAAAACAAGAAATGCCACTTGCCGTCGAACTTCTTTGCCTTGAGAATGGAAAATATGGGGTTAAAAAAGACATAGAAGCGTCTGACACGGGTGTGAAACAATTTCGCAAAACAGAGATGACCCAGCTCGTGGGTAACAACCAGCAGCGACAAGCTGACAAGGAACAATAATACTTTCATGCAGTTACGTGTCTAATCTTACAGTTCTAAAATTTGCAAAGATATACAAAAAAATCCGAATAGCGCAGTTTTGCCCATAAATTACTTGGCGTTTCCCATCCCAATGACCAATTTGGATTTATTCAATACGCAAGCAATGGTAAAATTAGTATATTTTATTCATTACACGTTTCGGTAATTAATAATTATTATTTTAAAAAATTTAACAACTTTTAACCGAAAATGTTTGTCTGTGCGGAAAAAAGCATATACCTTTGCATTTGTTACTAATTTCTAACACACAGTATTATGAATAACTTAATCAATGAATTAGAACGATTCGACAAAGAAATCGACGACGTTATCTCCGATTCAGAACTTCAAACAGAGTTTGGCAAGCTTGCCCCAGCATTTCTTTATGGAGGATATATCCAAGTACGCAACGATTACAAAATATATATCCGCACTGTGGAATTCTATTTCCATAGCGAGAAAGAAAACGGAGTGCATGACCCCATCGTATATCATCGCAACAGAAGAGATTATGATGGAAAAGTATTGATGGAGATTCCATACTTCCCAATTATGACCTTATACGCACATGTTTCTGGATTTGATATTACTTTCGAAAGTAGTAAAAAGGAATATCGGGCTTCTGCGCTCATTCGTGCGTATGAAGTGAAGAATAAGAAAGGGGAGTATTTGAAGTGGGATCAACACGGGAATGGGCAATATATGTTTATAGAACATCCTAATTATAAGTATAATACCCAGTCTACTTATCTCTATGATTTGCTGAATGGATTCACTCTTGGAGAAGAAAACGATATAAAATGGGTGGATTCTCCAAGAGAGTCATCACTACTTACAGGGAAGCTTCGCAAGAACGTATTCCTATCAGAGTCTGATTTTGTTTACAAAAGGATTAAAGGGAAAAGATGTGAGCGCTTGTGGAGTTTTACAAGAGGAGAACAAGTATGATTACAGACAACCTTACCAACACCGTTTATTTCTCAAGTCTGTTGCCTGAGAAATGCCCAATCCTCAATGCAAGCATCATAGAGGTGCTACAAAAACGAGGAATCTCATTTGATTATCTCAAAGGAACCAAAGACATCTGGTGTCGCGATTACATGCCAATTCAGATTCAAAAAGACCGTTTAATCGCCTATAAATACACTCCTGATTATCTGCAAGACAAAATTCAAACAAATCCAGAAGATGTGCTTCAAGCGGAATCGAACGTACTATTCCGAGCATTGCCAACATGCAGAATGGAAGATGTGGTATTTGATGGCTTACGTCCTATCCCTATTGGTAGACCAACAATTGAGATCATCAAGATGGACCTTGTAATGGATGGCGGCAATGTGGTGAAATGTGGCGATACCGTTGTGATGACCGAAAAAGTGTTCGTGGAGAACAGTGACAAATCCCGCGATAAGGTGGAGCAGATTCTGCGTGATGCCTTCCAATGCGACTTATTATTTCTCCCATGGGACCGAAAAGAATATCTAGGGCACAGCGACGGTATTGTCCATTATGCCGGCGACGGGAGGATACTACTGACAAACTACAATGATTTCTCAACCTATTTCTTCAATCGTTTTCGAAAAGCGCTAGAGACACGTTTCGAGGTTATCCCTTTGAAATATCATGTTAAGCGGAAACATGCACGCAGCTGGTCTTACATCAATTTCTTGCAAGTAGGCAAACTAGTTCTTGTGCCGCAGTTGGGGGTAGAAGAAGACAGAATCGCTCTGGAGCAAATCGGCAACACTATACCTGATTGCGAGGTAGTTGGCATTCCCGCTTTAGAAGCTGTTAGAAGAGGTGGGGCACTTAACTGTATTTCGTGGAATATACAAAATTAGACGTATGAGAAACATACCATATCTGATATATACTTTCGAAGAACTTAAAGTACTTCCAGAACATGAAGCGTGTGCTGAGTTGAGTTATTATGAATACTTTGAGTGGCTTAAGAGAGCAGCGGAACAGGGTTATGCTGAAGCTCAATTCGAGCTTGCTTTGTTTTATGACGATGAAGATGCCATAGAGGAGGCGGTAGAATGGTACAGGAAAGCTGCTGAGCAAGGACATATAGAAGCACAGTACAACCTTGCGGTATGCTATGACAATGGGGACGGGGTTAGGAAAAACCATAAAAAGGCAGTAGAGTGGTACTCTAAAGCGGCAGTACAAGACTATTCAAAGGCGCAGTACAATCTTGCCTTATGCTATGATGAAGGGATAGGTGTGAAGAAGAACCTTGAGAAAGCAGTAGAATTGTACATGAAAGCAGCTGACCATGGAGAAGTGTTGGCTTTTAATAACATTGGATTTTGTTATGAAAAAGGAAGGGGCATTAAAAAAGATTTTGTCGCAGCAGTGGAATGGTACACCAAAGGAGCTATGCAAGGGGATGCTGCCGCTCAATTCAGCTTGGCTCTATGCTATTATTATGGGAAAGGTGTAAAGAAAGACCATGTAAGAGCTGTTGAATGGTACATCAAAGCTGCCAGCCAAGGACACGCCAGGGCTCAAAACAACCTTGGTAATTGTTATGAGAAGGGTATAGGCGTTGCAAAAGATATTCAAAAAGCCTTATATTGGTTCACAGAAGCAGCACAGCAAGAAGATAAAAGAGCGAGAAAAAACCTAGATGTTTTTGCCCACAAGCATCTGAAGGATATGAAAATGCCGAATGATATCGAAGCGGAAGAATTCTCTTTTTTGATTTTTTCAGATGATTCGATTCCGTTCTAGGTGGGTGCCTTAGTTGTAAAACCCTCATTTATCCTACATTTATTTTACCTTTCTTTTAGATTTAGTTTACCTTTTATTTAGTTTAGGTAAAATAAATAAAAACAAAATAAAAAGTAAATAAAAAAAATATCATTACGTCACGGTGAATTGAAGATACACAATCTGTTCTGCAAAAAAGTTAGCAGCAACCTCTGTGGTATTAATCTACAATATATGATGGTTCATGTGAAATAACAATGTTCTTCCTCTCTGTATGTCAACTGTTTTCTGTACTTTTCTACCGATTTGGAATGCAACTCCAAATCGGTATGAATTATGAGTAACAATATGATTTGAAGCTAGGTTCTGCTATTTCTTTGCCCCACAGATAAGAGTATGCCCCTCTATGGCGATTTATATAAATCCCGTATTGCGTTGGCTCTAGTTTAAGATAAGACTGTTTTTTTACGGCCTCGAAGAGACAAGCTCTCAATAGGGGTTGTATATCACCCGCTTCGCGAAATCGGGAAATCCTAGAGAAATCTAATTTCTCCAAGATTTCTAGATTTCCGCCGCAGGCGGGGGTAGTATAACGGAGTACAACAAAGTAGAGAATTAAACGACATTGTGACTATTTGGCAAAAATCAGCCATATGTTATACTAGAGTGATTGCGTTATTGTGCTCGTCAAGACTTACACACTAACACATTTCCACATTAGCACATTAGATCTTTATTCGCCAAAGAAGGCCCCTTTCACTGCGAAGATGAGCAGGAAAAGCACGGCGATGAGCAGCCAGCGGCGTTCGCGCATGGGCTTGTTGCGACGCCCCAGCATGATGCCCCAGTAGCAGAGCAGGAACAGCACCACAAAGAGCGGCACCGACAGCTTCCACAGCTCGGCATGAAGACTGAAACGGAATCCCAACCCTAGACCCACCAACAGGGTGTTGACGGCTGTGGCAATGCCCAGCAGCAGCACCGTGCCCCAACGAGAGATGTCGTAGGCGGGCAATTCGCGGTCTTGCTTGCGGAAAGCCGCATAGAACAGCCGCAGCGCCACCACGATAAGCAGCCCCAGGTAGACAAGGTTGTCGTACTCGGGCATGTCGAACCGCAGCAGATTGGCGACAGAGATGCCCATGAGGATAAACGCCACGTGGACAGCCGCCAGCAACGCGGAGACCGCCAACCCACGGGTGAGACGGATATGGTGTTTCAAGGCACAGCCCCTCACTGTGGCCATAACGGGGAAGGCAAGGGCAAAGGCAAGGATGATGTATTCTAGGACTGACATTTTGGATTTATAAAGGTGTTTCTACATACCCCGGCACTTCGTGCCACCCCTCTCAAGAGGGGACGGCTGCCGCGCTCGGGGGATTTCAACTTTGGTTATTCAATTCAGATTGGCTGAGCAGCTGGGTTATTTGGACAAATTGGTCTACAGTGAGTTGTTCGGCACGCAAGGCCAGCAGGTCGGCAGGGATGACCTCGAGCGGCAGTGAGAGCTGACGAAGGGCGTTGCGGAGCGTTTTGCGCCGCTGGTTGAAGCCTATCTTCACCACTCGGGCAAAGAGCTGCTCGTCGCAGTCGAGCCGCTGCACATCATTGCGCCGCAGGCGGATAACCGCCGACTTGACCTTGGGCGGCGGGGAAAAGACATGCTCGTGGACGGTGAAAAGATACTCGATGTCGTAGAACGCCGAAAGAAGAACGCTGAGTATGCCGTAGGTCTTGCTGCCCGGACGGGCTGCCACACGCTCCGCCACCTCCTTCTGGAACATGCCCACCACCTCGGGCACCTGGTCGCGGTAGTCGTACACCTTGAAGAGGATCTGCGAGGAGATGTTGTAGGGGAAGTTGCCGATGACGGCGAAAGGTTCGGAGAAGAGCTGCGAAAGGTTGAGTGCGAGGAAGTCGCCTTCAATGACATGCAGCGACGGGTAGTGAGTGTGGAGGTATGCCACCGACTCGCGGTCTATCTCAATGGCGTGGAAATCGAGGTCGGGATTTGCCAGCAGGTATTTGGTCAGCACACCCATCCCAGGGCCCACCTCAAGCACATGGCGCGTGGTACCGGTGAGGCTTTCGGCTATCTGTTGGGCGATGTTCTCGTCGCGAAGGAAATGCTGTCCTAGGGCTTTCTTGGCACGTACTTCCATAGTTGCTAGTTGATTGCAGGCAGGGTTGCCTTGAGTTCGTTATATCGTTTGCGGGCTCTGTCGACGTAGAGGCTGGTAGGGTAGTCAAGTATCAGTTTCTCGTAGCAGTCGCGGGCACGTTCGGGGTGTTGCAGCTGCTCGTCGTTGAGCTCAGCCAACAGCATCAGCGCATCGTCGGCAAGTATGTCGTAGGGGTAGAAGTCGACCAACTGCTGCAGTAGCGAGTCCGCCTCAGCATAGCGTTGTTGGCGGATGCGTATCTTGGCTTTCTGCATCAGCACCTCGTCGAAAAGGGGATGCGACAAAGCACTGGTGGCCACCGCGTCGAAGGCATCCCATGCCGAGTCAAGCTGGTTGCGATACAGCAGCAGGTCAGCCTCGGCATAGCGTTCTAGCATGTCGTAGGTGCTGTCGTCCTCCATGTTGTCGCTGATAAGCAGCGACAGCTCCATGGCATCGTTGGCAATCAGCTTACTAGTAGAGGCGCGGAGCACGTCGAGCTGGGTCTTAGCCCACAGGAAATCGTGGTTGTAGTAGGAGAGCTTGGCATTCTTAAACTTGGCAAGCGAGCCCAGCACATCGTTCTTATTTGCCTTCTCCACCTGCATATAGAGGAGCGACGCATCCCACACCTCGCCGGCAAAGAGCATCAGGTCGCCGAGGGCGAGCTTGGTCTCGTCGCGCTCCTTGGGCGGCAGCTGGGGCAGGTCAAGGATGTCGTAGAGCATATCGGCGGCGCGTTGCAGGCTGTCGGCATAGTAGGCCATCAGGTCGGCATAGTTGCGCATCAGGCGCACCGTCTGCACATTCTTGCCCAATTCGTCGAAAAGGCGGTCGTAGTCTCCCAGCAGCTGCCATAGACGCTTGTTCTCGATGGGGAAATTGCGGTTTATACGCGCGAAACGCACGTCCAGCTCCCCTACCCTGCTCTCGAAGTAATAGGGGCTCTCAGCGCCCTTTCTGGCGACGAGAGCGTAACATTCCTGCGCCACATCGTAT